>DATLJU010000092.1:0-37508 GCA_035538735.1 Anaeromyxobacteraceae bacterium | reverse complement strand
TCCTCGACCATCGTCCGGAACTTGTAGATCGTGAACTCCCGCCCGCCGCGCCCGATCCGCTGCTGGCGGAAGATGACGCCGCCCCTCGAATCCGCCTTCACCGCTGCGGCGACGAGGAGCATCACCGGCGAGAGGGCCGTCAGCAGGGCCGCGGAGCCCACCACGTCGAGCGCTCGCTTGACGGTGAGCTGCAAGGCTCGCCCACGCTCAACCGTGCCGGGCATCCCGATCCTCTCCTTCCGCCACCCCGAGCCGGTACTGGAGCACAGGGGGCCGCCGGCCACGCGCTACATCGTCGAGCGCGAGGCGCGCCCGGACCGCGCGGTAGCCGGCGCGCACGAAGGGCGGGAGCGCGGCGGCGTGCCGGTGATACAGCTCCATCGCGGCGCGCTTGAGCGGGTGCTCGTGGAGCTCGCGCTGTGGCGGATGCCAGATCCGGCGCGGCGATCGGCCGTGGAGCGGCTCGGGCCGGTCGTATTCGACGAAGACCGACCCGATCTCGGCGGCCCGGTGGGCGTCACTGCTCGCCACGCTGGCCAGGCCGTGCCCGGCCGCGAACGCGCGGCTCTGCGCGTTGTGATCGAACGTGTCGCGGCCGTTGAAGCACTCGACGAGGTCGGCCCGGGCGAGGACCTCCTCGACGAAGGCGTCCGTTCGACGCAGCTCGCGCCGGAACACCCCGCTTCCTCGCCGGAACAGGTGCGGCAGCAGGACGAGCCCGCCCTGCGCGTGGATGCGGTCCATGAGAGAGACGATGCGCCGCTCGGGGATCATCGACTGCAGGCCGAGACCGACCACGTGCGAGCCGTCGACGCAGGTGAACTCACACCCGACCACGACCTCGAGCTCGCCACCCGCGAGCGCGCGCAGCGCGACTGCCCCGTCGATCGTATCGTGGTCGGTGACGCAGAGCGTAGTGAGGCCCGCGCGCCGCGCCGCCTCGAGCACCTCCTGCGGGGCGGCGCTCCCGTCGTACGAGCGCGAGGTGTGGAGGTGATAGTCGACGCGTGTCACCGCCAGCCCCTTGCGGCGTCCGCTCCGGGCGTATTCCCGCCCGGCCTCGCCCAGCGCATCATGCGCATGGCCGCGTGGCGCCGCTTCACTCGAGACGGGGCGGCGCCGGGAGGGTCGGGAGGACAGGGGACGCTGGACCGCGGATGGCTATGCGTGTGTGCCGCCGGGACGACGGGGCGCTAGCTCAACGGTAGAGTTGCGACCTATTACTGTCCGTGACGCAGCGCTCCTGACTTCTCCACCCGCTCAAACGGACCAGCCCTCGGAAGTCAGGCGAGTTTCCGCCCGTGAGGGGAGTAGCCTAGGGGCCGGGCCAACGGCAGATTCGCGAGGGTATGGCCCTCAAGGACGCGCTCGTCCTCGACGAACGCCAGACGCCGGAGCGCGCCGGCGAGGACAACGCGCTGCGGCTCGGCCGCCAGGTCGCAGACCAGCTCGCGATTCGCTACCGGGTCGAGGTGATAGGCCCTGCGCTGGAAGCAGAATCCGGCGAGCGCGCGCCGCACGGTGCGATTGCCGCCCGAGGTCCTGCTCTAGATGCTGGAGTACCGGAGATGGACCTCAAGTGAGGGAGGGAGCCATGGACATCCGGGTAGTGCTGCGCGAGTTCATCGAGAGGAACTTCTGGGTGCGCGACGGCGTCGGGGACGACAACTCGCTGCTCGACTCGGGGATTCTCGACTCGACGGGCCTGGTCGAGGTGGTGACGTTCCTCGAATCGAGGTTCGAGATCGCGATCGCGGACACCGAGATCATCCCCGAGAACTTCGAGACCATCGCCCGGATGAGCGCCTTCGTCGCGCGGCGCACGGGGACCGACGAACGCGCCGATGAGGCGCTACGCAGGGTGGGGTCCTGACCAGGCAAGGGGCGGCGGATCGCGCCGTGGCTCCGCCGGAGGGCTCCGACGGATCGTGGAAGGAGAGGCGAGATGACGATTGCCGCAAGCGCGAAGATCCACCCCTGGGTCAAGATCGTTCGGAAGGACGACAACTTCTCGATCGGTGACTATTCGCAGATCGACGACTTCGTGTTCATCAACGCCGGAAAGAGCTGCCGCCTCGGACGCTTCGTCCACGTCTGCTCGTTCGTGAGCATCATCGGTGGAGGGGAGTTCGTCCTGGAGGACTTCGCCGGGCTGAGCGCGGGTTGCCGCGTCATCACCGGGACCGACGACTACCGAGGGCCATACCTCACCAACCCGACGATCCCACGCGAGTTCACCAACTACGCAGTGTCGCACGTGACGATCCGTGAGCACGCCATCGTCGGGACGAATGTCGTGATCTTCCCCGGTGTCACCATCGGCGAGGGCGCCGCCGTGTCGGCGAGCACCGTCGTTCGCCGCGACCTGCCGGCGTGGGGCGTATATGCGGGGGACCCTCTCCGCAAGATCGGCCAGCGAGATCGCAACGCGATCCTCGAGAAGCAGCGGATCTTCCTGGAGCGGCTCGCGGAGTCCGGCCCGTCGGATGGCGACCCCACGCGGGGCCGCGTGCGGGGCCTGGAGGACGCGGGCGCAGAGCTCGCGTTCCGGCAGAGCACCGGGTAGCGGGCGTGGGACGAGACACGTACCGCCTCGGCGCACGAGTGAGGTGACCGACCGCATGGGCGAGTTCAGATGGTCGCGCAAGCCCAGCCCATGGTGCGACGCGACGAAGCGGGCACTCGACGTCGTCGTCGCCGCCGCAACCCTGATCGCGCTCGCGCCGCTGCTCGGCGCGATCGCGGTGGCGATTCGAGCGACGTTGGGATCGCCGATCCTGTTCCGCCAGACGCGGATCGGCCTGCGCGAGCGACCGTTCACCATCCTGAAGTTCAGGACGATGCGGGAGCCGTGTCCAGGGGAGGTCTGGTTTCGCACGAACGACGAGCGCGTCACCCGGCTCGGGCGGTTCCTGCGGACGAGCAGCCTCGACGAGCTGCCCGAGCTCTGGAACGTGATCCGCGGTGACATGAGCCTCGTCGGACCGCGGCCGCTCCTCCCGGAGTACCTCGAGGAGTACACGCCCGAGGAGCGGCGGCGACACGACGTGCGCCCCGGCATCACAGGGTGGGCCGCTGTCCACGGCCGCAACGTGCTCCCCTTCCGAGAGCGGCTTCGCCTCGACGTGTGGTACGTGGCCCATCGATCGTCCGCGCTCGACCTCCGCATCTTGATGAGGACTGTGACGCAGGTGCTCCGGCGGACTAACGCCGTCGTCTCCGAGGACAACGCGAGGCTCGGGTTTCCCATGGCGCGCCTCGCGCCCGGCCGCACGTCGGGCGTCGAGGCGTTCCGTTCCGACGCGGCACCCTCCGGCGACGAGCGCGATCCGCTAGCCCGCTGATCGGCTCCCCCCGGGAGACAGGGGCAAGCTGCCGACCGAGCTGTGGTATCAGAGTCCGGCCCGACGCCGTCCGCGACACGGATCGGCGGCTGCTCGACGTCGACCTCTGTCGTCAGCCGGAAGAGGTCATCTCGCTGGCGAAAGCCGGTACAATTGGGGCAAGAATAGGCCTGAAGCAGAAGGGGGTCGCCGCGCAGACCCGGCGGTTCCGGCGGCAAGAACAGGACCTTGGGGGCGCTAGCTCAACGGTAGAGCTGCGGCCTTTTAAGCCGTAGGCTGAGGGTTCGAGTCCCTCGCGCCCCACTCAGACTCCCCCGTCACCCCTCACGATTTCTGTACCGGTAACAAGGCGAGCGTGTTCCGCCGCCGCCTCGGCGCGCCTGAAGTCCCACGCCAGCTGCATCGGGAGCCTCGTCTTGAGGCGCCGGTCCAGGGTAGCGCCCAGCACATCGTCCTCGGCTCGCCTTCCCCGTCAGCGACGCTGGAGAGAGCGTGAGCCACCAGCATGCGCACGTACCGCCTCGTCATTGGGATGCCCCGGCCTTGGAGGATGGCTGCTGCTGCCAACCCTCGGGGAGACAGGCAAGGTTCCGCCCGCCAGGGGAGTAGCCTAGGGGCCAGACCAACCCAGATTACGGACTCCGCCCTTGGAGGACTCGCCCATGGCGCAGGCTTCCCGTCCTGCCCGTCCGTTCGCGGAAGCCTGCGCGGCGAGCCCGGGCGGTGGTGCCTCGGCCTCGGCGAACGGCCCGATCTCCGTCGTGACAGGAGCCACCTCGGGCATCGGCGCCGAGACTGCGCTCGGCCTGGGCCGCCTTGGTGGCACCGTCATCCTCGTCGCGCGGAACGCCGACAAGGGCCACCGCTTCGCGAGCCGAGTGGCGCGCTCCATCGGGACCGGGAAGGCGCACCTGGTCGTCGCGGACCTCTCTTCCCGCGCGGAGATCCGGAGCGCGGCCGAGGAGATCCTGCGCCTGGTTCCATGGGTCGACGTGCTCGTCAACAACGCCGGTGCTTATTTCGGGCGCCGGGAGACGTCGACCGACGGGATCGAGATGAACCTCGCGCTGAACCACCTCGCTCCCTTCGGCCTCACGCTGCGGCTCATGGGCGCGCTGACGCGGAGCCCGGCGGCGCGCGTCGTCAACGTGGCGTCCGACGCCCACCGGACAGCCACGCTGGACCTCGACGACGTCCAGAGCACGCGCCGGTACGACCGCCTCGAGGCCTACGCCCGGTCCAAGCTCGCGAACGTGCTGTTCACGAACGGGCTTGCCCGGCGTCTGCAGGGCACGCGCGTTACGGCGAACGCCGTTCACCCCGGCGTGGTGGCCACCAATCTCGGCGGGAACAACGGATGGATGAAGACTCGCGTTCGCAATCTCCTGCGCCGCAGCATGCTCTCCCCCGCGGAAGGGGCCAGGACCTCGCTCTACGTCGCCACGGCGCCGGAGCTGAACGGCGTCTCCGGGAGGTACTTCTCCGCTTGCAAGGAGAAGAGAGCGTCCGACGCCTCGTACGACGTCGAGGCGGCTGCGAGGCTGTGGGAACTCTCCGAGGAGCTGAGCGGCGTGCGGTGGCGCGACGTCGTCACGTAGCGTGCTGACTGACCTTCGGGCTCAGCACGTACTCAAGGAGGGTTCGCTCCTTGCCGTCCCGCGTCGTCAGGACCTTGACCGCGCGCGCTCCCAGGAACCGAGGCGTCACCTCCACCTTCTGTTCAAGCGATCGGTCTCGCGGCTCACCCTGCTCGCACCCAGGAGCTCCAGGCGCTGCAGGACCTCCTTGATGAGCGAGGTGGAGCGCCCGTGGGAAGGGTATCCCGGCAACCAGCCCCAGTAGCCGATCCGCGGACCAGAGGAGACGACGTACTTCTCGCCGCGCGCCCGACAGGGATCTCTCCCTGACTAGCACCTCCCGCAGCAGGCTCGGGGTCCGGATCAGCGCGGGGAGCGTGGCGAGGAGGAGCATGAGGCGCCCTCGTCGGATCGCCGCGAGCTGTCGCTTCGACTCCAGGGTGGCCGACACGAGCCCCACGAGCCCGTCAGCCCCCGCATCGGCGACCAGGATCACGGTCGTGCGCTCGCGGAGCAGGACCCGGTAGAACGCGACGAAGAACCTCCGCCCAAGCCGATGCATGAACGCGCCGGGCTGCGCCAGGGAGCAGGCGTAATGGAGATCGGCCAGGGGAGCCCGCGTCGCGGGGCTCCGCCGGCCTGATCACGATCGCCGTCGTCTCCTTGTCCATCGGCTCCCCCCCCCCGGAACCTTTCCGCGAGCGCGACGGCGCTCAGCGCGAGTCCTCGCGCGGGAGCAGCCGCGCTCGCATTAGCTTCCCCGCCTCGTTTCTCGGCAGCGCGTCGACCATCGTGAACAAGACCGGCACCATGTAGGCAGGCAGGTGCTCCCGGCAGAAGCGCTGCAGGTCGTCCATGGTAGGGCTGCGCCCCGGCTTCGGGACGACAAACGCCGCGGAGACCTCGCCCTTCAGGGCGTGCTTCACCCCGATAACCGCCGCCTCGGCGACGTCCGGGTGCTCCGCCACGACGTGCTCGATCTCGATCGGGCTCACCCGGTGCCCGCCGATCTTGAGGATCTCCTTCGAGCGGCCATGGTGGAACAGGAAGCCGTCCGCGTCGCGGGAGGCGAGGTCGCCGGTCCAGAGCCAGCCGTCGCGCAGAATGGCCGCGGTATCCGCCGGCTCGGCGAGGTAGCCGGGCGTCACGTTGTCGCCGCGGGCGACGAGGTGGCCGATCTCGCCCGCCGGGAGCTCGCGCCCGGCCTCGTCGACCACGAACAGCTCCACGCCGGGGATCGGGACACCAATCGAGCCGGGCTTCTCCTCGGCCCGGTCCGGCGGTAGGTAACTGAGCCGCGCGGTGGCCTCCGTCTGGCCGTACATGACGAACAGCTGGGCGGGGTGGAACGCCTTGCGGACCCACGCGATGGTCTCCGGGGCCATCGCCCCCCCTGCCTGCGTTAGGTAGCGAAGCTGCGGGAAGCGGATCGTCGAGAGGTCCACCTGCCGCCGGATCGTCTCGAAGGCGAAGGGGACGCCGGCGAAGCCGGTACACTGCTCCGAGGCGAGCGTCTCGAGGACCACGCGCGGGAACGCGAAGCGGTTGTCGAGGAAGACCGAGCCGCCCGCGAACAGGTGCGTCTGCAGCACGCTCCGCCCGTAGCAGTAGTAGAGGGGCAGGACGAGCATGGCGCGATCGTCGGCGCCGAGCGTCAGGTACTGCACGATGGAGCGGGTGTTCGCATCGACGTTGCGGAACGTCTGGACGACGCCTCGCGGCGTCCCCGTGGAGCCGGAGGTGTAGAGGATGAGCGCGGGCTGCCCGGGGTCGAGCTCTCGTGACGGAGCCGGCGGGGCGGAGCCCATCCCCGGGCCCATCCGGCCATCCTCGAGCACGTGCCCTGCCGGCGTGCCCCCGAGGACGCTATGCATCGACTCCGAAAGCGGCCCGGGGTGCACGACCCAGAGCCGGTCGAGCGGCTGGCGCGCGCATACGCTCGCCCAGGCCTTGGCGTCGCGCCCCCAGATCACCGCCTGCCTCGGGCGGCTCTGCGCCACGACCCCGGCGAGAACGTCCTCCCGCCACTCGCGGTTGACCTCGACGGATGTGGCTCCGACGAGGGTGATCGCGAGCCCGGCGATGACCGTCCCCGGCGAGTTCGGTAGCGCCAGCAGCACCCGGTCGCCACGGCCGATCCCGCTCGCGGCGAGGTGGCTCGCAAGCGCACGCACCCGTGCGGCCAGGTCGCCATAGGAGAGCCGGACCGTAGGCGTCGACACCGCGGTCGCCTCGGGCCGGTGCTCCGCGTGGGCCAGCGCCCACTCGTGGAGGAATGGGGATCGCACGAACGCAGCGTGGCCACACCACCGGTCGGCGGCGCGCGACTTAATGTGGCGATCCCCGAAAGGGAAGCGACCCGGTGTGGGAAGCGACCCGTAGACGTCGCCTTCGCAGTGCAGAAAACGTCCGCCAACTCATCACCTGGTGGTGGGTAACGCCGCGACCGCCTCGGTCCCATCGACGACGCAGCCGTTCCACGGCTATGTCGCGCAGGCGCTCGCCTGCATCGACACGGGCGGAGCCCCGACCGGCTGACATTGACCCTCAGTGATGACGGCACGCGGCGCGGTAGCGCCCCGCGGCTCGCGCCGGCCGACCCGTCAGGGCTCGAGCGAACCGGCACGAGGGCCAGCGGCGCCTGAAGCCCGAGCCGCTCTGGCTCATCGTCCTGCTCGCGCGGCGCATGGACGCGAGCACGTCACCCGCATCACCTACCTGGGCTTCGCTCGGAGCGTGTACCGGTCTCGCTATCAGTCGCCCCTCGACCGCAAGAACGTGAAGCGGGCGCTCGACACGGCCGAGGAGCTTGGAATCCCGCTCCAATCAGCTGAATCGGGGCTGGGCGCGGCGCGCGCGGGCGGCGCCGCGACGATCTCGGAATGGAGGAGCTGCGTCGACAGGACGCCGACGAGCGCCATGTTGTCGGAGTTGGAGAAGCGCTGGCCCGCGCGGGTGCGGCGGCACTTCTGCCAGAGCTGGTCCACCGCGGCCAGGTCGAAGATTCCCGCCGCTGCGAGCGCTCGCGGCGCGAGCGCGTCGCGGACCCACGCCGGACATCCGTCCGACACGAACGCTCCGGCGTCGGGCGCGCGGTAGGGTTGCTTCGGTCGGGCACGGATGGCGTCCGGCACGAGCCCGTCCGCGGCGCGCTTCAGGACGTGCTTCTCCTCGAGCCGTCGGAGCTTGTGGTGAGCCGGCAGCGCGCAGGCGAGCGCCACCACCTCGGGGTCGAGGAATGGGAACCGCCCCTCGACGGAGTGGGCCATGAGCTGCCGGTCGCCTTGTGCCGACAGCAGGTACCCGGAGAGAAGCGTCCGCACCTCGAGATACTGGTCCTGCGCCAGCGGGTCCCATGCGGCGAAGCTCGCGGGCAGCGACGAGACGAGCTCGGCAGCCGGGTCGTACTGCGCGATCTCCGCGCGCAGGTCGGGCGAGAACAGACGCTGCACGGCGCGGGTGGTGTTCCAGCGCGTGGCGTGCGCGAAGCCCGGGTCGCGGTACCGCGCCAGGTCGCGTCCGAAGAATCGCTCGGACATCGCGCGCCGGGCGACCGGCGAGCGCTCGAGGTACGGGTAGAGCCGCTCGAGGAGTCGCGGCCGCAGCCGCGATTCGGGTGCGCGCGCCCAGAACCGGCGCACCTTCCCCTCGCGGAACAAGTCGTACCCCGCGAACACCTCGTCGGCACCCTCGCCCGTCAAGACGACCTTGTAGCCGGCGCGACGAACGGACGCGGAGAGCAGATGGAGCGGCGCTGGCGCGGTGCGAAGGATCGGTCGCTCCGCATGTCGGACCACGTCCGGCAGCGCGCGCGCGATCGCGTCGGCGTCGATCGCGGTGGCGTGGTGCGCCGACCCGATCCGCCGCACCGCCACCTGCTGGAAGGCCGTCTCGTCGTACTCGCGGTCTTCGAAGCCGAGCGAGAACGTGTCGAGCCGCCCGCCGCGCGCCTCGGCTGCCAGCGCGGCGACGAGCGTGCTGTCCAGCCCGCCCGAGAGGTAGCTCCCCACCGGCACGTCGGCGCGCAGCGCTCGCAGCGCGGTGGCGCGCCGCAGGGCCGCGCGGACCGCTTCCGCCGCGTCCTCGACCGTACCGCGAAACGGCTCGACCTCGGGCGGGAACCGGAGCGGCGCGTAGCAGCGATCCGAGACGCCCGCCGCGTCATAGACGCGCACGTGGCCCGGCTCCACCTCGCAGACGCCGCGGAAGACGGTCCGGG
This sequence comes from Anaeromyxobacteraceae bacterium, assembly GCA_035538735.1. Classification (GTDB taxonomy): domain Bacteria; phylum Myxococcota; class Myxococcia; order Myxococcales; family Anaeromyxobacteraceae; genus Anaeromyxobacter_A. The sequence goes on along the minus strand of DATLJU010000092.1, from coordinate 28,368 downwards.
GCGGGACGGGGGTCCAGAACGTGAACACCTGGGCCAAGCCCTGCGGATCGAGCTCCCGGGACAGCTCCGGGGCGCCGGCGAAGAGCGCCTTCACCTCGCTCGCGAACCAGACCCGGCCGCGGTGCTCACAGAAGTAGAGCGGCAGGATCCCGAACGGATCGCGCGCGAGCGTGAGGCGGCGTCGCGGGGCGTCCCAGAGCGCGAACGCCCACTGGCCGTTGAACCGCGCCAGGGCCGCCTCCCCCCAGGCCTCGTACGCAGCCACGAGGACCTCGGTGTCGCAGCGCGTTCGGAACCGGTGCCCGAGCCGCTCGAGCTCCTGCCGCAGCTCGACGTGGTTGAAGATCTCGCCGTTGAAGACGACCCAGAGGGTGCCGGCCGCGTTCGACAACGGCTGCGCCCCGAGCGCCGGGTCGACGATCGCGAGCCGCGTGTGGGCGAGCCCGGCAATGTCGTCGCGATACGTGCCCGAGCCATCGGGTCCCCGGTGCGCGAGCGCGTCCATCATCCGCGCGAGTCCATCGGGGTCGGGCGGGTCCCCCCATCCGCCGAGCGCGACATGACCTGCGATCCCGCACACGGCTCAGCCACCCCTCCCGCCCTCGACCAGGAGCGGCGCTGCGTGGAGGTACGCGCTCGTGCGCCGTCTCGCCTCGATCTCGCGATAGACCGCGTGCGTCGCCGCCGGCGTGAGGCCGGCCTCCTCCGCGAGCACCTGCGGCGACACTCCGTGGTCGTGCGCGTAGAGGCCCAGGTCGAGCGTGGCGAGCGGCACTCCGAAGAAGAACTCCTCCTGCGTCTGCGGCAGCGAGTAGGTCTCGGTGGTGGGCGGCCGCGTTCGGATCTCCTCCGGAACGCCGAGGTGCTCGGCGAGCGCATAGACCTGCGTCTTGTACAGGTGCGCGATCGGCTTCAGGTCGGCGGCCCCGTCCCCGTTCTTCACGAAGAAGCCCTGGTCGTATTCGAGGCGGTTGGGCGTGCCGGCCACGGCGTACCGGAGCCGGTCCGCATGGTGGTACTCGAGCATCTTGCGAGTGCGCTGCTTGAAGTTCGTCGCCGCGACGATCTCGAGCAGGACGTCGGCCGGGAGGCGAACCGATCGGAGCGTTCCGTCGGGGCTCCGGAGCGTCAGATCGTACACGGCGAGCCCGCGGGCGCCGTGGCCGAGGACGAGCTTGCAGGCCCACCGCTCGTCGTACTCCGGGACGACTCGCTGGATCGCCTGCGCTTGCCTCCGGTAGCAGCCGATCGCCTCGAGCGCGGGGCCGATCACCTCGACCTGATAGGGGATCCCGAGCTGCTCCGCGACCAGCCGCCCGAGGCGGAGGGCATCGTCTTCCCCGGCCCGCTCCGGCATGAGGAGCGCGAGGACGCGATCGGGGCCGAGCGCGCGGCGGCAGAGCGCGGCGACGACCGAGCTGTCCACGCCCCCCGAGAGCCCGACGACGACGCCCCGCCGGCGCAGGGTCCCGAGCACCTGGTCCCTGATCGCGTCGGCCAGGGCGCGCGCGGTCTGGGGTGCGTCGATGGCGAGCTCGTCCTTCAATCCCACGATGGGTGAATCTGTGTTCGTAGGGTCCGCAGGCTACTGCCCGGGCGGGAGAGCGGCCGGCTGCCTTGAGAGTTCCCCCTTCACGGCCAGGCGCGAGGCCCCTCACGACGTCGTCCGTCGAGATGGCCCGAGGACTCCTGCCCGCTCCTGCTCCGCCCGTCCGCCTCATCGCCGGCGGAGCGTGAGCGCGATGCCCGCCAGGATCGCCGCCCCCGAGATCGCGATGCGGGGCGTGAGCCGCTCGCCCAGGAACACCGTGGCGCCGAGACCAGCCAGCGCTGGCACCGCGAGCTGGATGGCGGCCGCGCGGGTCGCCCCCAAGGTGGGTACGACCGCGTACCAGAGGCTGTACCCTCCGCCGGATGCGAGCGCACCCGACGCGGCCGCGAGCAGGACGCCCGTGCCCGTCGCAGCGAGGTCGCGCAGGAGCGCGACGACGAGCGCGAGCGTGAACGGCAGGGCGCGCAGGAAGTTGTCGGCGTTCGCGGCGAGCGGATCACGCGCGGAGCGCCCGCGCAGCGAGTAGGCACCCCAGGCGGCCCCGGCTGCGATCATGAGCAGCGAGCCGATCGGATCGGGCGCGCTCGCGCCCGGGAGCCCGAGGTAGGCGAGGCCACCGAGCGCAACCGCGATCCCGAGCCACTGGACGGCGCCCGGCCGGACACCGCGCGCGACGCTCCACCCGATCATCGTGACCTGCACCGCGCCGAAGAGGAGCAGCGCGCCGATGCCCGCGCCGATGCGCCCGTAGGCGAGCGAGAACGCGGCTGCATAGAGGAACAACGCGATGGCCGACCCCGTGCTGCCGCCGCGCGGGCGCGCGCGCCGCCCGACGGCGAGGACGACCGCGAGCGCCGCGGCTCCGGACGCGAGCCGGATGGAGGTGAAGGTGGCCGCGTCGATGAGCCGCGGCCGGAGCGCCGCCCGGCACAGGAGCGAGTTCGCGGCGAAGCAGACCAGCGTCGCCGAGGTGAACGCGGCCGTGCGCAGGCGCGAGGCGGCCGGCGCGGCGCCCGGAGGTCCGGAGCGGCCCGCGTCGGTCGTTTCGGCGGCGTCGAGGGCCATGGGAGGTCGGTCGCGTAACACGGTCAGCGCATGGCCGCGACCGCGCCGGGCGCCCTCGTTCGACGCGCGATCGAGGCGGTGGTCGGGCACCGGCAGAGCATGCGGGCCCTCGCTCGAGATCCCGGCCTGCGGGCGACGCTACCCACCGACGCCTCGCGTGAGCACCCTCGCCTCATGTCCGCAGAAGCGTCCCTCGGAGAGGAGCTGCGGTGCCGGCGCGTCCTGGTGGTGGACGACGACGGTGCGCTTCTCGAGCTGCTCACCGAGTACCTCGAGCTGCAGGGCATCCAGGTCGTCGCCGCCGACTCGGGCGAGGCCGCGCTGCGAGAGATCGAGGGGCCGACGCCGCCCGACGTCGTCGTCCTGGACATCCGCATGCCAGGGATCTCGGGGAACGAGGTGCTGCGACGGATGAAGTCCGATCCGCGCCTTGCGCGCATTCCAGTCGCCGCCATGACCGGAATGCGGCCAGGCGAGTTCCAGCTCGTCGCCGCGCCGGACGAGTTCCTGGCCAAGCCGTTCGACGTCGAGAGCTTCAGCGCCGCCCTCTCGCGCATGTGCGGTAAGTAGGGCTCAGCGACCCGCGGCGCGCGCGGGCGGCTCCGGGGGGACGAAGATCCCGCTCGCCTGAGCGCGGAGCCGCAGGAACGCCTTGAACAGGTCGGCCGGATCGAAGCCGCGCGTGCGCGCCAGCTCGGCGTAGATCTCGAGCGCGTTCAGCCCGCCGCCGAAGAGCGTCCCGCCGTCCACCTGCCGCTCGGCGTCCTCGTGCTGGGCGCACTCGATACGCCAGCCCGCGCCGCTGCGGTGAGCGAGGAACACGCTGCGCAGGTCGTGCAGGTCGGCGCCGCACGCCTCGCACCGGAACGTCACGCCGTCGATCCTGGGCAAGTAGGTCATGCGCCGCCGCACAGGGTCCGCCGTGATCCGCTTCCGCTGCTCCGCCGTATCGCGCGAATGCATGCGCTCCTCCTCACCGAGACGATCTCCAGGCAGCGCGTCCTCCTAGCGCGCCCCTCTGACACCCCGCGCCTCGCCGAGTCGTTCGTGCCGCCGTCCAGGTCCGCGCCCCGACGCGACCCGACCGTCCACCCCCGAGGCCCACCCTCGAGGTGGTTCGGGGGCGATGTCAGCCCGCCCTGGCAGAGTTCCGCTCGCGCCGGCTGTTTCCTGTCGGGCGGGAGCGGAGGCGGGATGGGGTTCGAAATCGGGCGAAGGGTGCGGGAGGCAGCCGGCGTCCTCGGCGCCCGGATGGCGAAGGAGGCGCGCCGGCTCGGGCGGCTCGCGCACGCAGAGGCCGGCCGCGTCTGGCGGGACGTCGGCGAGCGGCTCCACTGGGATCGCACCGACCCCGCTGAAGAGGCGGCGGAGCGGTGGGCGTCCGCGAACACCGAGGACAACGAGGCCGTCGGCCCGCGCACGCTCGCGGTCGTCGAGATCATGGCCGAGGTGCTGGCGCGATCGGGGTATTCCGATGTCCGTGCCGACGTGGCCGGGTTCACCGCGCCCGAGGTCGTGCGCGGTACCGTGCGGAGCCACCGGCCCAGCCTCGCCGCCCGGGCCGGCAGCCGGCCCGTGCTCGTCGACGTCTTCCTCCCGGACGAGAGCGACGTCGAGCGTCAGCTCTCGCGCTGGCACCTCTTCGCCAGCGCCGCCGAGCAGATGGGTGGCGAGTTCCACCTGGTCGTCCCGTCCTGGTTCGAGGGCCGCACCGGACGCGCGTGGGTGCAGCAACTTACGGACGGCCACGGGCTACGCGCCGGGAAGGTGTGGGAGATCGGCTGAGCTGCTCCGGGCGAGCGCGCCTCAGCCCCAGAGCTTCTCGTTATGGCCGGCCACGATGCGCCCGCACTGGGCGCACACCTTCGTCCGGCCACCCACCACCGCGCTGCGACCGCTCGCGTCGGTGTGATCGCACCCCTCCAGCAGCCTCGCGAGCTGGTCCTGGACGTCCCGGAGCTGCCGCTCCAGCTTGGAGGCGTCGCTCTTCAAGAACTCCTTGCGCGCGAGGCGCTCTGCCTGCGTCAAGGGGCGCGAGGACTGGGCGTGTAGCGGCTTGGGCATGGAGCCACCTTTTTTTTGGCGGATGGTACCTCGGGTTGCACGTTCTGTCTGCCCCGCACCGGGTGACCGGGAAGGCGACCACGCCTTCACGGGCCCGATCGGGTGGGGAACCAGACATCCACCACCAGCGGCCGGTGGTCCGAGGCCGCCGCGACGTCCGCCCCGCCGGCGACGGCGACGGCGGTGATCGTGCCCGCGTCCTCGCGGAACAGGAGCGCGTAGTCGATACGCTCCTGGGAACCGCCTCCGGTCCAGGTCCACGCTTGCGCCAGATCAAGGACGGCGCCGAGGTCCGCGATCGCCCGGTCGCCGAGCAGTGGGGCGAGCGATGGGGAGCCGGGGAGGTCATTGAGGTCACCAAGCAGGAGGATGAAGGCGTCCCTGTCTCCCGCGCGCGCCACCTCCATGACCTGACGAGCTCGAGCCGCCTGCTCCTCACGTCGCGCGTCGTTCGCGGGGTCGAGCCGCGAGACGAGGTGCGCGCCGATGAGGACGACCGGCCGTGCCGCGCCGCCGAGCCGGACCTCGGCGAGATCGCGCGCCCACAGGAAGCCACCGCGGGCGTCGCGCTCCGCGAGATGCGACCGGTACGCCTCGATGGGGAGGCGCGTCAGCAGGCCGACGTCGATCCCGCGTGGATCGCGCCCTTCCGCGAGCGCGGCTTCATAGCCAAGCCCCGCCAGCGGGCCGTGCGTGAGCCGCTCGAGCAGTTCGAGGTTCTCCACCTCCTGAAGCACGACCGCGTCGGCGTCGAGCCGGCGAAGGACGTCGCCGACGCGCTGGAGCTTCGCCTCCACCTCGGCCGGCGCGAGGACCGTGTCCGCATCGGACGGCGGCGTGAGCTGGTCGATCTCGTCGAAGAGGTCATGCACGTTCCAGGTGACGAACCGGACCGAGCTGGCTCCGACCGCGGACCCGGAGGGCGCCGGCGAGGGTGCACAGGCAAGGAGCGCGAGCAGGATGAACGCGAGCGAGCGCGGCATGAACCAGGCGCCGCTGCAACGCGCTCGCCATCGCCCGCGGCCGCGCAGTCCGCGGTTCCGACGTCCGACCCGCGACCTCGTGTCCGTCAGGCGGTCCCCGAGCGGCACCGCGCGACGCCCGACCGCGACCGCGACCGCGGTCGACGCGGTCAAGATCACGGCTGCGGCCGACCGCGGTCGAGATCGCAGCCTTGGCGCTGAGCGAGGCAGGACACCGCGCACGGGCACTTTGACACCCGCCGTGCCATTCGGTAGAAGCGCCCCGACCCCATCGTCTAGAGGCCCAGGACGCAGCTCTCTCAGGGTTGAAACCGGGGTTCGAATCCCTGTGGGGTCAAAGCTTTACGAACGGCGTGGGCGGCGTTGCGCACAGCCGCCCACGCCGTTTTCCATGGCCTGACACCGTGAGCCGGCGCGAGCCTCGTGCGTTGCGATTCACCGTCCACTCGCGGCCATCGCGGTGGGCCCGGTTGCGTCGGCCTCGGTGAGGCGCAGGCTGCTCGCCTGGCGGTCCCTGCGGCCGCGGCCACGCGCCTTTCGGCAGGGCAGGACTCTTTGACAGCCGGACGCCCGACGGCTACTTTCCGGCGCCCGACCCCATCGTCTAGAGGCCCAGGACACGGCCCTTTCAAGGCTGTAACCGGGGTTCGAATCCCCGTGGGGTCATCCCTTCGTTCACCGTCCTCCGCAGGTGTCGGTGATCGCTCCGCGCACACGAGCCCTCCTCGCCGCGCTCATCGGCTTCGGCCCTGGGCTGGCGTGGTTCGCCTTCGTGGCGGTGCACTACCGCGCGAGCCCGCAGCGAGCGGCCGCGCTCGGGCTGGGCGCGGTGACGGCGATCGGCATCATGGGGCTGTGCGGGGTCATCCTCGCCTGGTTCCCCTACGCGGTCGAGCGCCTCGGCTTCCGCCGTTTCGGCGCCTGGCTGCGCCGCTGGTGGGACGAGGACGCCCGCTGACGGCGGCGCCGCGGCGCGCCCGCGCCAGGCGCGAGTCGCTGCAGCAGCCGCTCCGTCAGCGCGTCGCTCATCCGGCGGATGTCGTCGATCTCCTCGGGACGGATGCGGTCCACGTGGATGCCGCAGGCGACGCACACGACGCCACGTGTCGCCGCGGCGAGCCGCGTCGCGATGACCCGCACCAGCTCGTCCTCGCGATGCCCGACGACCGCGAGGACCGAGGTCGTGGCCCCCTCGTCGAGGCGGGGCTGACCGACCGCCACCGCGCCGATGTGCGCGCGGTGCCCGCCCGAGAGCGTCACCGCGAGATCGGCGCCCAGCCGCTCCGCCGTGAGGCGCAGCGCGACGCGGCCGCGCGTGAGCGAAAGCTGGATCACGGCGCGAGGTGCTTCGACATGCAGACGGCGCTCGACGGGCACAGGCTCCTGAACTCGGGGCTCTCGCGGATGGGCTCGGGAACGTGCTCCCGCGCCACGCGCATGAAGCCGGCGCGCTCGAAGAACCCCTCGGCGGTGGTCGTGAGGAGGTACACCGCCCGGACGCCGCGCGCGTCCGCCTCCGCCAGCGCACGCCGCGTAAGCTCGCCCCCGAGCCCCTCGCCGTGGCAGGCAGGGACGACCGCCAGCGAGCGGAAGAGCGCAAACGCGCCGTAGAGCTCGAGCCCGACGAATCCGACCAGCGCGTCGCCGGAGCGCGCCGTGAGGAAGGCCTGGTGCGGAGCACCGACGTCGTCGGCCGGCAGGCCCAGGGCGGAGAGGACGCGCCGGATCTCTCCGAGGTCCTGGGGCGCAGCGGGGGCGAAGCGGACGTCTTCCATCGCCACAGCATAGCGCGCGCGGAGAACGTCGTCCGGCGCAGCCAGGTCCCGGCGCTCGCTCACGCGGACTGGCGCGTGTGGGCGTGCGCGCCCGTGGCTCGTCACCCGTCGCGCCAGGGCTCCGACGAGCGGAGCGCGGCCACGATGGCGCGGGTGGAGGGGGAGCGGTTCAGCGTGTAGAAGTGCACGCCCGGCGCGCCCCGGCGCAGCAGGTCCGCGCACTGGAGGCTGGCGTAGGCGACGCCGAGCTGCAGCGCGCCCTCGGGGTCCTCCCGGCGCACCTTCATCGCCGCGTGGAGCGCGGGCGGGATCTGCGCGCCGCACATGGCCGTGAACCGTTCCACCTGCTCGACGCCGGTGAAGGGCATGATCCCGGGGAGCACCGGGAGCGTGATCCCCGCCGCCCGCGCCCGCTCGACGAACCGGAAGTAGTGCCCGTTGTGGAAGAAGAGCTGGGTCACGAGGAAGTCGGCCCCGGCGTCCACCTTCATCTTGAGGTGGGCGAGGTCGCGCGCCAGGTCGCGCGTCTCGACGTGTCCCTCCGGATAGGCGGCGGCGCCGACGCAGAAGCGCCAGCGCGCCGGCTCGGCCCGAATGAAGGACACGAGCTCGCTCGCGTACCGGAAGCCGTCCGGGTGTGGCTCGAAGCTGTGCTGCCCCTTCGGCGGATCGCCGCGCAGCGCGAGGACGTTCTGCACCCCGGCCGCGGCGAGCTCGTCGAGCACCTGCGCGATCTCCTGCCGCGACGAGCCGACGCAGGTCATGTGCGCCACCGTCTCGATCTCGCTCTCTCGCTTCAAGCGCGTGACGAGCTCGAGGGTGCGGGCGCGCGTCGAGCCGCCCGCGCCGTAGGTGACGGAGACGAAGCCCGGCGCCAGCGGCCGGAGCGCCTCGACCGCCTCGAACAGCTGGCGGACGCCCTCGTCTGTCTTGGGGGGGAAGAACTCGAAGGAGAAGACGGGCTCGCCGCGCTCACGCGCGAAGCGCAGGATGTCGGTGACCCTCACGCCGCTCAGGTTACCATCGCCCCGTCATGAGCTCGAACCCGAAGCGTCCCCGCTACATCACGCCCGAGGGATACCGGCGCATCGCCTCCGAGCACGAGCGCATCTGGAGCGAGCTGCGCCCGCGCGTGGTGGCCGAGGTCGAGGCGGCCGCCGCGCTGGGGGATCGGAGCGAAAACGCCGAGTACATCTACGGAAAGCGTAAGCTGCGCGAGCTCGACCGGAGGCTTCGGTTCCTGTCCACCCGGATGGACGAGCTCACGGTCGTGGAGCCGCGCCCTCACCCGTCCGGCCGCGCCTACTTCGGCGCGTGGGTGACGGTCGAGACCGAGGATGGCGGCGAGAAGGCGTACCGACTGGTCGGCCCGGACGAGGCCGACGCCGCGCGCGGCCTCCTCAGCGTCGACGCGCCGCTAGGGCGGGCGCTCCTCGGCAAGTCGAAGGGCGACAGCGTCCACGTCGACCGGCCTGCCGGTCGGGTGGAGGTCACCGTCGTCGAGGTGCGCTGGTCCGAGCGGTAGGTAGTACCGCCAGTGGGTCACGCTGCCGGTCGCCCGACGGCTCCGCAACGTTGTGCGGGATGCTGGAGCGGACGAAGGCGAGGGCCGGCGACGCGCTCGCCCGGCTGACGGGACCGGGCGTGCGGCACGTCCTCCGGCCCATGTCCGAGCGCGGACGGCTCCGGCCGGGTCCGCTCGAGGGCGGGCGGAGGCTCCTGCTGATCCAGCTCGACGGCGTCTCGCGGCACCGCCTGGAGTGGGCCATGCGGGAGGGCCTCATGCCATACCTTGCCAGCCGGCTCGATCGTGGCCTGAGCGGGGTATCGAGCGCCCGCAGCGGCACGCCCGCCTCCACGCCGGCCTTCCAGGCGGGCCTCCTGTACGGCGTGTCGCCGAGCGTGCCAGGCTTCGTCTGGTACGACCGGCGCGACGGGCGCGAGATCCGGATGGACCGCGCCACCGACGCCGCGGCCATCGAGGCGGGCCTCTCCGAGCGGAACCGCCCGCTGCTCGAGGGCGGCACGTCCTACTTCTCCATCTTCAGCGGAGGCGCGGCGCTGCCGCACTTCTGCCTGTCCGGCCTCGCCGGCGAGTACGAGCTGGAGGCGCTCGCGGACGGCTTCTCCGGGTGGGACGCGCTGGCGAGCGGGCTCGTCCACTCGGTGACCGCGGCGCGCACCTCCGCTCGCGCCGCTCACGAGCTCACCCTCGGGCTCTGGCAGGGCGCCGCGTGGTCGCTCACGCTGGGGCGGCTCAAGCACGAGCCACGCTTCCTGATCCATCGCCTGCTCGTCGGCGCCCTCATGCGCGAGCTGGCGGTGGGAGGGATCATCATCGACGTCGCCCGCGGCGTTCCGGTCGTCTATTGCGACCTGCTCGGCTACGACGAGTTCGCGCACCGGCGCGGCCCGGACGCGTCGGAGGCGGTGGCCCACCTCCGCTCGATGGACCTCGCCCTGGCCGCCATCTACGCCGCGGCCGAGGCGGTCCCCGAGCTCAGCTATGACGTCTACGTCTTCTCGGACCACGGGCACGTCGCGACCAAGCCGTTCGAGTCGTTCACCGGGCTCTCCCTGCCCGAGTACCTGGCCCTCGCCGACGGCGGTGTCGCGGTGCCGCGGCGGCTCGGCAACGAGGAGGCGGTCCGGCTGGCGCAGACGCGCTCCCTGCGCGCGGCGCTCTCGACCTGGCCCGCCGCGCTGCGCGACCGGATCGGCCACGGCCTCGACCGGCTCGAGCGCGGCGTCATCGGCCACGCGCTCGGGTTCGCGCGCCTCGACCGCGTCGTGACGGCGGAGGCGGGCGACCTCGCTCACGTCTACTTCACCGGCGAGCGCGCGCCCATCGATCTCGAGGAAGTCCGGCGGCGCCACCCCGGCGTCCTCTCCGCGCTCCGCGAGTCGCGCGCGGTTGGGATCGTCGTGGCGCGCCAGGGCCGCCGCGGCGTGGCGCTGGTGCGGGGCGAGGAGCTCGATCTCGACCGGCCGGAGGACGTCGCGCGCTTGCCGCATCCCGCCCCGGAGCTCCTCGCCACCTACCTCGCCGACCTCGTCTCGATCCAGGACGCGGGCGACCTCGTCGTGCTGGGGTGGCGCGGGGAAGGACAGGTGCCCGTCGCGTACGCCTGGGAGTTCGGGTCTCACGGCGGCGTGGCGCCCGAGGAGATCGAGATCTTCTTCGTCCACCCGGCCGGCTGCGCGCTCCGCTTCGGCGACGTCGTGCGCCCCAACGCGCTGTACCACCTGTTCGATGACGCCTACCGGACGCCGCGGTCGCGCCGCGTGGGGGCGGCGAGGGCGCGGCAGGGCGGCGCGCCATGAGGATCCTGTCGTGGAACATCCACGGCATGCGCGGCCGCGACGGGCGCGCCGACCCGGAGCGCGTGGCGCTCGTCCTCGAGGAGGCCCGCGCCGACGTGGCCGGGCTGCAGGAGGTCGGCGCGCTCGGCGGCCCGGGCGAGCTCCTCGATCCCGCCGGCACGCTGGCCCGTCTCACCGGGCTCGCGCAGGCGTTCGGTTTGACCGAGCTGCGCCGGGGGTACCCCTACGGAAACTGCATCCTCTCGCGGCACCCCATCACGGCCACCCGCAGCTACGACCTGTCGGTACCGCGGCACGAGAAGCGCGGCTGCCTGCGCGCCGACGTCGACCTCGGCCACGGCGCGCTGCACTTCTTCAACGTCCACCTCGGCCTCGACCGCCGGGAGCGGCGGCGGCAGGCCGCGCAGCTCCTCTCGGCCGACATCTTGCGGGACAACGCCCTCGCCTACCCTCTCGTGCTGGTGGGCGACTTCAACGCGTGGTCGAGCCGGTCTGCGGTGCCGCGCTGGATCCGCCGTCAGCTTGTCGACGCGGCGCTGGACGCGGGCGCGCCGCGCGCCACCTTCCCCTCCGTCTTCCCGCTCGTCCGGCTGGACCGGGCGTACGTCGGCTCGGCGGTGCGCGTGATCGGCTGCTCGGTGCACGACAGCCGGCTCGCTCGGCTCGCGTCCGACCACCTTCCGGTGGTGGTCGATCTGGAGCTCACGCCCGCGGCGCGCCGTCCGCCGCAGGCCCGTCCCGTGGCCGCCCGGGGTGTCACCACCGAGGTGCGTTAGCGCGCGCCGTGGCGCGTGCGCAGCTTGGAGGGAGTCCGAGCGCGGGGGTGGGCATGGCCGAGGGAGCTCGACTCGACTTCGGAGAGGTCCTCGACGAGCTGGGGCGGAGGGTCCAGGAGCGTCCATACCCGATGCTCGGGCTCGGGTTGCTGGCGGGGTACGTGGCGGGCGGTGGGCTCTTCTCGCCCGTCTCGCGTCCGCTCGCGCGCGCGGCGCTGGGCCTCCTGCTCGTGTCGAGGTTCCGCGAGCGGCTGCGCGGCGCGGCGGCGGATCTGGGCGGCGCGCAAGCGACCGTTTCGGCGTAGCGAGGTCTCGAGCAAGGGGGAAACCATGAGGTGGAGCGACGTGGCGGATCTGCGCTGGAAGGACGTCAAGAAGGCCGTGAAAGGGATGGACCGCGGAGACGTGCTGCACCGGCTCGGTCTCGAGGAGCACACGCCGACCAGTGACTTCTTCACCGGGCTCGGCCTGTTCGCGGTGGGCGTGCTGGTGGGCGCCGGGCTCGGCGTCATGTTCGCGCCGAAGCCCGGGGCGGAGACGCGGAGCCAGCTCACCGACACGCTGCGGAACCGCGGCAATCGGATGGCCGAGGACCTTGGCCGCCGGATGGGCGTAGAGCCTTCGCAGGCGTCGACGCCGCACATGTCCTGACGGCCGTCAGGGACCGTGGGGGGTCGGAGGGGCCTCGTCCTCATCGGGCGAGGCCCTCTCCTTGAGGAGCGCGGCGATGCGCGCCCACAGCGCGTCGGTCCCTGTGCCCTCGAGCGCGGAGCACGGCACGACGTCCTCGGGCGCGAGCGCCAGCGCCAGGGCGGCGCCGCGGGCGGCGCCCAGCCGGTGGCTCTTCGCGAGCTTGTCCATCTTCGTCGCCGCGACGAGGACGCGCCGGCCGTGCGATTGGAGGAAGGCGAGCGCCTCGCGATCGCTGTCCGGCGCCGAATGCCGGGCGTCGACGATGAGGACGACCGCGACCAGGCGCTCGCGGTCGCGCAGGTAGTCCTCGATCATCGCTGCCCAGCGATCGCGCTCGCCCTTCGAGACCTTCGCGAAGCCGTATCCGGGAAGGTCGCACAGGCCGATCGGCCGCGGGCGCGCCCGCGGCGACTCCTGCCGCAGCACCTTGAAGAACTGGAGCGCCTGCGTGCGCCCTGGCGTGGCGGAGACGCGCGCCAGCTTGGCGCGACCCGCCAGCGCGTTCAGCAGCGACGACTTCCCCACGTTGCTCCGCCCGACGAACGCGATCTCGGGCCACGGCTCGAGGGGCCACTCGGCACGCTTCGTGGCCGTCTTCACGAACTCGGCGGAGATCACCTTACCGGCCACGCGTCACCCCCGGTGCCTGCCGCGGCGTACCAGCCGCTGCGCGGTCCCCGCCGTGCTCGATGAGCGGCAGCTTCCGCGCGTAGTCGAACCGCGTCAGGCCCGGCGCCGACTCGGTGTGGCAGGCGAGGCAGCTCTTCTCGCCGGGGTCGACGAGCCCGACCGCCCTCGCCAGCTCACGGTCGCGCATGACGTAGGCCTGTGCGTACACCCGTCCACCGCCGTGGCAGGTCTCGCAGGTGACGCCGCTCACACCCTTGTCGGCGTCCGGGGCGTGACAGACGGTACACCGCCGATCCTTGCGCTGGACCTCGTCGAGGCTGCTCAGGGCGCGGGCGTGCGGGCCGTCCTTCCACGCCTCGTAGGCAGCGGGGTGGCAGGCCTTGCAAGTCTCGGCGCCGATGAGGTCGGCGCCGGCGGCCAGCGCGGGCACGAGGGCGAGCAGGGCGAGGGAGCGGAGCACGGGCGGCCGAGTATAATGCCTCATGGCCTTGGAGCCCGTGAAGAATCCCCTTCCCTTCCGCCTCCTCGTCGCGCTCGCGCTCGCCCTGGTCGCGTCCACTGCCCCCGCGCTTGCCACCGGCCGCGGATGGCAGGGCGTCACGCCGGGCGCGACCACCGAGGCCGAGGTGACGTCCCGCTTTGGCACCCCTTCCACCCAGGGTAAGCTCTCCGGCCGCGTCGCCCTCGTCTACAAGGGCGACCAGGCCATCCCCGGCACGCGCCAGGCGCAGTTCTTCTCGCGAGAGGACGGGGTCGTGGTGGAGGTCGTCGTCTTTCCGGTGAACGCGCTCGACAAGGAGACGGTCGAGGGCACCTACGGACACCCCACGCAGAAGGCGTTCACGGACGACTTCCGGACCGTCTGGATCTACAAGGCCACCGGCGTGACCGTGTACTTCGGCAAGGAGGCGACCGTCGACGCCATCAGCTTCAAGCCGGTGGAGGCCACGGCCGTCAGGGGCGACCGCGCCGCGGCGCCACGGAAGTCGCCCGCCGCACCCGCGGCGCCGGCGCAGGCGGGCGGCGGGGGCCCGTAGCTCGGCGCATGCGGCTCGTCGGCCTCACCGGGGGCATCGCGAGCGGGAAGAGCACCTTCGCCGCCGCGCTCCGCGCCGGCGGCGCGCCGGTCCTGGACGCCGACCAGCTGGCGCGCGCCGCGGTCGCGAAAGGGTCGCCGGGCCTCGCGGCGGTCGTGACCGCGTTCGGCGGCGACGTCCTCGGGGACGACGGCGAGCTCGACCGCCGGCGGATGGCGGCGCGCGTCTTCGCCGATCCCGAGGCGCGGGCGCGGCTCGAGTCCATCGTCCACCCCGCGGTGAGGGCGCTCTTCCGGGAGGAGCTGGCGCGTCTCGAGGCGCGCGGGGCGCCGCTCGCGTTCTACGACGTGCCGCTCTTGTTCGAGGCGGGGCTGGAAGGCGAGGTGGAGCTCGTCGTCGTGGTGTGGGCACCGCGCGACGTGCAGCTGGCGCGCCTCATGGCGCGCGACCGGCTGGGGCGCGCCGACGCGGAGGCGCGCCTCGCCGCCCAGCTCCCGCTGGACGAGAAGGCCGCGCGCGCCGACGTCGTCGTCGTGAACGACGGCGATCCGGGGGCCCTGACGAGGAAGGCGGCGCGCCTGCTGGCCGACCTCCGGGCAGGCCTCACCCGAAGGCTTCCCAAGGCGCCGGCAGCGCGCTATTGACTCGGAGAATGGGTGAGCGCGCCCAGGTCGTCCTCGTCACCGGCTGGCCCGGCTTCATCGGCCGCCGGCTGGTGCGCCGCCTCGCGGACCGCCTCGACCGTTCCCGCGACCGGCTGGTGATCTTCACGCGGCCTCGCCACGTCACGGCAGCCCGCGCGGAGCTGGCGGCGCTCGGGGTCGCCGGCGACGTCGTCGAGGGCGACGTGGCGAAGATGCACCTCGGCCTCTCGGGCGTGGAATACCGGCGCCTGCAGCGGCACGTCACCGCGGCCTGGCACCTCGCCGCCGTCTACGACCTCGGCGCCGACGCGGACACGCTCCGCGCCGTCAACCTGGAGGGGACGCGTCACGTCCTCGAGCTGGCGCAGTCGGCGGAGCGGCTGACGCGCCTGCATCACTTCTCGACCGCGTACGTCTCGGGCGACCGGCAGGGCGTCATCCTCGAGGAGGAGCTCGAGCAGCGGCAGGGGTTCCACGACGCCTACGAACGATCGAAGTTCGAGGCCGAGCGGCTGGTGCGGCGGGCCATGCCGGAGCTGCCCGCCACCATCTACCGCCCCAGCATCGTGGTGGGCGATTCGCAGACGGGCGAGGTGGATCGCTTCGACGGCCCGTACTACCTCGCCATCCTCCTGGTCGCCTCGCCGCTGGCCGTTCCGCTGCCGCTGCCGGGCGACGGGGTGGCCCCGCTCAACGTGGTGCCGGTCGACTTCGTGGTGGAGGCGGCGCTCTCGATCGGCAGTCACCCGGCCGCCATCGGCAAGACGGTCCACCTCGTGGATCCAGCGCCGCTCTCGGCGCGCAAGGTCTACGAGCTCATCGCCGCCCGGGCCGGCAAGACGCTCCCTTCCGTCACGTTGCCTCACCGCGCCGTCGAGGCGCTGCTCGGGCTCCCGGTGCTGGAGCGGCTGGTGCGGCCGCACCGGAACGCCATCCGGCTCGTCAACCATCTCGCGATCTACAACTGCCGCAACCAGCTCGAGCTGCTCGCCGGGACGGGCCTCGCCTGTCCCCCCATCACGAGCTACCTCGACCGCCTCATCGACTTCGTGAAGGGCTACTACGCCGCGCCGCCCCGCCCGCCGGCACTGGACGAGCTGGACGACCCGCTCGATCGTCCGGCGCGGTGACGAGGCGCCCGCGAGGAGGAGCGCGCATGAAGACCCTCTCCGACTTCCGGGTCGGCGACACGTTCGAGCTGACACGCACGTGCGACCGTTACCGGCCCGTCTACTACGCGGCCGCTTCCGGCGACTTCAACCCCATCCACATCGATCCGGAGGTCGGGCGCCTCGCCGGGCAGCCCGGCGCCATCCTGCACGGGATGTGCACCATGGCCTGGCTCGCCGACGCGTGCGGCCGCTACTTCGACGATCCCGGGCGGATGGCGGCGCTCTCGGTGCGCTTCGCGCGCCCGGTGAACGTGGGGGACACGATCCGCTTCGAGGGCCGCTGCGTGGCGGTGGAGGGGCGGCGGGTCCGGGTCGCGGTGAAGGCCGTGAACCAGCGCGGCGAGGACGTCCTCAAGGGCGCGCAGGCGGAGGCCGTGGTCGAGGAGGATCGGCCGTGATCGATCGCGCGCACCTGGGCCGCCGCTACGGGCCGTACCGTTACGTCGCCGGAGTGGAGGAGATCCGCGACTTCGCGGTGACGGTGGCGGGCGGGATGCCAGGCCGAGTCTTCGCGGAACAGCCGGCGGAGGCGCCCCACCCGTACTTCGTGGACAAGGCGGCGGCGGCAGCCTCGCGGCATCACGGCCTCATCGCCCCGCCCATGTTCTGCGTCCGGTTCGCGATGCAACCCTTCGCGCATGCCTGCGCCGACCCGGCTCTCGGCATCGATCTCGTGAAGCTCTTGCACGGCGAGCAGGCGTTCGCCTACGGCGACCCGGTCCGCCCCGGCGACGTGCTCGAGACGACGGGCGAGATCGTCGAGCTGCGCGAGAAGGCCGGGATGGACTTCCTCACCGTGAGGACGGTCACGACCAACCAGCACGGCCGGCTGGTGGTCGAGGGGACGTGGAAGGCCGTCGTGAGGCCGTAGGCGCGGCAGCGGGGCCGCGAGCAGGACCACCGCGAACGGGCCAGCAGCTCGCCGGAGGTCCCGGGCGCTCCCGGGACCCCGCCCTACTCCTCGTCGCCCGTCCCGAGCAGCGCGCCGAGGCTTGGACCCGCCTTGCCCGCGCCGAGCTTGCGCATGGCCTCGAGGTGGTGGAGCAGGAGCGATCGGTTGTCGCCGACGTTCAGGTTCTGCAGCTCGAGCGCTCCGATGCGGTCCTCGGGCGTGAAGGCCGGCTCCTCCACCCGCTCCATCGACAGCTTCTCCGGGGCGTAGCTCATGTACTGAGCCTTCGTCGCGACGAGCGTCCAGTCGTCGCCGCGCCGCAGCTCGAGGGTGACGGAGCCGGTGACCGCGGGCGCGATCCAGTGCGAGAGCGCGTCGCGCAGCATGAGCGCCTCCGGGTCGTACCACTTGCCCTCGTAGAGGAGCCGGCCCAGCCGGCGGCCCATCGTGAAGTACAGGTCGAGGGTGTTCTCGTTGTGGATGGCGGAGAGGAGGCGCTCGTAGGTGAGGTGGAGGAGCGCCATGCCCGGCGCCTCGTAGATCCCGCGGCTCTTGGCGTCGATGACGCGGTTCTCGATCTGGTCGCTCATCCCGAGGCCGTGCCGCCCGCCGATGCGGTTCGCCTCGAGGAACAGCTCGTACGGGGACGGGAAGCGCTTGCCGTCGATCTCCACCGGCTGGCCCTGCTCCCAGGCGACGGTGACCTCCTCGGCCGGGATCTGCACCTCGGGCCGCCAGTGCGCGACGCCCATGATCGGCTGCACGATCCGCATGCTCGTGTCGAGCCGCTCCAGGTCCTTCGCCTCGTGGGTCGCTCCGAGGACGTTGGCGTCCGTCGAGTACGCCTTCTCGGTCGCCATCTTGTAGGGGAGGCCGCGGCGCACGAGGTACTCGCTCATCTCCTTGCGCCCACCGAAGGCGGTGACGAACGCCTGGTCGAGCCAGGGCTTGTAGATGCGCAGTTCGGGATCGACGAGGAGGCCGTAGCGGTAGAACCGCTGGATGTCGTTGCCCTTGTGCGTCGAGCCGTCGCCGAAGACGTGCACTCCGTCCTCGCGCATGGCGCGCACGATGGCGGTGCCGGTCACGGCGCGGCCGAGCGGCGTCGTGTTGAAGTACTTCTTGCCACCGGCGGACAGGTGGAAGGCGCCGCACTGGATGGCGGTCAGGCCCTCGCGCACCATCGCCTCGCGGCAGTCGATGAGCCGAGCCTTCACCGCGCCGTGCTGCAGGGCGATGGGCGGGATCTCCGCCGGGTTCGCCTCGTCCGGCTGCGCCAGGTCGGCGGTGTAGGCGTGGACGGCCATCCCCTGCTCGGACATCCAGGCGACGGCGCACCGCGTGTCGAGCCCGCCGCTGAACGCGATGCCGATGGGCGTGCCCTTGGGAGGAAGCGACTTGTAGATCCGGCTCATGGGATGTGCGACCTAGCAGAAAAGTGGGCGAGGTTCCAGCGCCACCACCACCGTAGGCGGTGGCGCCGCCCCCGTTCTAGCGAATCACGCCCTGGGCGAGCAGGTTGGCGAGGATACGCGCCGTATCGAGCCTGGGCAGTCCGGAGAGCGCGAAGAGGTCCTCGTAGCTCACCGTGCCGTCGATCTGGGCGAGGAGGAAGCCGGCCCGGTGATCGAGCGATAGCCACGTCACCTCCTCCGGGCTGATGGCGAGGTGGGGGACTGCGCCGGGCGGGCCGAGCTTCGATTCGTACATCGCGATGAGCGTGGCCTCGTTGTGCGTCAGGTACTCGCGCGCCTCCGCGTGGGCCGGGTCGAGCTTCAGGATGCGCTCGATGAGCTCGAGCGACCCGGTGAAGTCACCCAGCGCGGACAGCTCGCGCGCCCCCCGCATCCAGACTTCGACATGGGGTTGCCTGCCGGCGGCCGGCGCGGGCGGCGTGCGCGGGACGAGCGTGTACACCTCCGACTGCTCGTCCACGCTGGCGAGGTCCAGCCCTTCGCCTTCGGAGATCACCACCGGCACGGCCTCCGCCGGCTCCTGCTCCCAGGGTGACGGCACGTACTCCTCCAGCGTCGCGCGCCCCTCGCGCCGGCACGGCTCCTGGGGGGAGAAGGGGTCGGGCTCGCGAAGCGGCGCCGGGGCGCTGGGCGCCGGCGGGGACCCGAGCAGCGCCAGATAGGACAGGGTCCGCTCGTCGCCGGGCACCAGCGCGAGCGCCTGGCGCCAGCGGCGCTCCGCGGCGACCAGGTCTCCGCGGGTGTACGCGCTGATTCCTTCCTCGACCAGCTCCGCGACGGTCACGCCGGCCGCCCTCCTCCTCCGGCGAGGCCGCGGAAGAGCTGCAGCGTCCGCTCGAGCTGCTCCTCCAGCGCGGGCAGCTGGCTGGCGTCTCCAGCCTCG
This sequence comes from Anaeromyxobacteraceae bacterium, assembly GCA_035538735.1. Lineage (GTDB taxonomy): Bacteria > Myxococcota > Myxococcia > Myxococcales > Anaeromyxobacteraceae > Anaeromyxobacter_A. The sequence continues at coordinate 9,403 of DATLJU010000092.1, read as the reverse complement.
ATCGCCGCGCGCACGCGATGCACCACCGCCTGCGCCTTCACCACGGCGTCCTTGCCGAAGTGGCTGCGGGCGAGCGCCGTCGTCACGGCCGGCACGAGCGCCTCGATCTCCGCCGCGAGCTGCTCCGCCGTCGCGCGCCGGCGTTCCAGCTCGCCGCGCGCCTGCTTGCGCTCGAGCAGCTCGTCGACGTTCTCGTCCATGATCCGCCGCAGCTCCTCCTCGGTCAGGCCGGAGGTCGCGGTGACGGTGATGGACTGCAGCTGGCCGGTCACGAGGTCCTTGGCCGAGACGCCGAGGATGCCGTCGGCGCTGATCTCGAAGGCGACCTCGATCGCGACCTCGCCGCGGCGTGCGGGTCGGATGCCGTGGAGCACGAACTCACCGAGGAGCTCGTTGTCTCCCGCCTTCTCGCTCACGCCCTGCAGGACCGCGATACGGACCGAGGTCTGGTCGTCGTGCGAGGTGGTGAAGACGTGGGTGGCGGAGGTGGGGACGGTCGTGTTGCGAGGGATGACGGTCTGGAAGTAGCCGCCCGCCACCATGAGACCGAGGTGCTGCGGGGTGACGTCGAGGAGGAGCACCTCGGACGCACCCTGCTCCGGGTGCGCCAGCGCGTGGGCCTGGATGGCGGCGCCGAGCGCCACCACCTCCTCCGGGTGCACGCCGCGCGATGGCTCCCGGCCGAAGAACTCGCGCACCGCCTGCTGCACGAGCGGCATGCGGCTCATCCCGCCGACCAGGATGACCTCCCCCACCTGCGCCGGGCGCACGCCGGCGTCGTCGAGGGTGCGCTTGGTGACGGCGATGCAACGGGCGACGAGGTCGCGGGTGAGCTCCTCGAGCTTGTCGCGCCGCAGCTGACGCTCGAGGTGCAGCGCCGGCCGCCCCTCGCCGCCGCCGAGCAGGAACGGCAGGTGCACGCTCGTCGCGGCCACCGCGGAGAGCTCGCACTTCGCCTTCTCGGCCGCGTCCTTGAGGCGCTGCAGCGCCATGGTGTCGGAGCGCAGGTCGGCGCCGCCGTGCTCCTGGGCGAACCCGAAGACGAGCCAGTCCATCACCCGACGGTCGAAGTCCTCGCCGCCGAGGTACGTGTCCCCGCCCACCGCCACCACGTCGTAGACGCTCCTGGCGATGTCGAGGATCGAGACGTCGAACGTGCCGCCGCCCAGGTCGAAGACCACCACCTTGTCCTCGATCGACCGCCCGAAGCCGTACGCCAGCGCGGCGCTGGTGGGCTCGTTGATGATGCGCATCACTTCGAGCCCGGCGATGCGGCCGGCGTCCTTCGTGGCCTGCCGCTGGCCGTCGTTGAAGTAGGCGGGGACCGTCACCACCGCCCTCGTCACCGGCTGGCCGAAGAAGGCCTCCGCGTCCGCCTTGAGCTCCCCCAGCACGAGGGCCGAGATCTCGGGGACGGACCAGACGCGGTCGCCCATGCGGACGCGCACGTCGTTCGCCTCGGGGCCGGCCACGAGCGGGTACGGGAGCACCTTCCGGGCGTCCTCCACCTCGCGCGAGCCCCAGCGTCGCCCGATGAGGCGCTTGGCGGCGAAGACGGTGTTCTCGGCGTTGGTGATGGCCTGCCGCTTCGCGATCTGGCCCACCAGCCGCTTCCCGTTCCGCGCCACCGCCAGCACCGACGGGGTGAGGAGCTGCCCGGAACGGTTCGGGATGACGCGCGGCACGCCCTCGACCACCGCCGCCACCGCCGAGTTGGTGGTGCCGAGGTCGATACCGATGACGGGCCCCTCCCCCGACGCGCTCATCCGAGGAAGCTCCAGCGCAGCTTCCTGAGGAGCGCGCGCGCCGTGTCGAGGTCCGGGTCGAGCTCGAGCGCGCGTTCCAGCGCCCGCCTCGCCTCACGCGACTCGCCGGACGCGTGCAGGGTCGCGCCGAGCGCCTCGTACGCGCGCGCCTCGCGCGGCGCGGCGTGCACCGCCTGCTCGGCCAGCGTCCGCGCCTCGTCCTGGAGCCCCGCCTCGAGCGCGGCCCGCGAGGCCGCGACCGCGTACCGCGGCGACGCGGGGTCGAGCGCAGCCGCCTCACGCAGGGCCGCCAGCGCGCCGGCGCGATGGCCCACCACCTCCGCCGCCATCGCCTGCTCGTACAGCTCCCGCGCGCGCTCCGCGCCCGCGCCGCGCCGCGCCCGCTCGGCCAGCGTGCGAGCCTCGGGGTGGCGCGGATCGAGCCCCGCGGCCGTGAGGAGGTCGTTCGCGGCCTGCGCGAAGCGGCCCTCCTCGAGCGCCTGCTTCCCGCGCGCGACGAGCTCCTGGACGCGCGTCGCGCGCGCCACGAGGGGGTTGGAGCGGGCGAGCCGCGCCCGCCGCTCGCCCGCGCGTGCCTCGACCTCGAGCCGCTGCGCCTCGAGCCGCGCGAACTGCTCCGGCGGCGCCGTGCGGCGGGCGTACTCGCCCCGGCGCGCCTCGTCGGAGAGGACGTCTCGCGCCGTGGTGAGGGCGCGGAAGATTCGCTCGATCCGGGCCCGGTACGAGCCGAGCCGCCGCCCACCGTGGCGATCGGGGTGGAAGACCTTCACCTTCTCGAGGTAGGCCGCGCGAACGTCGTCGCCGCTCGCGTTCCAGCGGACGCCCAGCAGCGACCAGTGGTCGAGCTCGCCGAGCCTGGCCTGCGTCCACAGGATCTCCTTTTTCAGCTCGAGCGGGAGATCCACCTCCTCGGCCAGATCGGCCGGGAAGAAGACGAAGTTCGCGTAGCGATCGGCGGGCACGGTGGTGGGCCCGTGTGCGCGCGCAGCTCGGCCCAGGCCGAGATTACGGCCGCCCCACCCCAGGGTCAATTCGCCATCAGGAGAGGAGGAGCTCGAGGAGCGCCTTCTGAGCGTGGAGGCGGTTCTCGGCCTCGTCGAAGACGGCCGACTGCGGGCCCTCCAGCACGTCCTCCGCGATCTCCTCGCCGCGGTGGGCGGGCAGGCAATGCAGGAGGATCGCCTTCCGGTCCGCCAGCGCCATGAGGTCGCGATCGACGATGAACCCGGCGAACCGGCGCTGCCGCTCCGCGGCCTCCGCCTCCTGACCCATGCTCGCCCACACGTCGGTGTTCACGACCTGGGCGCCGCGGGCCGCGTCGCTCGGGGTGCGCACGACCTTCGCCCTCGGGCCGCAGCGGGCGACGAGCGCCGGATCCGGGTCGTACCCCTCGGGACAGGCGAGGCGGAGCGTGAAGCCGAGCACGGCGCACGCCTCGAGCCAGGAATTCGCCATGTTGTTGCCGTCGCCGATCCAGGCCACCTCGAGGTCGGCCCGGCGCGGCGCGTCGGCGCCGAACCGCTCCGTGATCGTGAGCAGGTCGGCGAGGATCTGGCACGGGTGAGAGGCGTCGGTAAGCGCATTCACGACCGGCACGCTGGCGAAGCGGGCCATCTCCTCGAGCTTGGCGTGCTCGAAGGTGCGCACCACCAGCGCGTCGAGGTAACGCGAGAGGACGCGGGCGGTGTCCTTGATGGGCTCGCCACGTCCGAGCTGGGTGTCCGCGGGGGAGAGCATGATGGACTGCGCGCCGAGCTGGTAGGCCCCGACCTGGAAGGACACCCTGGTCCGCGTGGAGGCCTTCTCGAAGACGAGCCCCAGCGTCATCCCCGCCAGCGGGCGCGGGCCACCCTTGCCGAGCAGCTTCCATTCGGCGGCGCGCTCGAGGAGCTCGACGAGCTCCTCGCGGGAGAGGTCGGTCAGGCGGAGAAAGTCGCGCTTCTGCGTGGGTCCGGTCATGCCGATCTCTCCGGCGCGGCGGCCAGCGCGGCGGCGAAGCACGCCAGCGCCTCGTCCGCCTCCGCCGCGGTGAGGGTGAGGGCGGGCGCCATGCGGATGACGTCCTCGCCGATGGGGTTCACGAGCAGGCCGCGCTCGCGGCAGAGCTGGCCGACGTCGGCCGCGGCCACGCCCCGCAGCACGATGCCGACCAGCATCCCCCGGCCGCGCACCTCGCGCACGCGGCCGGTCCGCGCCAGCCCGGCCACGCCGTCGCGCAGCCGCTGCGCCACCGGGATCGACCGGGCCAGCACGCCGCCCTCCAGCTCGCGCAAGACCGCCAGCGCCACCGCGCAGGCGAGCGGGTTCCCGCCGAAGGTCGTGCCGTGGCTGCCGGCCGAGAGGTGCTGGCCCACCTCCTCCGTGGCGAGGAGGGCGCCGATGGGGAAGCCGCCACCGAGCGCCTTGGCGCTGGACATGAGATCGGGGACGACACCCTCCCACTCGTGCGCCCACCAGCGGCCGGTGCGGCCCATGCCGGTCTGGACCTCGTCGAGGAGCAGCAGCGCACCCGCCTTGCGCGTCAGCTCGCGCGCGGCGCGCAGGTACCCCTCGGGCGCGGGGATGACGCCCGCCTCGCCCAGCGTCGGCTCGACGATGAAGGCCGCGGTGCGTTCGCCGAGCGCGGCTTCGAGGGCGCTCGCGTCGCCGAACGGCACGTGCTTCACGCCCGGCACGAGCGGCTCGAACCCGTGCTGGTACTTCTCCTGCCCGCCGGCCGTCACCGTGAACAGCGTGCGGCCGTGGAAGGAGTCCTGGCAGGCGACGATCTCGTGCCGCTCCGGGTGGCCGCGATCGGCGTGGTACTTCCGCGCCAGCTTGAGCATCGCCTCGTTCGCCTCGGCGCCGCTGTTGCAGAAGAACGTGCGGCGCGCCCAGGGGACCTTGGCGAGAAGCGCCTCGGCGAGCTCGATCTGCCGCGCGATGTAGAAGTGGTTCGAGACGTGCCAGATCGTGCGGGCCTGCTCCTCGATCGCCTTCACCAGCGCCGGGTGACAGTGGCCCAGCACGTCGACGGCCACGCCGCCGATGAAGTCGAGGTAGGCCTTCCCGTCGGCATCCCAGACCCGCGCGCCCTCACCGCGCACGACGGCGATGGGCTGCTGCCGGTAGTTCGGGGTGAGCGCCTTCTTCGCGCGCTCCGCGAAGGCCTCGTTGTGCGTCATTCGGCGCCTATATCACAAGTCGCGGCGATGGGGAGCGGGCTCCTCCCCTGCCGTCGCCGTCACAGGATGTACCGAGACAGGTCCTCGTCGGCGAGCACGCCCTCGAGGCGCTCGCGCACGTACTTCGGATCGACCAGGAGGCGCTGTCCGCGCTTCTCCGCCGCGTCGAAGCTCACCTCGTCGAGGAGCCGCTCCATGACCGTGTGCAGGCGGCGCGCGCCGATGTTCTCCATCCGATCGTTCACGTCGGCGGCGATGCGCGCGATCTCCCCGATCGCCTCGTCCGAGATCTGCAGGTCCACCCCCTCCGTGGCGAGGAGCGCCACGTACTGCTTCACGAGCGAGTTCTTGGGCTCCTTCAGGATCCGCTCCAGGTCCTCGCGCTTGAGCGACTCCAGCTCGACGCGGATGGGGAAGCGACCCTGCAGCTCGGGGATGAGGTCCGACACCTTCGAGACGTGGAACGCGCCGGCGGCGATGAAGAGGACGTGGTCGGTCTTCACCATCCCGTACTTGGTGTTGACGTTCGAGCCCTCCACGATGGGGAGCAGGTCGCGCTGGACGCCGCCGCGCGAGACGTCCGGCCCCTGACTACCCTCGCGCCCGGCGATCTTGTCGATCTCGTCGATGAAGATGATGCCCGCGTTCTGCGCCCGGTCGAGCGCCTCGCGCGTCACCCGCTCCACGTCCACCATGCGCGAAGCCTCGTCCTCGGTGAGGAGCTCGACCGCGTCCTTCACCTTGAGCTTCCGCTTCCGCTTCTTCGGGCCGCCCCCCAGCATGGACAGGATGGGGTTGTTGCCGAGCTGGTTCATCATCTCGTTCAGGCCTTGGGCCATGTCCTCCATCCCGGGCGCCATGATCGGCATGAAGGGCATCCCCTTCTCGACGACCTCGACCTCGACGTCCTCCTCGTCGAGCGTGCCGGCGCGCAGCTGCGCGCGCGCGCGGTCGCGGCCGGCGGTCCCCTGCGGCCGCTCCGGCTCGCCCTCGCCGCGCACCCGCTGCATCGCGCCGCGGAACCCGAGCCCGAATGCGCCCCCGCCGAAGCCGAGCGCATCGAGGACCTTCTCCTCGGCCGCCTCGTGGGCGCGCCCGCGGAGCCGCTCCATCTCCTCTTCCTTGACGAGCTTGACCGCGGCCTCGACGAGGTCGCGCACCATCGAGTCGACGTCGCGCCCGACGTAGCCCACCTCCGTGAACTTGGAGGCCTCGACCTTCACGAACGGCGCGCCGGCGAGCCGCGCCAGGCGCCGGGCGATCTCGGTCTTCCCCACCCCCGTCGGCCCGATCATGACGATGTTCTTGGGGAGGATCTCGTCCTTGAGATCGTCCGCCACGTGCTGCCGCCGCCAGCGGTTGCGCAGCGCGATGGCGACCGCCCGCTTCGCGTTCGCCTGCCCGACGATGTAGCGATCCAGCTCGGCGACGATGTCGCGCGGGGTGAGGTTCCTCGGATCCACGCTAGAGCTCCTCGAACGTCAGCCGATCGTTCGTGTAGATGCAGATCTCGGCCGCGAGCTTCATCGCCTCCTCCGCGACGGCGCGGGCCGGCAGCGAGGAGTGGGCGAGGAGAGCGCGCGCGGCGGCCAGCGCGTAGGGCCCTCCCGACCCGACCGCCGCCACCCCACCCCCCGGGACCACGTCCGGTTCGATGACGTCGCCGGAGCCGGAGAGCACGAGCGTGTGCTCCTTGTCCGCCACGATGAGCAGCGCCTCGAGCCGCCGCAGGAACCGGTCGGTGCGCCAGTGCTTCGCGAGCTCGACCGCGGCCCGGGGCAGCGAGCGCGCGTGCTCCTTGAGCTTCTTCTCGAACAGCTCGAACAGCTGGAACGCGTCGGCGGTCGCGCCGGCGAACCCGGCCAGCACCTGACCCTCCGCGAGCCGCCGGACCTTCTTCGCGGTGGACTTCATGACGGTCTTGTCGAGCGTGACCTGGCCGTCGCCAGCGAGGACCACGCTTGCCTCGCGGCGGACGCACAGGACGGTGGTGCCGTGGAACATCCGCAGGACGTAGCGCGGAGCGTGGCGGGGGGCAAGGAGGACGTCGGGAGCGGCCCCATGTCCTGGGGGTGCCGTCGCCCTTCGACTTCGGCCGGCTGCGCCGGCCTACGCTCAGGGCGAACGGGCAGGGAACGCCCACGGCGCATGGAGTACGGACGCGCCGAGCGGAGCCCGCGCGCGTCCGTCTGGGACCGCGAGAAACGGGAGGCGCACCGCGCGCGGAGGGGCGGCGTGCGATGCGCGCTCCCCGGCGAGTCAGAACCCCACGCCCAGCCGGAGGCTGTAGGAGCCGACCTCGGCGCGCAGCGCGACCTTGTCGAGCTTGTAGACGATGCCCGCCGCGAACTGAGCGTCGAAGCCGCCGTAGCCGCCGGGGGTCTGGGCGCCCGCGACGTTCGAGGACCACCAGCCGATCCGGTAGAAGAGATCGACCTTCGGGTAGATCGCGAGCCTGTCGTTGAACCAGAAGTTCCAGACGCCACCGAGGACCGGCGCGATCTCGTTGTACGACCAGCTGACGTTGAAGGGGACGCCCTGGCTCCAGCTGTAGTGACTCCAGTCGAGCCCGAACTCGAGCCCGATGTCGTCTCGCACCCGGGTCGCGTGCAGGATGCCTTCCGGGACGAGGGTCATCTGGTAGCGAGCGCCCACGCCGACGCCGGTGCCCGCCCCGGCGTAGCCGCCGTACGGGGTCATGAGGCCGAAGATCGAGGCCTCGCCGTCCATGGAGCCGGGCACCGAGGCGGTGGATGCGCGAGAGACCGGCGCGGCGCGGGCCGGGCCCGCGAGGGCGAGTGCTCCGAAGACGAGAGCCAAGGTGATCGTTCGCATGGATTCTCCAGACTGAGTGATGTGGTCAATGTGCGCAAAATGTGGCCAATTACGCGCGCAATATCGTAGCACGAGCCTGCGCTCGGCCAGCCGAGTTCCTACGCCGCCGCCGTCGGCGGAGGGCGGAGAACAGCCTACTTCGCCCGCGGGTGCGACCGGTCGTAGACCTCCGCCAGCCGCTTCCAGTCGAGGTGGGTGTAGCGCTGCGTGGTCGAGAGCGACGCGTGCCCCAGCAGCTCCTGGATGGCGCGCAGGTCGGCGCCGTTCCCGAGCAGGTGGGTGGCGAAGCAGTGCCGCAGCACGTGCGGGTGCACGTGGCGCGGGAGACCGCTCGCGAGCACCGCCCGCCCCAGGCGCCGCGCCACCGAGCGCTGCGACAGACGCCCGCCGCGGTAGTTGAGGAACACCGCGCGCCGGCCGCGCGAGCCGTCCGGGCCGGCGGCGAGGAGCGGCCGGCCCTCCTCGAGCCAGCGCGCCAGCGCCGCGCGGGCCGCGGATCCCACCGGCACGACGCGCTCCTTCTGCCGCTTACCGAGGACACGCACCAGCCCGCCCGCGAGATCGAGGTGCTCGAGATCGAGCCCGGTCAGCTCCGAGACGCGCAGGCCGCTCGCGTAGAGGAGCTCGAGGAAGGCCCGGTCGCGCAGCTCGAGGGGCACGCCGAGGCGCTGCGACTCGACGAGGGCGGCGACCTCCTCCTCCGGCAGGACCTCCGGCAGCCTCTTCGGCCGCTTCGGACTCGCCACCGCCCGCGCCGGGTTCGCCGATGCCAGCCCCTCGCGCACCAGGAACTTGTAGAAGGTGCGCAGCGCCGAGAGCTTGCGGCCGAGCGCGACCGGCCCGCAGGCGCCGGAGGCCTGGGCGATGAAGCCGCGCACGGCCGCGGTCGACGAGGGCACGAGCGACAGGCCGCGCGCCGCGAGGTAGGCCTCGTACTGGGCCAGGTCCGTGAGGTACGCCTTCGAGGTGTGCGCCGAGACGCGCCGCTCGCCGGCGAGGTGGGCGGCAAACTTCTGGAGCTCCGGCGCCTGCGCGGCGAGGTCGAGCGGCACCGGGCGATCGTGCCAGAGCGCGGGGGGCGCGCGAGTTTTCGTCCTTCGACTTCGGCGCTGCGCGCCGGAGCCTGTCCTGAGCGTAGGCCGCGGAGCGGCCGAAGTCGAAGGGCTCAGGACGAACGGACCTTTACCGGAGATCGGCGACGTAGACGCCCGACCGCTTCGGATCGACCACCGCGTAGGCGAGCCGGCGCGCGTCCCCGCCCAGGAACTGGATCGAGCCGGGGAGCGCGTAGGTGTCGACCGCGGTGAGCTTCCCGCCTTCCCACAGCGCCAGGTCGAGCGCCACGCGGTCCTTGCGCGCCCAGGAGACGAGGAGCCGGTCCGGCGCGCCGGGCGCGTACTCGAAGCTCTTCACCCCCTCCGCGACGAGCTCGCCCCTGGGCTTTCCGCGCCCCGCGGGAGGGGCGGAGAGCTCCTGGGCCTCGAGCGCGACCCGGTAGAGATCGCACGCCTCGCCCTCCCGGACACAGGCGGTCCGGTAATAGAGCCACCGGCCGTCGGGAGAGAAGGAGAAGCCGAACACGCCCCGCGCCACCACGATCGGGCCCGAGTCGCGACCGAGGCGCTGGAGGCCGAGGTC
>DATLJU010000091.1:0-8222 GCA_035538735.1 Anaeromyxobacteraceae bacterium | reverse complement strand
TCTTCGCCGGGATGGGCCTCTCGGCGTTCATCGCCTTCTTCCGCGACGGACCGTGGACCTTCATCCCGGGCGCGCTCACGTTCGGCGCGCACGGCGCCGCGCTGCGCATGGGCACCGAGGTGGGCGTCCTCTCGATCGGCGCCGGCCTCCTCGTCGGCCTCCGCATCACGCTCTCGATGGCGCTCGGGATGGTGGTGGCGTGGGTGGTGGCGCCGCCGGCGCTCGTGGCGCAGGGCTGGGTGCCGCGGCAGACCTTCGCCGACGTGCTGCGCTGGGTGATGTGGCCGGCGACCGGCCTCATGGTGGCGGGCGGGCTCACCGCGCTCGTCCTCAAGTGGAACGTCATCGCCCGCACCTTCAAGAAGCTTTCGGCGAAGGACGTCGGCAACGACGAGATCCCGCTGCGCTGGGTGGCGTGGGGCGCGGGCCTCTCCGCCGTCGCGCTGGCGGTGGTGCAGAAGCTCTCGCTCGGCTTCCCGTACTGGCTCACCGCCGTCTCGCTGCTCCTGTCGGTGCCGCTCATGCTGGTCGGCATCCGGGTGCTCGGGGAGACGAACTGGGCGCCCGTCAGCGCGCTCGCGAACCTCATGCAGGCGGTCTTCGCGGCGGTCCAGCCCAGCCACATCCCGGTCAACATGATCGGGTCCGGGATGAGCGGGACCGTCGCCGGCCAGGGCGAGCACCTCATGCAGGTCTACCGGGCAGGCAGGATCATCGGCTCGAACAACCGCAGCATCCTGCTGGCGCAGCTGGCCGGAATCCCGGTGGGCGCGGCGGCGGTGGCGGTGGTCTACCCGGCGCTGCGCCAGAAGTACGGCTTCGGCGACCACGGCCTCACCTCGCCCATCAGCGTGAAGTGGGCCGGGTTCGCCGAGCTGCTCGCGAAGGGCTTCTCCACGCTGCCGCAGGGCTGCCTCACGGCGCTCGTCGTCGCGCTCGTCCTGGGCGTCGTGATCACGCTCCTCGAGCCGCGCTGGCACAGGTTCCTGCCCTCGCCGACCGCGGTCGGCATCGGCATGCTCGTCCCCGGCTACGCCATCGTGCCGATGGTCGTCGGCGGGATCGTCCAGGCGGTGTGGGCGCGGAAGAGCGCTCGGACGGAGGCCATCTACAACATCCCCGTCGCGTCGGGCTTCATCGCCGGCGAGGCGCTCGTGCTCTCGATCGTCGCGATCGTGGCGGCGGTGAAGTCGCTCGCGGTCAGCTGAGCCGTCGCCCAGCGGCGGGGGACAAGCCCCCGCCCTACAGTCGGTTGAACCGGGTGGCCAGCGGCGGGGGACAAGCCCCCGGCCCTACAGTCGGTTGGTGCCAAGTGGTTGGAAACCACTCGGGTCGTAGCCTGGTGGCTGGCGGCGGGGGACGAACCCTGCCCTACACGAACTTGAGGTGGCGGCTCATCCGCCGGGCCAGCGGTGGAGCGGACAGGATCCTGGCCGCCCGCTCGAGCCGCTGGCTCCCGAACCCGCCCGCCGCGTCGTACGCGGCCGAGACGAGGTCGCCCAGGGTGGTGACGATCTTCTTGGGAAGCTTCGCGACGGCGCTCCGGGGGCTCTTTCTCATGGGGTCGTCCTTCCGGTCGTCCTCGGCCGTAGACCTTTACGGAGTAGCAAGCGGCTTGCCTCCCGCGCCGGTTCGACATTCCAGGGAGTTGCCGGATGCAGCCCCGTCCGCGGCGTGGTCGCCCTGTCCTTTTTTCAGCCGTTCTGTCTGCAAACCCGACAGTCCGCGCAAATCCCGGACAGATGTTAGAAGGACCGCCATGTCGACCCAGCCTTCGAAGCAGCTCGAGACGTTCCCCAACCCGAACCCGGCGCGCCCGTACGAGATCGCGATGGAGTGCCCGGAGTTCACCTGCCTGTGCCCCAAGACCGGGCAGCCGGACTTCGCGACCATCCGCCTCCGCTACGTGCCGGCCGAACGCTGCGTCGAGCTGAAGAGCCTCAAGCTCTACCTCTGGAGCTATCGAAACGAGGGCGCGTTCCACGAGGCGGTGACCAACCGCATCTGCGACGACCTCGTGGCTGCGCTCGCGCCGCGGTGGATCGAGGTGACGGGCGACTTCATGGTGCGCGGTGGCATCCACACCGCGGTCGTCGTCCGGCACGGCGAGAAGCCGGCCACCATCGACTGATCCCCCCGTCCACTCGATGTTCCGTTCGTCCTGAGCGTAGCGCGGCCAAGCCCGCGCGAAGTCGAAGGACGAACGCGAGCAATCCTCGAGGGCGGCGCCGTCGGCTCGTGCCGACGCGCCGCCCTCTTCGTTTTTCGCGGATGGCATCTCGAGCTCTCGAGACGCTCCGACAGGCGATCCCGCTCGCCGAACACCGCTGAGCGACCGCTGACCCCCCGCTGATCGCAGCCGCGCGCACGCCCGCTCCACCGCGGCGAAAACGGGGCTCTGCCTCGGCGTACGAGCGAGCCCATCCCCGACCAGGCGTCACCCGGCTCGGCGAGCGCGGATCGCCCACTCCTGACGGTGCGACATCGACCGACCGGGCGCTCGCGGTCCCCGAAAAGCCGACACGTCGGCCCGTGTACCGACGTGTGGTCGTAAGGACGCTACAGACACGCATGTACCTACGTCTGGAGGGAACAGGCCTGCTTGGCGAGTCGTTCGTTCGGCGAAGCGCAACGGACCGAAAGGACTCGCTTTGCTCATCACCCGCCGAGCCACCCTCATCCTCTCCGCACTGCTGTCGGCCCTCCCGGCCATTGCTTCAGCGGCGACCGTCTGGACGGCCTCCGCCAACGAGAAGATCCGCCCGCAGGAGGCGGCCCGGTCCGACCGGAGCGCCAGCCTCAGCGCGGCCAAGAACGAGTTCGAGGCGTTTCAGGTGGTCGTGACCGGTCCGGCGACCGGCGTCTCCGTCTCCGCCAGCGCGCTCACGGGCCCGGGCACGGTGGCGGCGCCCAAGCTCTTCCGCGAGGCGATCATCGACCTGCAGCACCCGTCGTCCGCGGACGGCGCCACCGGCGCCTTCCCCGACGCCCTCGTGCCCGACGTCGATGACGTGGTGGGCGAGAAGCGCAACGCGTTCCCCTTCGACGTGCCCGCGGGCGAGAGCCGCGCGGTCTGGGTCGAGCTCCACGTCCCGCAGGACGCGCAGGCGGGCGACTACACGGGCTCAGTGACCGTGCACGGCGCCGACGGCGACACTCAGATCCCGGTCAAGCTCACGGTGTGGGACTTCGCGCTCCCGTCGACCTCGTCGCTCAAGACCGCCTTCGCCATGACGTACGGAGGCGTGGCGAAGGTCCACGGCGTCTCCGGCGAGGCGCTCACCGAGCTGCGCCAGAAGTACGCCCAGCTGGCGCTCGACCACCGCTTCAGCATCTCGGACATCTGGGACGACGGCCAGACCGGTGACTGGTCGCACTTCGACAACGCGTACGGTCCGTTGATGGACGGCCACGCCTCGACCCAGCTCAAGGGCGCGAAGCTCACCTCGCTCCAGTCGGGCGCCGACCTGAACAGCGCCGCCGCGCACGGCGACTGGGCGTCGCACTTCAAGGCGAAGGGCTGGTTCGACCGCCTCTTCCAGTACACCTGCGACGAGCCGCCCCTCACCTGCCAGTGGTCGGACATCGCCCCCCGCGCGCAGAACGCGAAGCAGGCCGACCCGAACTTCCGCACGCTCGTGACGACGGACATGGCCGAGGCGTCGAAGAACGGCGTGCTGGACTCAATCGACCTGATGGTGCCGCTCGTCAACTACATGGACGATCGCCCGCAGAGCGCCTACGGCTGGACGCCGGGCGGCCCGACGCGCTCGCAGTACGATGGCTTCCTGCAGAAGCCCAACAAGGAGCTGTGGGTGTACCAGAGCTGCATGAGCCACGGCTGCGGCGGCACGGTCGACATCGGCAACCCGAGCGCCGACCAGATGTACTTCACCGGCTGGCCGAGCTACGCGATCGACGCGAGCAACGTCCGCAACCGCGCCATGGAGTGGTTCAGCTTCCAGTACGGCGCGACGGGCGAGCTCTACTACGAGACGACTCAGGCGTATTACGACAAGGCCGATCCTTGGACGGACCAGTACGAGTTCAACGGCAACGGCGACGGCACGCTCTTCTACCCGGGCACGACCGACAAGATCGGCGGGAAGACCGCCATCCCGGTGGCCTCGATCCGCATGAAGATGATCCGCGAGGGCATGGAGGACTACGAGTACCTGAAGCTGCTCGCCGACGCGGGCGGCGCCGACGACGCGAAGAAGATCGCGCAGCAGCTCTTCCCGCACCCGTGGCAGTCGGAGGCGAAGCCGGCCGACCTCATGGCGGCGCGCGACGCGATCGCGCACAAGATCATGTCCCTCGGCAGCAGCAAGGCCGTCGCGACCGCCGGCAACTCCACCCTCTCCTCGGGCGGGGGCGGCGGCGGTGGTTGCGGCACCTCGGCTGGCCAGCCCGGCGGGCTGTTCACGCTGGCGCTCGTCCCGTTCGCGCTGGTGCTGCAGCGGGTCCGGGTGCGGCGGCGCCGCGCGTAACGAAGTCGCGCTCCGAACGAATGGGGAGGGCCGCTCGAGCGGCCCTCCCTTTTTTTGTCGACCGCGACCCGGACCGCGACCGCGACCGCGACGACGAGTGCGACCTCGACTGCGACCACGACCTCGATCGCGACCGCAGCCTCCAGGCGATCTCAGGTCAGGGCCAACCCCCTTCCCTCTCGGTCGGTCGGGCACATGTTGATCGAGCATGACCGCGCTCGCCCTGCGCCCTCTCGCCCTCTCGGTCGCCGTGCTGGCGTGCGCGGCGGCCGTTCCCGGCAGCGCCCCGGCGAGCAGCGTCGGCGGCGTTCCCGGCACGGGTCCTGGGGGTCCTGACGCCTCGGCGGCGGCTGCTCCCGGCGCGTGCGTGGGTGGCGCGCAGTTCTGCTGGGTGAACCCCCTCCCGCAGGGCGATCCGCTCGCCGGCCTGTGGGCCGCGCGAGCGGACGATGCCTGGGCGGTCGGGCCGGTCGGAGCGATCCTGCACTGGGATGGAGGGACCCTCGAGGTGGTCCCCGTCCCGACCGTCGCGCCGTTGCGGGCGGTCTGGGGAAGCGCCCCCGACGACGTGTGGGCGGTCGGGGATGCGGTGCTCCACTACGACGGCCAGAGCTGGGCCGCGGCCCCGGGCGCGCCAGCGGGGTCCTGGAACGCGATCCACGGCGCCGGGCGCGGCGAGGTGTGGATGGTGGGCGCCGGCGGCGCCGCGGCGCGCTTCGACGGCACGCGCTGGGTGGCGATCGCGACGCCGGGCTCGGCGGATCTCTCGGCGCTGGCGGTCGTCTCGCCTGCCGAGGTGTACGTCGCGACGGCTCGCGGCGGGACCGTCCTGCGCTTCGATGGCGCCGTGTTCACGGTCTCCGGCCGGCTGGCCGCCTCCGCGCTGCGGGCGCTCTTCTCGCCCGGACCCGGTGAGCTCTGGGCCGCCGGCGAGCCCCGCGACGTGAACGCCTCCGCCGGCGTCCGGGGCACCGCGCTCGCGCACCTCGCCGCGGGGACCTGGAGCGACGTGGCGGTGCCAGGGCTCGAGACGGCCTCGTGGTTCGCGCTGCACGGCGCACCGGGCGAGCTCTGGGCGGCGGGGGCGAACGGCGCGGGCCAGGGGCGCGTCGCGCACCTCGACGCCTCGGGCTGGCACGCCGAGGCGCTCCCCGCGCTGCCGCTGCGGGCCGTGCAGGCGGTGGCCGGCGCCGCCCTCGCCGCCGGAGACGGCGGGCAGCTCTTCGTGCGAGGTGGGACGGGCTGGAGCGCCGCCCACCACGGGGGCGCGCCGGGATACCTGCAGGCGGCCGCTTTCAGCCCGCAGGGCGACGGCTGGTTCAGCGCGGTGCTGCCCGATCGCGCCTCGCCGGCGCCGCAGGCGATGCTGCTCCGCCTCTCGAACGGCGCGGTCGAGGCGGTGCCCACTGGAGTGGCGGACATCGTGTACGGGCTGTGGGCCACCGCCAGCGACGACGTCTGGGCCGGCTCGCTCGGGAGCGGCTTCCTGCACTTCGACGGGGTGCGCTTCAGCTCGGGCGTGGGCGGGTACACCGGGCTCGTCGAGGGCGTCTGGGCCAGCGGACCGTCCGACGTGTGGGGCGTGGCGGACGACGCTGCTCTTCACTTCGACGGGCGGGTCGTGACGCGGCAGCCGCTCCCGGGCGGCGGCGCTCGGCGCATCTTCGGGCTGTCGTCGCGCGATCTGTGGGTGGTCGGCGCCGCGAACGCCGCCTACCGCTACGACGGCGCGCGCTGGTCGTCGCTGTCCATCCCCGGCCTGGCGCTCGCGGTATGGGGGCGCGCCGCCGACGACGTGTGGCTGGTCGGCGAGGGCGGGCTCGCGATGCACTGGGACGGGACGGCGCTCTCGAAGATCGATACGGGAACGACGGCGACGCTGTGGGCCGTGACCGGGTCGCCCGCCGGAGACGTCTGGGCCGCGGGCGCCGGCGGCACCGCGCTCCGCTTCGATGGTCACGCTTTCCAGCAGGTCGCCTCCGGAACGCGCAACGCGCTCGCCGCCGCGGCGGTGAGCCCGAGCGGAGACGTCTACCTGGCGGGCGAGTTCGGGACGATCCTCGTGAAGGCGAGGTGAGGCGCGAGCGCGGTCCGACCTCGAAGGCGAACCCCGACCGTGCTGGAGGGCATCGGCATCCTGCCGCTCCTGCGCTACGCTCCCAGCCCGCTGTCCCTTCTCAGGAGCTCTCGAACATGTCCGACCCCACGACCCTCACCGAGCTGCTCGCTGGAGGCGACCCCGGCGCCCCGGCCCTGGGCGCTCCCGAGAGCACGCCCTCGCTCACCTACCGCGAGCTCGGCGCGCTGGCGCGCCGGACCATCGAGGCGCTCAACGCGCTCGGCGTCGGGCGCGAGGACCGGGTCGGGATCGTCCTGCCCAACGGCCCCGAGATGGCGGCCGCCTTCGTCTGCGTCGGCGCCGGCGCCACCACGGCGCCGCTCAACCCGGCCTACCGGGCGGAGGAGTACGAGTTCTACTTGAACGACCTGCGGGCGAAGGCGCTCCTCGTCGAGGCGGGCGCCGACACGCCAGCGCGGGCGGTGGCCCGGAAGCTCGGCGTACCGGTGGTGGAGGTGGTCGCGGATCGAGCGAAGGGCGCCGGCACCTTCACGCTCCGTCCGCTCGAGGCGATGGGCGGAACCCCGCATCGCGGCGGCCCCGCCCAGCCGGACGACACGGCGCTCGTGCTCCACACCTCCGGCACCACCTCGCGCCCGAAGATGGTGCCGCTTTCGCACCGAAACGTCCTCGCCTCGGCGCGCCACATCTGCCAGACGCTCCAGCTCGGCCCCGAGGACGTCTGCCTCAACATCATGCCGCTGTTCCACATCCACGGGCTCATGGCCGCGACGCTCGCCTCGCTGGCGGCGGGCGGCCAGGTCTCGTGCACGCCCGGCTTCAACGCCCTCAAGTTCTTCGCCTGGCTCGACGAGGTGCGGCCCAGCTGGTACACGGCGGTTCCGACGATGCACCAGGCGATCCTGGCGCGCGCCGAGCGCAACCAGGAGATCGTGGCCCGCACCCGGCTGCGCTTCGTCCGCTCCTCGTCGGCGTCGCTGCCGCCGCAGGTCATGGCCGAGCTGGAGCGGGTGTTCCGGGCGCCGGTGATCGAGTCGTACGGGATGACCGAGGCCTCGCACCAGATGGCCTCGAATCCGCTACCGCCGCGGCCGCGCAAGCCGGGCTCAGTGGGGCTCGCCGCGGGGCCGGAGGTGGCGGTGATGGACGAGGCGGGCACGCTGCTCCCGCCCGACACGGTCGGCGAGGTGGTCATCCGCGGCCCCAACGTCACGCGAGGCTACGAGGCCAACCCGGAGGCGAACGCGAAGGCGTTCACGAACGGCTGGTTCCGCACCGGCGACCAGGGCGTGCTCGACGCGGAGGGCTACCTGCGCCTCACCGGGCGCCTCAAGGAGCTCATCAACCGCGGCGGCGAGAAGTTCTCGCCCCTCGAGGTGGACGAGGTCCTCATGGACCACCCGGCCGTGCAGCAGGTGGTGACGTTCGCCATGCCGCACGAGAAGCTGGGCGAGGAGGTGGCCGCGGCGGTGGTGCTGCGCGAGGGGAAGAACGCCACCGAGCGCGAGCTGCGCGACTTCGCCGCGACGCGCCTCGCCGACTTCAAGGTCCCGCGCCGCGTCGTGCTCCTCCCCGAGATCCCCAAGGGCGCCACCGGCAAGCTGCAGCGGATCGGGCTCGCGAAGAAGCTCGGGCTCGCGGAGTGACGGAGC
>DATLJU010000090.1:0-18256 GCA_035538735.1 Anaeromyxobacteraceae bacterium | reverse complement strand
GGGGGCTCCGCCCCCGACACCCCCGGCCCGGTGGGGGAGAGGGTCGATCACGCGTGAGTCATCGGGCTTCGTCCCCCTCTCCCCGCGGAAGCGTGGAGAGGGGCGGGAGCCCTCGAATTCTCAGCGCGTCCCGGTCGCGGGCTGCTGGTCGAGCTCCGGCACGAAGCTCGCCAGCGTGTCGACGAGCGTGTCCAGCGAGAAGGGCTTCTGCAGCGTCGCGTCGACCGCGAGGCGGGGGTCGGGCCGGCCGGACATGACCACCACCGGGATCCGGGCGAGCTGCGGCGCCGCCTGCTGGCGCCGGCGGAACTCGTGTCCGTTCATCCCGGCCAGGGTGAGGTCCAGGAGCACGACCGCCGGGCGCCAGGTCTCCATCATCTCGAGCGCCTTCTGCCCCTCGTCGGTGGCGAGCACGCGCACGCCCTGGGCGCGCAGCAGCTCGGTCACCGCTTCGCGGATGTCGGCGTCGTCCTCGACGATCAAGACGGTGGAGGGCATGCGGTGACCTCGTCGTGCGCCGGCCATCGAATACGGACGCGGCGTCGAATGCAAGCGGGGTTGAGGGGAGCGACCGAAGTCTAAAGCGGCCAGAGGGGATCGCAACCCCGGGCCCCAGGTGGAAGAGTCGCGCCGAACCGTGTTCTATTCCCGATGTCGAACAGGAGCGGGGGGCTGCGCATGGCACGCGTCGAGATCGAGCTCCCGGAGCGGTTCGACTTCAGGACCGAGCTTCCGGTCCGCGTCACCGACCTCAACTTCGCGGGGCACGTCGGCCACGACCGCCTCCTCTCGTTCACCCACGAGGCGCGGGCGCAGCTCTTCGCGGCGCATGGCTGGAGCGAGCTCGACGTGGCGGGCGTCGGGATCGTCATCGCCGAGGTGGCGGCGGCCTACCGCGCCGAGGCGAAGTACGGGATGACGCTGGTCGTCGAGGTGGCGGTCGCGGACCTCCGGACGCGCGCCTGCGACCTCTACTACCGCCTGACGCGCCAGGACACGGGGACGGAGGTCGCCCGCGTCAGGACCGGCATCGTCTTCCGCGACTACGGGAGCGGGAAGGTGGCGCACATCCCGGAGGTCTTCAGGGCGGCGTTCGCTACCGCGTGAGCGGTGCGCCCATACGCCGCTTGCCCGGGCGTGGTGCGCCGTGCCACCCTGCGCCCCCGCTCGGGGTCCGGGTCCGCCCGACCCAGCCCCGACCTTCCCAGGAGGTTCCGAATGAAGAGAGCAGCACTCTCCGTGGTCGTGGCGCTGGCGCTGGTCGGCTGCCGCGGTGGCTCGAAGCAACCCACCACCGTCAAGCTGGGCGTGTTCGAGCCCATGACCGGCGCCAACGCGGCGGGCGGCGCGATGGAGGTCGAGGGGATCAAGCTCGCCAACGAGCTCTATCCGACCGTGAAGGTGGGCGACAAGGAGTACAAGATCGACCTGGTCATCGTCGACAACAAGTCGGACAAGGTCGAGGCGGCGAACGCGGCGCAGCGTCTCGTCGATCAGGACAAGGTCAACGTCGTGCTCGGGTCGTGGGGCTCCTCGCTCTCCATGGCCGCCGGCCCGATCGTGAAGGACAAGAAGATCCCGGCCGTCGCCATGTCGGCGACGAACCCGCTCGTCACGAAGGGCAACGACTTCTACTTCCGCGTCTGCTTCATCGACCCGTTCCAGGGGACGGTGAAGGCGAACTACGCGGCGAAGGAGCTCAAGGCGAAGAAGGCGGTCATCATCCGCGAGGTCTCGAACGACTACTCGGTCGGCCTGGCCCGGTTCTTCGCCGACAGCTTCAAGAAGCTCACCGGCGATGACGCCGCCATCCTGGGCGAGCTCAACTACAACACGAACGACCAGGACTTCACCGCCCAGCTCACCACCGTGAAGTCGATGAAGCCGGACGTGATCTTCGCGCCGGGCAACTACACGGAGAGTGCGCTCATCATCAAGCAGGCGCGCGAGCTCGGCATCACGGCCCCCTTCCTCGGCGGCGACACCTGGGAGGCGCCGGAGTTCGTCGACGTGGGCAAGCAGGCGGTCGAGGGCGCGGTGCTGTCGACCTTCTTCGCCACCGAGGTGCCCATCACGCCCACGAGCAAGGAGTTCCTCGAGGCGTACCGCCAGCGCTACAAGAAGGAGCCCGCCGCGGTCACCGCGCTCGGCTTCGACGGCTACCTCGTCGTGCGCTCCGCCATCGAGAAGGCGGGCAGCCTCGACGGCGCCAAGATCCGCGACGCGCTGCTCACGACGCAGGGCTTCCCCGGCGCGGCCGGCCTCATCACCTTCGACGCCGATCGCAACGCGACGAAGAGCGCCGTCATCAAGGTCGTGAAGAACGGGAAGTTCGTCTACCTGACGACCGTGCAGCCGTCGTAATCGCCGGCCTGGCAAGCGACCGCAAGCAGGCCTGATGGAGTGGGGGGCGGGTGCCCCCCGCTCCCGTTTTGGACTAGGCTGCGACCCCTCCATGACGCTCGCGCTCTTCCTCCAGCACCTGGCGAACGCCCTCGCCCTGGGCAGCCTCTACGCGCTCATCGCGATCGGCTACACCATGGTCTACGGCATCCTCAGGCTCATCAACTTCGCGCATGGTGACGTCTTCATGCTGGGGGCCTACGTCGCGTTCTACGGCGTGGCGCTCTTCCTGCTCCCGTGGTGGGCGAGCTTCGCCGTCGCGATCGCGGTGACGGCGCTCCTGGGCGTGCTGCTCGAGCGCGTCGCCTACCGGCCCCTCCGCGACTCGCCGCGCATCTCGGTCATGATCAGCGCCATCGGCGCCTCGTTCCTGATCGAGAACGTGGCGGTCGTCCTCTTCGGAGGGCGCCCGAAGGGCGTCGCCATCCCCGACGTCATGAACGTCAGGCTGCAGCTCGGGCCGGTGTCGGTCATGTCGGTGAGCGTCATCATCCCGATCTTCACCTTCGTCCTCCTGGCGGTGCTGCTGTGGGTGGTGGGGAAGACGAAGACTGGCATGGCGATGCGCGCCGTCTCGACCGACGTCGACGCGGCCCGGCTGCAGGCCATCGACGTCAACCGGATCATCGCCTTCACCTTCGGCTCGGGCTCGCTCCTGGCCGCCTTCGGCGGGATCCTCTGGTCCTACAAGTACCCGCAGCTGAACCCGCTCATGGGCGTCATGCCGGGCCTGAAGTGCTTCATCGCGGCGGTGGTGGGCGGGATCGGCAACATCGGCGGCGCGGTGCTGGGCGGGTTCCTCCTCGGGATCGTGGAGCTCATGGCCATCGCCTTCCTCCCCACGCTCACCGGCTACCGCGATGCGTTCGCCTTCGTGCTCCTCATCGTGGTGCTGCTCGTGAAGCCCTCGGGCCTGCTCGGCACCCGGCACGCGGAGAAGGTCTGAGATGAGTAGAAGACACCTCGCCTACTCGCTCGTCGCGGCGGCCCTCTTCGCCGCCTTCCTCTTCGTGGCGGACGGCTGGTTCGACGCCTTCTCGCTGCGCGTCCTCAACCTGTGCGCCATCTACGTCGTGCTGGCGCTCTCGCTGAACCTCGTGAACGGCTTCACGGGTCTCTTCTCGCTCGGCCACGCCGGCTTCATGGCGGTGGGCGCGTACACGTGCGCGCTCCTCACCATGACGCCGGAGCAGAAGCAGATGAACTTCTTCCTCGAGCCGATCGCGCCGTGGCTGGCGAACGTCCACCTCCCGTTCCTGCCGGCGCTGATCGCGGCCGGGGTCGTGGCGGGGCTGCTCGGGCTCCTCGTCGGCGCGCCGGTGCTGCGGCTCAAGGACGACTACCTCGCCATCGCCACCCTCGGCTTCGCCGAGATCATCAGGGTCGTCCTCACCAACACCCAGAGCATCACCAACGGCGCGCTGGGCCTGAAGGGCCTGCCGCCCTTCGCCTCGACCTGGGTGGTGTGGGGTTGCGCCGCGCTCTCGACCGCCTTCATGGTGCTCCTCATCCGCTCGAGCTACGGCCGGGCGATGAAGGCGGTGCGCGACGACGAGATCGCCGCCGGGGCGATGGGCGTCGACGTCTTCCGCGTGAAGGTGGCGAGCTTCGCGGCCTCGAGCTTCATGGCGGGCGTGGGCGGGGCGCTGCTCGGGCACGTCCTCACCACCATCGACCCGAAGATGTTCACCTTCATGTTGACCTTCAACATCCTGCTCGTCGTCGTGCTGGGCGGGATCGGCTCCATCACCGGCTCCGTCGTGAGCGCCTTCGGCGTCACCATCCTGATGGAGGCGCTGCGCTTCCTCGACGGCCCGCTCGACCTGGGCCTGCTGCAGCTCGAGGCGCGCCCGGGACTCCGGATGGTGGTGTTCTCGATCCTGCTCATGGGGGTGGTGCTGTTCCGGCAGCGCGGGCTCATGGGGAACCGCGAGTTCTCGTGGAGCCTCTTCTCGCGGGCGGGGCTTTTCCCGCGGCCGGGCCGGGGGAAGCATGGCCTTGCTTAGGACCGAGAACGTCACGATGAAGTTCGGCGGCCTCACGGCCGTCTCCGACCTCAACATCGCCATCGAGAAAAACGAGGTCGTCGGCCTGATCGGCCCGAACGGCGCCGGGAAGACCACCGTCTTCAACGTCCTCACCGGCATGAACGCGCCCACCGCGGGCCGCGTCTTCTACGGGGGCGAGGAGATCACCGGGCTGAAGCGCCACCAGGTCACCCGGCGCGGGGTGGCCCGGACGTTCCAGAACATCCGCCTCTTCAAGGAGCTGTCGGTCCTCGACAACGTGCTCGTCGGCTGCCACCTCCAGATGCGGGCCGGCCTCTTCTCGGCGACGCTCCACCTGCCCGGCTACCGCCGCCGCGACCGGGAGGCGCGCGAGTTCGCGCTGCGGCTCCTGCGCGAGGTGGGGCTCGAGGGCGAGGCGGGCGAGCTCGCCACCAGCCTGCCCTACGGCAAGCAGCGCCGGCTCGAGATCGCGCGCGCGCTCGCCACCCGGCCCTCGCTGCTGCTCCTCGACGAGCCCGCCGCCGGGATGAACCCGCAGGAGTCGGTCGAGCTCATGCACTTCATCCGGAGGATCCGGGACGAGTTCGACCTCACCATCTTCCTCATCGAGCACCACATGCAGTTCGTGATGGGGATCTGCCAGCGGCTGTACGTCCTCGACTACGGGCTCACCATCGCGCACGGCGATCCGGCGGCGATCCAGCGGGACCCGAAGGTCATCGAGGCGTACCTGGGGGTGGGCTGATGTTGAAGGTGGAAGGCCTTTCCGTCCACTACGGAGGAATCCACGCGCTGCAGGGCATCGACCTGGAGGTGCGCCACGGCAGCGTGGTGAGCCTCATCGGCGCCAACGGCGCCGGGAAGAGTACGACCCTGCGCTCCATCGTCGGCCTGGTGAAGCCGTCCGGGGGGCGCGTCACCTGGAACGGCGAGGCGCTCACCGGGCTCGCCACGAAGGACATCGTCTCGCGCGGCGTCTGCCTCGTCCCCGAGGGGCGGCACGTCTTCCCCAACCTCACCGTGGACGAGAACCTCACGCTGGGCGCCTACTCCCGCTCCGACAAACCCGGCATCGCCGCCGACCGGAAGAAGGTGTTCGGCTTCTTCCCGCGCCTGGAGCAGCGCGCCACCCAGAAGGCGGGCACGCTCTCCGGCGGCGAGCAGCAGATGCTGGCGGTGGGGCGGGCGCTCATGACGCGCCCGAAGATCCTGATGATGGACGAGCCGTCGCTCGGGCTCGCTCCACTCATCGTGAAGATGATCTTCGACATCGTGCGCGAGATCAACAAGGAGGGCGTGACGGTCCTCCTCATCGAGCAGAACGCCAAGGCCGCGCTCGAGATCGCGGACGACGCCTACGTCCTCGAGACCGGCCGGATCACGCTGCACGGGCCGGGCAAGGAGCTGCTGGAGCACGACGGCGTCCGCAAGGCGTACCTCGGCGAGGGGCAGCACTGACGCCCCTCACGGCGTGCGCCGGTCAGCGGTGGCCGCCGCCGTGGAACCCGCCGCCGTGGAAGCCGCCGTGGACCGCGGCGCCGCCGGGGCGGTAGCCGCCCATCGTGCCGTGCCCGTACGCGTACCCGCGGTACGCGTAGCCGCCGGGGCGGTACGGGACGCCGCCGGGGCGCACCGGGTAGCCGCGCGCGGGAGCAGCGTGCCACGGGTGCCCCCAGTGCCCGGGATGGCCCCACCAGCCGCGCCAGCCCCAGCCCCACGGGTGCCCGCCCCACCACGGGCCGTGGAACCATGCGAAGCCCCACCCGCCGGCAACCCCGAACCAAGGCACCGGGCCCCAGCCCCACACCCACGGCGCGGCGACCCACGTCCACGCGGCCCAGGCCGGGTAGTAGACGTAGGTGTACGGATACGAGCCCTCGCTCGTCGGCTCGTACGTGTACTGCGCGCCGTACGGCATCCACACCCACCCGTACTGCTGCGTGTAGACCCACTGCCCGGTGGGCGCCGGTGCGTTCGCGTTCGCGTCCGGACTCGCCGCGCCCCCGGAGTCCGCGGGCGGCGCGGGTGGCGTTTCGGGAGGAGCCGGCGGGTTGGCGGTCGGCGCAGGGTTGGCCGGCGCGGCGGCCGTATCACCGTTCGATTGATCCTGCTGGCCGGCCAAGGCACGACCGGACAGCAGCAGCAGACATGCAGCAGCGACGAACGTGAGCTTCATGGTCGCCTCCCACACTCCTACACGACCATCACTTCGATCTTAACAACCCCGCACCGGCGCCGCCGT
The DNA here is from genome assembly GCA_035538735.1 of Anaeromyxobacteraceae bacterium. Classification (GTDB taxonomy): domain Bacteria; phylum Myxococcota; class Myxococcia; order Myxococcales; family Anaeromyxobacteraceae; genus Anaeromyxobacter_A. The sequence goes on along the minus strand of DATLJU010000090.1, from coordinate 11,602 downwards.
TGCGGATCCGGGGGCGCGCGCGATCGCGCACCGACCAGGAATTCCGGGCGAAATGGGCCCTCGTCGAGCCCCCGGCCTCATCGCCGGCGGGGGCGCCTGCGTGCGATGAGCGCGAGCTTCTCGGCGCGGGTGAGCCGCTTCAGCTGGGCCTCGTCGCTGAGGGCGGCGCCGCGATCGCGCGCTGGCCGCGCCCAGACCAGCGCGATGGGCAGGCGGGACCGCGTGTAGCGCGCGCCCTTCCCGGACGCGTGGCGCTCGACGCGGCGCGCGAGATCGTTGGTCGCCCCGGTGTAGAGGGTGCCGTCGGCGCAGCGCAGGATGTAGACGTGCCAGTGGGCCACCCGGCGCGCGGCCCGGGCCGGGCGTTCAGCCGGCGTAGCGGAACTCGATCGGAACCTGCACGTCCGGGTGGAGGCTGCGCACGACCGGGCAGCCGCGCGCGATCTCCTCCAGCCTGGCGCGCTGCTCCGGCCGGACCTCGCGCGGCATGTCGATGACGACCACGAGCTCGCCGATGCGGCGAGGCGCCTGCGTCATCCGCTTCTCCACGGAGGCTCGCGCGTCGCCGAAGGCGAGCCCCTCGCGCTGCGCCACCAGTGCCATCGTGGTGAGGGCGCAGGAAGCGAGCGCCGCGCCCACGAGGTCGGTCGGCGAGAAGCACGCGCCCGTTCCGCCGTTGTCCTTCGGCGGCTGGGTCTCGATCCTCGCGCCGGAGGGGCCGTGCGTGAGGGTGCCGCCGAGGCCGCGCAGCTCGACCGTCATGGGAACTCCCGCCATGTGCCACCTCCAAGAATTCGAGCTTACGTCATTCCACGGGTTTATGGTCGGCACATGACCGACGCGACCCGCGCCCAGGCCTGGGCGCTTCTCTGCGAGTACACCAAGACGCAGCCGCTGCGCCGCCACGCACTGTCCGTGGAGGCCTCGATGCGCGCGCTGGCGCGGCGGGCCGGGGTCACCGATCCCGGCGAGCTCGAGGCGTGGGGCGTGGTCGGCCTGCTTCACGACTTCGACTACGAGCGCTACCCGACCGTCGAGGACCACGTCTGGCGCGGCATGGAGATCCTGCGCGAGCGGGGCTGGCCCGAGCGCATCATCCGGGCCGTCGGCGCGCACGCGAACTACTCCGGGATCACGCCGGAGACGCCCATGGAGCGCGCCATCGTGGCGGCGGACGAGCTCTCCGGGTTCGTGGGCGCCTGCGCGCTGGTGCGGCCGTCGAAGAGCGTGCGCGACCTGCCGCCGGAGTCCGTCGTGAAGAAGATGAAGGACAAGGCGTTCGCGCGCTCGGTCGATCGCGGCGAGATCCGGCGCGGCGCCGAGCTGCTCGGCATGCCGCTCGCGGAGCTCGTGGCGTTCGTCATCGCGGCGCAGGTGCCGATCGCCGACGCCCTGGGGGTGGGCGGGGTCGCCGCTCCGGAGCTGCCGGACTCGCCGGTGCCATCGGAGCCGCCCGCTCCCTAGCGCCCGATCGCGCCGGTGTAACGCCCAGCGGCCGCTCCGACTCTGATCCCTCGACCGCGCCTCGTCGCGGAACAGGGAGATGGGGCATGCTGAATCACGTGTTCGGCGGGGTCGTGGCGGCCCTGATCGCGGGCGCCACGGTGGCGGTCGGGAGCGCGCCGCTGAAGCGCCCCGCGCAGGCGGAGGCCGCGCCTCACGGCGTGAGCGCACGGCAGCAGGCGATCGACGAGGGCCGCAAGACGTTCCGCTTCGAGACCTTCGGCGACGAGGCGTTCTGGACCGGGACGCTGCGCCTGAACGAGCCGATCGCGACGCTGTCGCCGCGCTCCGCGCTCGGGGTCGGGCTCAAGGTGGACCTCGACGCGCTGCCGCGCGCCGTGGTGGACGCGCTCGATGCCGGACAGGTCAACCTCGACGATCCGGCGGTCACGCTCCAGCTGCTCTCGGCCGACGCGGTCGTGGGCGTGAAGGGGCAGGTCGAGAACGGCGCGCTGAAGTCGGTCGGCATCACCTGCGCGCTCTGCCACTCGACGGTCGACGAAGCGCTCGCGCCGGGGGTGGGGCACCGCCTCGACGGCTGGCCCAACCGCGACCTCGACGTGGGGCGCATCGTGAGCCTCGCGCCGAACCTCGATCCGGTCGCGAACCTGCTCGGCGTCGACGTGGCGACCGTGAAGTCGGTGCTGGCGCTGTGGGGGCCGGGCAAGTTCGACGCGGAGCTGCTCATGGACGGCAAGGGGTCGCGCCCGGACGGGAAGACCGCGGCGGTGCTCATCCCGCCCGCCTTCGGCCTCGCTGGCGTGAACCTGCACACGTTCACCGGCTGGGGTCAGGTCACCTACTGGAACGCGTTCGTCGCCAACCTCGAGATGCACGGGCAGGGGACGTTCTTCGACCCGCGCCTCGACGACGCGACGAAGTTCCCCATCGCGGCGAAGAACGGTTTCGGGCACGTCCGGCCGCCCGACGGACAGCCCGATCTCGTCACGCCCAAGCTCCCCGCGCTCCACGAGTACCAGCTCTCGCTCGCCGCGCCGAGCCCGCCCGGCGGCAGCTTCGACGCGGCCGCTGCGTCGCGTGGCGAGGACCTGTTCGCCGGGGCGGGGAAGTGCGCCACCTGTCACGTCCCGCCCACGTTCACGGAGCCGGGCTGGAACCTGCACAAGGCCGAGGAGCTCGGGATCGACGACTTCCAGGCCCAGCGCAGCCCCGAGGGACGCTACCGGACGACGCCGCTCAAGGGCCTCTTCGCCCACGCGAAGGGCGGCTTCTACCACGACGGGCGCTTCGCCACGCTGGCGGACGTGGTCGAGCACTACGACCAGGAGCGCGGGCTCGGGCTCTCGTCGGCCCAGAAGTCGGACCTCGTCGAATACCTGAAGTCGCTCTGATCGCGGTGGAAACGCGGTTGACCCGCGGCGGGGGACTTAGCCCCTTCCCTACGGCGCGTACGGTGACATCGACGACACCGCTCTCGGCCGGCGCCGGTTTTCGGGTAGGCTCTCGCCCCCTTTCCCCGTTATCCCCCGAGCGCCATGCCCCAGTACGTCATGTCGATGCTCCGCGTGAGCAAGGTCGTCCCGCCCAAGCGGCAGATCATCAAGGACATCTCCCTCTCCTTCTTCCAGGGCGCCAAGATCGGCCTCCTCGGCCTCAACGGCGCAGGCAAGTCGACGGTGCTCCGCATCATGGCGGGCGCCGACGACGAGTTCGAGGGCGAGATGCAGCGCCAGGCCGGCGTCCGCATCGGCTACCTGCCGCAGGAGCCGAAGCTCGACGGTGAGAAGACGGTGCGCGAGGAGGTCGAGTCGGCCCAGGGCGAGGTGGCCGCCGCGCAGGCGAGGCTCGAGGCGGTGTACGCGGCGTACAGCGAGCCCGACGCCGACATGGAGAAGCTGGCGGAGGAGCAGGCGAGGCTCGAGGCGATCATCGCCAACGCCGGTGCCGACACTGGCAACGCGCTCGAGATCGCCGCCGACGCGCTGCGGCTGCCGCCCTGGGACGCCTCGATCAAGCACCTCTCCGGCGGCGAGAAGCGGCGCGTCGCGCTCTGCAAGCTGCTGCTCTCGAAGCCGGACATGCTGCTCCTCGACGAGCCCACCAACCACCTCGACGCCGAGTCGGTGGAGTGGCTGGAGCAGTTCCTCACCCGCTTCCCCGGGACGGTCGTGGCCGTCACGCACGACCGCTACTTCCTCGACAACGCCGCCGAGTGGATCCTCGAGCTCGACCGCGGCCGCGGCATCCCGTGGAAGGGCAACTACTCCTCCTGGCTCGATCAGAAGGAACAGCGCCTGGAGGTGGAGGCGAAGCAGGAGAGCGCGCGCATCAAGGCCATGAAGCAGGAGCTGGAGTGGGTGCGCCAGAACCCGAAGGCGCGGCAGGCGAAGAGCAAGGCGCGCCTGGCCCGGTTCGAGGAGCTCTCCAAGTTCGAGTACCAGAAGCGGAACGAGACGCAGGAGATCTTCATCCCGGTCGCCGATCGGCTCGGCGATCAGGTCATCGAGTTCAAGGGCGTGTCGAAGGGGTTCGGCGACCGGCTGCTCATCGACGACCTTTCGTTCAGCATCCCCCCGGGCGCCATCGTCGGGATCATCGGCCCGAACGGCGCCGGGAAGTCGACCCTCTTCAAGATGATCACCGGCGCGGAGAAGCCCGACGCGGGGGAGGTCGTCGTCGGCAAGTCGGTGAAGCTCGCCTTCGTCGACCAGAGCCGCGAGAACCTCTCCTCCGACAAGACCGTCTTCGAGGAGCTCTCGGGCGGCCGCGACCAGATCCAGGTGGGCCGGTTCGAGATGCCGAGCCGCGCCTACATCGGGCGGTTCAACTTCAAGGGCGGCGACCAGCAGAAGGTGGTCGGCACCCTCTCCGGCGGCGAGCGCGGGCGACTCCACCTCGCCAAGACGCTCATGACCGGCGGGAACATGCTGCTCCTCGACGAGCCCTCGAACGACCTCGACGTGGAGACGCTGCGCGCGCTCGAGGACGCGCTCCTCGAGTACGCCGGGAGCGTCATGGTCATCTCGCACGACCGGTGGTTCCTCGACCGCATCGCCACGCACATCCTGGCGGCCGAGGGCGACTCGCGGTGGAGCTTCTTCACCGGCAACTACCAGGAGTACGAGGCGGACAAGCGGCGCCGGCTCGGCGAGGAGGCCGCCAAGCCGAAGCGCATCCGGTACAAGCCGATCGCGAGGTAGGCGTGATTCGCGCGTGCACGCTAGGGCGGGGCACAAGGCCCCGCCCTACGTGAGCCTGTAGGGCGGGGGCTCGTCCCCCGCCGCCGGTCACTGCTCCGCGAACACGTCGTTCGCGTAGTCGTGCGCCGCGAGCGCGCCGGCCGCGAGCTTCCCGGCCTTCACGCGCTGCGCGACCTCCGGCCGATCGAGGTCGAAGATCGCCTCCAGGATCCCGGCCCGATCCGCGGGCTTCGCCTCGGCGACCACGAACAGGACGCGGGCGCTGTGCTGGATGTACCGCTGCGAGAGCAGCTGCTTGCGCAGCAGGTCCATGATGAGAGACGCCTTCGATCGATCGAAGCGCGCCGGCTCGCCGCGCCGGTCCTGCTCGGCGAAGAAGGCCGTCGTCCACTCGTCGTGGTAGCTCCAGACCTTGTCGAAGAGCGCGCGGGTGAAGCGGGTCCCCGCCTTCACCGGCTCGGCCGGCGTGGCGATGACGACCCCGTCCTCGGTAAGCGCTTGCCGCATGAGGTGGCCATCCTTCGTGATGGCCGCCTCATGGTGCACGAGCGTCCACAGCCACGACACGTTGATGCGGTAGGTGGCGAGGTCGTTCATGAACCGCAGCTTGAGCTCGTAGTCGTCGATCGCGGCCGCGAAGTTGCCGTTGAGGATCTGGAAGCCGTAGTTGGCGGCCATGTAGAAAGCGTGCTGGACGTGCTCGATCGTGATGTCGCCGCTCGGAACCCCGTAGATCGCCGCCCAGCGCTCCTGGGACAGGAGCTGGTCTGGCGTGGCAAACGCCTCGCGCTCGAGGACGGCCGGCGTGATCCGGCCCTGCGCGTCCAGCAGGCCGCGCGACTGCAGCAGGGTCCGCTCCGCCTCCGAGAGGCCGCTCGCCACGGTCGGCACCGGCTTGCCCTTCACGTCCACGACCGCGCGCGGCGCGTCGACGATGGCTTGCAGATCGCGCACGTCCGCCTGCAGCGGAGTGTTGCCGGCGGCGACGTACTCCGGTTCGGGGCTCGCCACCCAGCTCTGCCGGTATGCGTCGTAGAGCCGTCCCTTCACCTGCCGGTCGAGGATCTCGGCCAGCGTGGGCTGCCGGCCGCCGAGCGGCGCCTCGGGTACGAACATCAGCCCGAGCACCCGCTCCCGCAGCTTGTCGATCACCATCGCGCGCAGCGCGAGCGGGTTGTAGCGGGACCGGCCGTAGGGATCGCTCGGCTGGTAGATCATGACCGCGGCCATGCCGCCGATCGGCGCGGCGTGACTGAAGTCGCCGTCCTTCAGGCCGGCCATGAGCATGAGGAGCGCGTTGTAGCGCTGGTAGGCGATCATGTTCGGCGTCGCCATGCCGACCGACTGCGGGTCCGGGAAGACGCCCTTGGGATCGTCCTTCCACATCTCGATGAGGCTGCCCAGGTAGTCCCAGCGGCCGACGTTCGTGCCGAGGAGCCTGCGGCGCAGGGTCCAGACGATGGCGGGCAGCTGCCGGCCGGCGTTCCCCTCCTCGTAGAGCATCTTCACCTTGAGCGTACCCACCGGCACGCCGACGAGCCCCTCCAGCCTCGACAGGAGCCGCTCCACGATGAGCGCCTCCTGCGGTGTCTGGAGCTTCGGGATGTAGAAGTACACGCCGCTGCCGGCGCTCCGGAGGGCGTCGAGGTTGTTGAACGTCCAGAGCGTCGTGACGACGACGAGGCCCGGCGCCGGCGCGCCGTCCACCGTCACGTGGTCGTACCGGACGTGGAGGCTCGGCGGGCGCGCCAGCCGCGTCGGCCACCGCGCCTGGGGCTTGTCGATCCGGTAGCCGCGCTTCTTCCCCTTCTTCGTGACCTCGTAGGCGCGGCCGTTCCAGCGCCCCTCGTGGATCTCCTTCGCGTTCTGGAGCGCCGCGAAGATGCCCACCGGCTCGGTGGAGGGCGTGCCGTCCGGCTGGAAGTGCGGCGGCGACGCGTCCTCGAAGTCCGGCATGTTCATGGGCGCGGGGCTGTTCAGCGCGTTGAACGCCATGTCGAGCGGGTGCCAGGGCCCGGTCAGCTCGAGCCCCGGGTTCCGCAACGGGTGGGCGTGCTCGGGGATGGGCACCTCGTCGTTGAGCCGCCAGCGCCAGGGGCTGTCCTTGCCCTGGAAGTTGTCGACGAGACCCTGCACGATCTGGCGGAACGTCCAGGGCCGGCCGCTCACCGGGTCCTCGAACGACGCGTCCCACGGCCACGCGTACTTCTCGCGCACGGGCGCGGGGGAGGCGAGCAGCGCGCGCCGCGCCGTGAGCGCCGCCGCGATGGCGGGCCGCAGCTCTCGGGTGAGCGTCGCGATGGTCTGCTCGACGTCGACCTCGCGGCCGTTCACCTGCTTCCGGCCGAACAGGTCGGGGAACTTCTGCACGATGTCCTGACGGACCATGGTCGTCCTCCTCGAGGGAGGACGATATTTCCCGACCTTCCGCCGGACTGGTGATCTCTTTGGGGGGTAGAGTTCGGCCCTCCGCTACGCGGCGATACCGCCCGCCACGAACCTGGGGATCAGGACGTGGTTCTCGAGGTGGACGTGTCGGAGGATGTCCGCCTCGAGCGCCTCCAGCTCGGCCATGAGCACCCGGTACGTGTTGCAGCCCCACTCCGGCGTCGTGAAGTCGTCCGAGAGCGTACGCAGCCGCGCCAGCAGGTCGCCGACGGCGAGATGCTCCTGGTGCATGCGTGCCGCCTCCCGCCGGACGAGCTCGGCGTCCGGCTCGCGCGCCATCAGCGCAGGGAAGAGGACGGCCTCCTCCTCGTCGAGGTGGGGCTCGAGACTGGCAGCGAGCTCGCGATACGTGGCTGCGACGTCATTCAGCCGCGGGTCGTGCCCGCCGTGGACCTTCGCCACCTTCTCGGCGATCGGCGCGATGTAGGGGAGGGCGCGGCGCAGGTAGCCGTGGTGGCGGTCGATGATGCGGGCGATCAGCGCGGCGGTCGAGAGCGCGCGGGGCGACTGCTCGTCGGTGTCGCCGGACGGGCTCAGCGCGTCGAGCTCCGCGAACAGCTGATCCGGATCGAGGTGCCGCCGCTTGCAAGCCTCCGGCACGCTCACGTTCCCGTGGCAGCAGTAGTCGATGCCGTGCTTCTGGAAGACGCGCGCCGCGGCGGCGTGCTCGGTGACGATCTGGGCGACGGTGGCACTGCGGTCGTAGTGAAGCATGTCCTGGTTCTCTCCTTGCTCGACTCGCAGTGCAGGCGGCGTGCCCGGACGCGCCCTGCGCCGTACGCGCGCTTTTGCGTGCGAATCGCACCCAAATGCCGTTGCTCACCCAAATAGCGGTGCTGCGGCACCCATGATTCGCTGGTCCCTGCAGGGATCGAGCAATCCGAGCTCACGGCGAGACCCTCGGCTCCTCGACGCGCGCCGGAGCGCCGCCGCCCGTCTCGGACGCCCGATCGAGCTTCAAATCGAGTCGCGGGCCGTTGCGGCTGCCGCGCCGGCGCTGCACGGTCAAGGAGGAGGGACCGACATGACAAGTCGCGGGCAAACCCGGAATCCCGGGAAGAAGAAGGGCGAAGCGCGCGAGGCCGCGCGGACGGGGCCGGCCGCCGGTGAGAGCCTCCGCGTCGAGAGCGTGATGAAACCTCCGCAGGGCTGCCGCGCGGGGGACTCGGTCCGTGAGTGCGCGAAGATGATGAAGGAGCGCAACGTCGGCTTCGTCCCGGTGTGCAACGCGGCGGGCGAGCCCATCGGGACGGCGACCGATCGCGACCTCACCATCCGCGTCCTCGGCGAGGGGCGCTCCGCCGACACGAAGGTGGACGACGTGATGACGCGCGAGATCGTGAGCTGCCGCATCGGCGATGACCTCGCGACCGCCGAGCGGCTGATGCGCGACCATCGCAAGTCCCGCATCATGGTGTGCGACGAGGGCGGGAAGCTCGCCGGCGTCATCAGCCTTTCCGACGTCGTGGATCTGGAGGACGAGCAGGCCGCTGCCCGGACGATGCGGGACGTCGCGTCGCGCGAGAACCAGCAGACGTACGCCTCGTGAAGCGGGGCGTGACATCGGCGGCGCCGCTGACGCGCAGAGAGGAGCCCCCGGCTACTCCACCCGGAACGCGTGACGCAGCTCGCGCGCGATCCGGCGCGCCTCCCGCATCGGCTCGGGCCAGCGCGCGATCGCGCAGCTCCCGAGCACGACGTCGGCCGCCACCTCGGGCGAGGTGCGCCAGGCCGCGTGCGCGACGACAGGCTTCGCGCCGCCTCGCGTCCGGACGCGGTAGGCGACGACCTCGCCGGCGATCCGCAGCGGCGCGACCGACGACCAGGCGCGCCCGGGCGCGTCGCCCACCGCGACCAGCGGATCCTCGGTCACGCCCACCGTGGGCAGGTCCAGCGCCGCGCCGAGGTGGAGCGCGAGGCCTGCGCGCAGCGGATGATCTCTCCCCGCGGCCGCGACGAGCAGGACGTCCGGCCGGCGGGAGAGCCGTCGCGCGACGGCCTCGAGGATCGGCCCCTCGCGCAGCGCGAGCTGCCCGGGCCGGAACGGCGTCTCGATCCGGCACACGCACGTGGACGTGGAGATGACCTCACCCGCTTCCTCCACCACCGCGGCGGCCCACCCGGTGTCGCCGCGCTCGCCACGCCCGAACACGATCGCGCACGCGCCCACCCGCGGCGCGCCCTCGGCCGGCCGCCAGGGCTCGGGCGTTCGCTTCGCGAGGCGCTCCTGCTCGCGGGCGAGGTCCTCTGGCGTCGCCGGCCAGCGCCAAGGTGCGCAGCTCACGGCGGGCCGGGGACCTCGGTCCGCCTCCCGGCGTAGGCCCGCGGGTCGAGCCCGTACCGGAAGGCGATGCTGATCCGCGGTCCGGCGCGCGCGACCTTCGGCACGGCGTGATCCCACGCTCGATGGGTGGCGCCGCCGGTGACGAGCAGATCGCCGCGCCCGAGGTGGAAGGCGTGAGAGCGCCCACCGCCCTTCGGCCGCAGCAGGAGCTTCCGCGGCTCACCGAGCGAAACGAGCGGGATGATGGGTGCCTCGATCTCCTTGCGGATCTTGTCCCCGTGCCACGCCACGCTGTCGTCGCCGTCGCGATAGAGGTTGAATCCCGCCGAGTCGAACACGACGCCGTAGCGCGCGCCGAGGCACCCGCGCATCTCCTCCAGGATGGCCGGCTCGAGCGGCTCGCCCGAGCCGAGGTTCCAGGAGGAGGTCAGGCGAGGTTCCCGCACGCGCCGGTCGTACATCCAGCGCGTGCGCTCGCCCCACCGGCGGGCCGCGAGCACCTCGGCGAAGAGGCGATCGGAACCGCTCACCCAGCCCGGCGCGAAGTCGAGCCAGCTCGCCTCGTCGAGGTGGATGCGCTCGAGGCCGTGAAACCCCGCGTCGAAGGACGGCGCGCCGGCGTCGAAGAGCGTCGGCTGGAACGACAGCACGTCCACCGCCGTTCCATAACGCCGCGGGCGGGCCTCCGCCTCGACGGTGACCGCGTCAGTAGGCGACGACGCCGAAGCTCGAGGCGACCGGGGACGCGGCGTCGCCCTGCACGACGGCGTAGCGCTTCGACGCATCCGAGCGCCAGAACACGAACCGGCCGTGCGTCAGGTACCCGGAGCCCGGCCCGGCCCAGTGAGGCAGGGTGACGGTCGAACCGGCGATGGGCGTGAAGTACCTGTCGTCGTAGCTCCCGAGACTCGTGTCCGCGGTGGCCGAGGTGAAGTAGCCGACGTCCGGGATCGCGACGAGCTGGCCGGCGGCGCTCGAGTGGCTGGCGTGGCGGATGTACGAGAGCCCCTGCAGCGCCCCCGTGTAGACGATGTCGCTCGGCGTCCCGCTGCTCCAGGAGCACGGCGCGACCAGGCACTGCGTGCTCGGCGTCGCGTTGAAGACGTTCCCGCAGCGGGTGAAGATGTGGGCGCCGTCCTGCGACAGCCAGAGATCGCCGCAGAACGGGTGATCTCCCCAGTAGGGCGACTGCCACCCGAAGCTGGCCACGCCCTTGGCGCTGATCGGGTAGTTCTCGAGGTTGTCCGGAGTGTACCCGTTGGTCGCCCCGTACATGGCAGTCACGAGCGGATGGAGCTTGGCGCGCGTGCCACCATAGATCGAGTTGGCGGCCGACGTGCTCTGCGCGCCGGTCGACAGGTTCAGCGTCGTGATGGCGGTCCATTGCGCGCTCGGCGGCGGGAAGGCGTACGCAAACCCGGTGCCGAGGACGACGTCGGCGGCGGTGATCGAGATCGTGATCTCCTTCGTCCGCGTCGCCGTCGTGAGATCCACCAGCGAGACGAGCGCGTCGTGGCCGACCACGGCCGACTTGCCGTCCGGGCTGACGCTGACCGCGAGCGGAGCCTTGTTGAGTGCCACCTTCTGCTCCGTCTCCTGGGCCGGATCGTAGAGGTAGAGCGCGTTCGAAGGCGAGCCGGAGACGATGACGATCTTGTCGAGCGCCGCGCTGTACTCGGCGTCGACGACGTCGTGGGAGAGCGCGGCCACGTGGTGATATGCCGTGACAGCCACGGACGAGGCCGCGCTGGTGTTCGTACCATCGGACACGGTCAGCGAGAACGCGTACGTCCCCTCGGCGTCGGGCGTGAAGGTGGGATTCACGCTCGTCGCGCCGCTCAGCGAAGCTGTGCTCGACGCCGGGCGCGCCGTCATGGTCCAGGCGTACGTGAGCGGGTCGTGGTCCGCGTCGGCGCTCGCGCTCCCGTCGAGCGTGACCAGCGCGCCGACGTTCCCTGCCTGCGCCGTCCCGGCGTTCGCGACCGGCGTGGTGTCGACCGCGTTGATCACGACCGACGCCGTGCTCGACAGGGCGCCGTCGCTGACCGTCACCGTCGCGACGAAGGCGCCGGCGCGATCCGGCGTGAACGTGGCCTGCATGAACGTCGCGTTCGCCAGGGAGGACGTGCTGCCCGCTGGGACCGAGGTGAGCGCCCACGAGTACGCGAGCGCGTCGCCGTTGGGGTCGGAGCTGCCGCTCGCGTCG
>DATLJU010000089.1:0-19856 GCA_035538735.1 Anaeromyxobacteraceae bacterium | reverse complement strand
GTTGCGCGCGGGCTGCGCCCGCACCTGGAAGCTGCCCTTGCCGCTGCCGCCAAGTGTCCCGGCCGCCTCCTGTACCCGAGGCCGGATGGCTCGATGCACAAGCGCGACGTAGCCGCTGACAAGATCCTGCGCCGGGCCATGGGCCGTGCTGGCGCCGTGCTCGCCTATCAGCATCGGTGTCGGCGGCATGGCTGCGGGTTCAAGGAGGAGCAGCAGGCGAGTGAACCGTCCAGGTGCCCGCGGTGTGGGTTCGCTCTCTACGCTCGCGCCATCCCTCGGCACGTCCGCTTCCATGACCTCCGCCACACCACGGCGACGCTACTGCTGAAGGAGGGCGTACCGCTCGCAGTCGTCCAGCGGGTAATGCGCCACTCCGACCCGGCGCTGACCGCGGAGATCTACGGCCACCTCGACCTGGAGGACATGCGCCGCGGCCTCGACCGCCTGACCTTCGAGGAGGAGCAGGCGGCACCGGAAGGCCCAGGTCCTGCGCCGGTCCTGCGGGTCATCGAGGGGCAGAAAGGCGAAGGCCCCGCAGCCGCTCGGTTTCCCGAGGAACTGCGGGGCCTTCAGATGGTCGGGGCGACTGGATTTGAACCAGCGACCACTTGCACCCCAAGCAAGTGCGCTACCAGGCTGCGCTACGCCCCGGAGACTGCGGGGACGGGATAGGTAACATCCGACGCCGAGGGGGTCAACAGCGTTCCAGGCCGCGTCCCCGCGGCCGCGGGGCGGCTACCGCACGAGCGGGCTCACCCGCTTGAACTCGGGCGTCCCACAGGCGTGGAGCAGGTCGAAGATACAGGTCTCCGCGCTCGTGACGTGGGCTCCCATCGCGGCGAGCTGACCGAGCGCGACTCGGCGGTGTTCCTCGAAGCGACTCGTCACCGCGTCGGCGCAGACGAACACCTCGTAGTCGCGCTCGAGGAGATCGCGGGCGGTCTGGAGCACACAGACGTGCGCCTCGACGCCGAGCAGGATGACCTGCCGGCGGCCGGTCGCCTCGAGCGCCTTCGCGAACTCCGGGTCCGCGCCGCATGAGAAGTTCATCTTGACGAGGGGCGGGGCGCCGAGCGCCTCGCGCAGCGAGGGGATCGTCGCGCCGAGGCCCTTCGGGTACTGCTCCGTGGCGAGCACGGGCAGGCCGAGCTCGCGCCCGGCCAGGATCATGGCCCGGCAGTACTTCTCGACGGGCGCGAAGTTCCACATCACCGGCGCGAGCTTCTCCTGCACGTCCACCAGCAGGACGCAGGCCTTCGCGCGGTCGAGCTTGGGCAGGCGGTTCATGGCACGCTCCTCCTGGACGGCGTAGCCCGCGGCCCGACGGCGACCTCGGGATCGATGGCTGTCATCGACACAACACTAGACGGTCCCGGGCGTGAAGGCTCGTTCCATGGCGGGAACGAGGTCGGCCTGCGCCGGACACGAAAATGCCCCGCGCGCCGCCGGGGCGTACGGGGCATCTCAGGTCGCCGGCGCGAGCGTCGCTACGCGGTCTTGCGGAACCGCGACAGGTTCGCGGGCAGCTCGGCCAGGGCCGGGAAGCTCTTGTCCGGGTGGACCGTGGCGAGCCGGCCGTAGAGTTGCGCCTCGGTCTCCGTGTTGTTCGGATCCGGGATGCAGCAGTCGACCGGGCACACCGCCGCGCAGGCCTCCTCGTCGTGGAAGCCGACGCACTCGGTGCAGAGGTTGGCGGCGATGACGTAGATGTCTTCACCCTGGCTGATGGCGCCGTTCGGGCACTCCGGCTCACAGGCGCCGCAGTTGATGCACTCGTCGGTAATGATCGTCGCCATCGGTCGTCTTCTCCTCGGCCCTGCCACGTCAGGGAGGTAGGGATAGGGGGGTGTCGCGTTATCCACCGCGCCTGGACCGAAGTCAAGGCAGCGTGAGAGCCGCTTCGCGTGGCCGTCGCCCACTTCAACGCGGGGGAGTGGCGACGATCTTCCCGCGCCGTAATCTCAGGCGTCGGCGCGCGTGGTGGCGCGTTCCGGGCGATGGCTCCGACCCCCGTCCGGGGGGCGCCCGGGCAGGCGGTCCACTTCCTCGAGCTCTCCCGCAACGCGCTGCGCCACCTGCGTGAATCCGTAGACGAGCAGGCCCGCCATCACGACCAGGAAACCGAGCAGTCGATCGCGGCGTGCCGCCCCGAGCTTCAGCGCCACCTGGTGATGTTGGGAGAGGAGTTCGAGCTGGCGCTGCGCGTGCGTGCCCTGGAGTGTCCGCAGGTACGACTCGCCCTCGGCGCGTCCCTGCGCCTCGGTGAGCGCGAGCTCGGCGCGCAACGAGCCGACACGGGCGTGCGCGGCGCCCATGAGGATCCCGCCCGCCAGCACGAGCGGGATGGACACGAGGAGCGCCTTGCCGGAGATCATGCGCTTGACGGGGGAGACGGGGCCAGGATAGTGCCCGGCCCGCGCCTGAACAACCGCGACACGCCCGGACATGGCCAAGCCCTACGATCCGAAGGACTTCTACTATCGCAAGGCGAAGGCGGAGGGGCTGCGGGCTCGCTCTGCCTTCAAGATCGACGAGATCGTGCGGCGTCACCGGCTGCTCGGCCCTGGTCAGGCGGTGCTGGATCTCGGGGCGGCGCCGGGCGGCTTCCTCCAGGTCCTGGCGGAGGCGGTGGGCGAGCGCGGGGTCGCGGTCGGTGTCGACCTGGAGCCGGTCCGGAATCTCGGTAAGCGCTGGGTGAAGACGGCGGTCGTCGACCTGCTCGCGCCCGACGCGCTCGATCGCATCCGCGCCCTGCACGCAGGGCCGTTCGATCTCGTCACGAGCGATATGGCGCCGAAGACGATCGGGGTGAAGGTGACCGACGAGGCGCGGTCGCTCGAGCTGTGCCGGATGGCGCTCGGCGTCGCGCGCGAGACGCTGCGCCTCGGCGGCGCCTTCGTGACGAAGGTCTTCATGGGCGGCGACTTCCAGGTGTTCAAGAAGGAGGTGGCCGAGCTCTTCGACGACGTGAACGTCGTCCGCCCGCAGGCGACGCGCGAGCGCAGCTACGAGGTGTACCTGCTGGGCAGGGGGTTCCGGGGGAACTGACGGTGCGCGACGCCGCGCCCTTGGTGAGGGGCGGTGGGAGCGGCTATCCTGCCGCGCCATGGCCACGCTCATCGAGGAGCTCCGCGCGCGCGACTTCCTGCAGGACACCACCCCTGGCCTGGAGGAGCGCCTGAAGCAGGGCCCGATCACCGGCTACGTCGGGTTCGACCCCACCGCCGATTCGCTCCACGTCGGGAACCTCGTCCCGGTCATGGCGCTCGCCTGGCTGCAGCGGTGCGGCGGCACGCCCATCGTGGTGGTGGGCGGCGGCACGGGCATGGTGGGCGATCCGAGCGGGAAGCGCTCCGAGCGCCCCATGCTCTCGCTCGAGCAGATCGACCACAACGCCGCGTCGCAGCGGCGGCAGCTCGAGCGGTTCCTGCGGTTCGAGGGTGAGAACGCGGCGCGGGTGCGCAACAACGCCGACTGGCTCCGCCCGCTCGGCCTCATGGAGTTCCTGCGCGACGCCGGCAAGCACTTCACCGTCAACTACATGTTGCAGAAGGACTCGGTGAAGAACCGGATGGAGACCGGCATCTCCTTCACCGAGTTCACCTACATGCTCGTGCAGGCGTACGACTTCTGGCACCTGTGGAAGACGGAGCGGTGCGAGCTGCAGATGGGCGGCAGCGACCAGTGGGGGAACATCACCGCCGGGACCGAGCTCATCTCGCGGAAGGAGGGCGGCTCCGCGCACGCGCTCGTCCTGCCGCTCCTCACCACCGCCAGCGGCGCCAAGTTCGGGAAGAGCGAGGAGGGCGCGGTCTACCTCGATTCGAAGAAGACCTCGCCCTACAAGTTCTACCAGTTCTGGATGGGCAGCGATGATCGCGACGTCGAACGCTGGCTCCGCTACTTCACGTTCTTCCCGATGGCGGAGATCGCGGACATCATGGCGGAGCACTCGCGCGATCCCGGCAAGCGCACGGCTCAGCGCCGCCTGGCCGAGGAGATGACGACGCGGATCCACGGCGCGGAGACGACGCGCAGCGTGGCCGAGGCGACGCGGCTCCTCTTCGGCGGGACCGATCTGCGCGCCGCGGGCGCGGACGCCTTCGCGGTGCTGGCGCAGGAGATCCCCACCGCCAGCGTCGCGCGGACCGAGCTCGAGGCCCTGACGGTGGCCGACGCGCTCGTGAAGGCTGGACTCGCCTCCTCGAAGGGCGACGCCCGGCGCGGGATCCAGGGGAAGGGCTTCTCGCTCGACGGCGAGACGCTCACCGCGGCCGACCGCAAGCTCGGCCCCGCCGACCTCCTCGCGGGCAAGTACCTGCTCCTGCAGAAGGGCAGGAAGAGCTACGCGCTGCTGATCGCGGAGTGATGCAAGCGCAGCCGATCAGTCCGGCAGCCGCTCCTGGACGCGGACGATGCTGCGCGCCTTGCCGCTCGCCTCGTCGATGTCGACGATCGCGCCCTGCAGGTAGGTCTCGCGCCGCGCCGGCTCGAAGCCAATGGGGCGCTGCGTGACGAAGCGATGCAGCACGAGCTCCTTCTTCACCCCGATGACGGAGTCCCAGGGGCCGCACATCCCGACGTCGGTGATGAACGCGGTCCCGCCGGGCAGCACCCGCTCGTCGGCGGTCTGGACGTGGGTGTGGGTCCCCAGGACGGCCGAGACGCGCCCGTCGAGGAAGTGGCCCATGGCGTTCTTCTCGCTCGTCGCCTCGCAGTGCATGTCGACCAGCACCGCCGTCACGCCCTCTCGGCGCAGCGCGGCCAGCTCCTCCTCGGCGACGCGGAAGGGATCGTCGAGCGCCTTCATGAAGACGCGCCCCTCGAGGTTGATGACACCGAGCCGGCGCCCGTCGGGCGTCGAGATGACGGCGCGGCCGCGGCCGGGCGCGCCGGGCGGGTAGTTGGCCGGGCGGAGCTGGCGGGACCCGGGCCTCTCGAGGTAGGGCACGAGCTCGCGCTTCGACCAGATGTGATTCCCGCCGGTGAGGAGGTCCACCTCGCAGGCGAGCAGCTCCTCCGCGCTCTCCGGCGTCACGCCCGCGCCGCCGGCGCTGTTCTCGGAGTTCGCGACGACCAGATCGATCCCGTGCGCCGCGATGAGCTTCGGGACGAAGTGCTGCACCGCCAGCCGGCCGGGCTTGCCGAAGACGTCACCCAGGAAGAGGAGTTTCAAGGTGCCGGTGGGATGCCCGAGTCGGCCCGCCGTGTCAACGCGACCGCCAGAGCACCCGCTCCTCGGTCACCACCGCGTCGAGCGCGACGTCGTGTGCCTCCTCCGGCACCGCGGCGACCAGCTGCACCTCGAAGGCGAGCCCGAGCCGCACCGCCCCGGGGGGGAGCGCGGCGAGCGTCGCGTCGTAGTGGCCCCGGCCTCGGCCGAGACGGCGGCAGGCGGCGTCGAACCCGACCCCGGGCACGACGATGAGACCGATCTCGCCGAGGGCGATGGGCTCCGCGTCCGGCGGCGGCTCGAGCGTCCGGTAGGGGCCCGCGACCAGCGCGCCGGGGAGGCCTCGCGCAAACCGCAGCGCCCGTTCGCCGGAGACGAGCCGAGGGTAGGCGAGGCGCTTTCCGAGGGCGGCCGCCTCCGAGGCGATCCGCGCTGGATCGACCTCGGCGCCGAGGGAGGCGTACAGCGCGACGGTGCCGGCCCGAGCGAACGCGTCGAGCGCGAGTACGCGGTCGGCGATGCGGTCGGCGCGCGCCGCCCGGTCGTCCGGAGCGAGGCGCAGCCGCGCCGCCACGAGCTCCTCGCGAAGCGCGTGTTTCGGGCTGACTGGTGGTGGGATGGACAAAAAGAGCCCCCCGCGAAGGCCGTGTGGCTCGGTTGCTTGGACCTGTATTTCTACAGGTGGGGCACCCGTTTGACCCAGCACCCGTAGGCTTCTCCCTCGAAGCATGGGAGCTTGCTCATGAGCGTGGGCGGGCGCTCCGCTTTTCACAAAGTCGGCCCAAACGACGCGGAGCCGAATCACGAACCCGGCAGGGGGCAGATCAAAATCAATCAAAGAGCTGCAAGCTCTCGCAATCACGCGAGTTTATGACTGAATGCTAGCGGCCACGAACGGCGAAGTCAAGACGGAAGGGCAGGGTCTTGGGGCGGCGGCGTCGCTCCCTCCATGGTAGGGCAACGGCGCCAAGTACTTGGAATTACATGCGGTTGAGCGACGGCCCGGGAAGCCTCAAGCGGCCGGGATCTCGGCCTGGACGCGGGCGGCGAGGCGCGGGATCGCCTCCAGGGCCGCGTCCACGTCGCCGTCGTCGCTGCTCCAGCCGAGCGAAAGGCGGAGCGTGGAGCGCGCCTCGGCGACGGAGAGGCCCATCGCTCTCAGCACCGACGAGGGGTTCGTCGAGCCGGAGTGGCAGGCGCTCCCGGCGCTGGCGCAGATCCCCTCGAGATCGAGCGCGATGAGCAGCGCCTCCGCGTCGGTCGCGGGGAGGGTGACCGAGAGCGTCCCGGGCAGCCGCGGCGCGCCACTGCCGTTCACGCGTGTCCCGGGCACCGCCGCGAGGAGGCCGGCCTCGAGCCGGTCGCGCAAGGCGCCGACGCGCCGCCGCTCGACCTCGCGCCGGGCGGTGGCGGCTTCGATGGCCGCACCGAGCCCGGCGATGCCAGGCAGGTTCTCCGTCCCGGCGCGGCGACCGCGCTCCTGCGTCCCGCCGAGCAGCGGCGCCAGGCGCAGCCCGCTTTTCACCCACAGCGCCCCCGCGCCGCGCGGACCGCCGAACTTCTGCCCGGTGAGGGCGAGGAGGTCGGCGCCGAGGGTGCGCACGTCCAGCTCCACCTTTCCCACCGCCTGTACGGCGTCGGTGAAGAAGAGCGCCCCGCGATCGCGCGCCAGCGCCGCCAGTTCGCGAACCGGGAGCAAGACGCCGGTCTCGTTGTTCGCCACCATGGCGCACACGAGCGCCGTGCGCGGGGTCACCGCCTCCGCCGCCGCGGCGAGGTCGGGGACGCCCCGCCCGTCGACGGGCAGCACCGTGACGTTTCGACCGCCGGCGCGGAGCGACTCGGCGAGGCCCAGCACACACGGGTGCTCGACCGACGTCACGACGAGGTCCTCGCGGCCGGCGGGCGCCGCGCCGAGCACGCCGCGGATGGCGAGGGCGGCCGCTTCGGTGGCGCCCGAGGTGAAGACGATCTCCGGGAGGCGCGCGCCGAGCGCCGTCGCGACCTGGGCGCGGGCGTGGTCGAGCAGGTCGCGGGCAGCCCGTCCGGCCGCGTGGACGGAGGCCGGGTTTCCGAAGACGTCGAGCGCGGCGGTGACCGCGGCCTTCGCCTCGGGGCGCATGGGGGTGATGGCGTTGTGATCCAGGTAGTGCATGGCGTGCATGGCGCGCTACACCATGCGCCGGCCCTTGCGCGCGCGCACGCCGAACTCCTTCAGGAAGCGCTGCACCAGCTCGGCCTTGAAGCGGGCGCGGGCGATGGGCCCGAGCCCGCGCAGCGGGATGCGGGCTCCCGCCATGGAGCCGTGCCCGCCCGCCGAGCCGCCCTTCTCCTCGATGACGTCGCGGATGAGTCGCCCTGCGTTCATGCGGCGATCGCTCGTGCGGAGCGAGAAGTAGAGCTGCCCGTCGTACTCGCCGAAGGCGACCGACCACTTCACGTCCTCGAGGAAGAGGAAGCGCTCCGCCACCTCGGCCACCATGTCGGGCGCGTACACCTCGTCGAGGTCGCACACGACCGCGTGGTCATAGACGAGCGCCCGCTCGATCGCCCCGTGGTAGAGGCGGAAGTACTCGAGCGGCAGGCGCGGGTGCTCGATCTCCGCCAGCGCCTCCTTGTCCACCATCGGGAAGAGCCACAGGTACGCGTCGACGTCGGCCTTCGTGGTCTGCCGGCCCAGGTCGCGCGTGTCCGCCTTGATCCCGTAGTAGAGCGCGGTCGCGATGTGCGCGGGCATCGTGAGCCCGCTGGCGCGGAAGTATTCCACCACCACCGTGCTCGTGGCGCCGACCTCCTTTCCCACGTCCGCGATCGGGGCGAGGCGAGTCTCGGGCCTCTCGGGGTGGTGGTCGATGACGACGTCGGGGAAGTGGCGCGCGGGGAGAGAGTGGTTGCCCTGCTCCGGCTGGGTGTCGACCATGCAGATGAGGTCGTGCTCCTCGAACACCACCCGCGAGATCGGCACCACCGGCAGCTTCAGCACCCGCACCATCGCCCGGTTCTCGGCGCGGCCGACGATCCCGCCGTAGGCGACCACCGCCTCGACCCCGACCAGCTCGTGCAGGATGTGGGCGAGCGCCACCGCCGACGCGATCGAGTCGGGGTCGGGGTTGTCGTGCGTGAGCACGAGCGCCCTCCGATGCCCCTTGGCGTAGTGCAGGAGGCGTTCGAGCTTCACCCGCTGCGCGTCCGCGCCCGGGGGCGCGTCGCCGGACAGCTTCGATCGCAACACGGTCATGCGCGGGCCGCGGTGGAGCGGGGCGTGGCGGGCTCGCACGTCGTGGGGCGGGGCCGGCATGCGCGCGGAGGTCTTCATGGGAGGAGGGACCGGAGCACGGCCAGGTTCTCCTTGAACCGCAGGTCCGTCTCCAGGAAGGCGGGGGTCTCCGCGAAGCGCCGGTCGTTGACGAGGCGGCGGAAGGCGTCGAGGCCGAGCGTGCCCTCGCCGATGTGCTCGTGGCGATCGACGCGGCAGCCGCGCGGCTTCTTGCAGTCGTTGAGGTGGAACGCCTCGACGCGAGAGAGGCCGATCGTGCGATCGAGCTCGGCGAAGGTGGCCTCGTACCCCTCCGAGCTCGAGAGATCGTACCCGGCGGCATGGAGGTGGCAGGTGTCGACGCAGACGCCGACGCGCCGGCGCAGCGCGCCCGGGACCTCCTCGCGGATCGCCGCCACCTGCTCGAAGCGCCAGCCGAGGTTCGAGCCCTGGCCGGCGGTGGTCTCGATGAGGAGGCGGGCCTTGCCCGGGGAGCGCTCGAGCGCCCTCGTCATGCCCTCGCCCACGAGCCGGATCCCTTCCTCCTCGTCCATGTGGGTCCCAGGGTGGAAGACGAGCCACCGGATGCCGAGCTGTTCGCACCGCGCCAGCTCGTCGGCGAGCGCGTCCCAGCTCTTGAGGCGGATCGCGCTGTCGGCGCTGCACAGGTTGACGAGGTACGTCGAGTGGGCCGCGACCGGCATCCCGGTCCGGCGAGCCTCGCCGCGGAAGCGCTCCACCTCCTCGGGGTCGAGTGGCTTCGCGGCCCAGCCTCGGACGTTGCGCGTGAAGATCTGGAGGCAGTCGGCGCCGTCGGCCTCGGCGCGGGCGAACGCGGTCGAAACGCCACCAGCCACGCCTTCGTGGGCTCCCAGGATCATCGAGGCGGCCTTCTATACAATAGGAGGTCGCCGCGTCGCCACGCCTCGGCCGCCGCCTGCCAGGCAGACGGCGTGCCAGACAATCGGCAATGCCCTGATCGGGGGGTGTTCAGGGTCCGGACGACCCTTCAGCGGGCGAGCTTGCGTCGCGTCGCCACCGCCTCGCGGCAGAACTTCTCTGCGCTGGTGAGGCCGTTCTCCATCGACTCCATCATCAGTTCGCGCAGGGTCGGCTCCGCCAGCTTGAGCGACTCGTAATAGCGCTGCCGGTCGATGGTGTGGATGACGCAGGGCTGATATCCGGCGTGCATCAGGACGAGGTTGGCGAGGAGCCGCGCGATCCGGCCGGAGCCCTCGGTGTACGGGTACACGTGCATGAACCCGTGCTGCAGCCTCGAGGCGCGGTGGATCGGGTGGGCCGCCTTGAAGTCGGCCGACTCGCACACCTCCAGGAACTCCCCCAGCTTGGCCGCGATCTGGCCCGGCTGCGCGATCTCGTGGAAGTAGGCCCGGTGGAGCGGGATGTCCTTGCGGAAATCGGCGTTCGCCCGCGCCTCGTTCCCGGCGTGCAGGGTGGCGTACAGCTGCTTCACGAGCGGGAGCGAGATCTTGAGCTTCTTCGACGCCGCCTCGGCGCGGACGACCTCGATGGCCGCCTTGGCGTTCCGGATGTCGCGGAACATGGCCATGCTGCCGACCTCGGCCAGATGCTGCCCGGCCAGCGCGATCTCGATCTCCTGTCCGGTGTAGACGACGCCCTCGAGCGCGCTGTCGTGATAGATCCACGAGAGCTCGTATTTGTTGGAGAATTCCTGGGCGACGGCCGGCTGGTGCTTGAGCAGGTCCGCGAGATCCTGGGTGCGATCGTCGATGTCGAGATAGCGGGTCCGCATGTGCTCCTCATCCCGGTTGTCCCACGCGCGGGTGCGCGATGTAGCCGAAGCCTGCGGGAACCGTCAATGAAATCGGCCGCCGCGTAGAACAAGCGGGCGGCCGATTTCTTCCGGGATGATCGGTGCCGACGGAGCTGCCCCCTCTCCCTGGCCCTCTCCCCCGGTGGGGGAGAGGGTCGATCACGCGCGGGCCCCCAGGTTTTTGTCCCCCTCGCCTCGCGAGGTCGGTGGGTGTCGTCTCCCTCGCCCCGCGAAGCGGGGAGAGGGTCGGGGAGAGGGGTGGGGACCGTCAGTAATACGTGAGCCACTCCCTGTACCGCGGCTCCTCGCCGTGGACGGCCCGGAAGTAGGTCTCCTGGATCTTCTTCGTCACCGGCCCCGGCTCACCGCGGCCGATGCGGCGGTGGTCGACCTCGCGCACCGGCGTCACCTCGGCGGCGGTGCCGGTCATGAAGAGCTCGTCCGCGAGGTACATCGTGTCGCGCGTGAACTTCTGCTCGCACACCGGCACGCCGAGGTCCTTCGCGATCCGGAGGACCGAGTCCCGCGTGATGCCGGCCAGCACCGGCGAGGAGAGCGGCGGCGTGAAGATCGTCCCGTCCTTCACGATGTAGATGTTCTCGCCCGAGCCCTCCGCGACGTACCCGTCGGTGTCGAGCAGGATGGCCTCGTCGAACCCGGAGAGACTCGCCTCGCGGTTGGCCAGGAACGAGTTCACGTACTGTCCGCTCACCTTGGCCCGGACCATGTTGACGTTGACGTGGAGGCGCGTGAACGACGAGACCTTCGCGCGGATGCCGTGCTTGAGGCCCTCTTCGGACAGGTAGGCGCCCCACGGCCAGCTCGCGATGGTGACCTGGACCGGGTTCACCGCCCCGACGCCCATGCTCCCGTAGCCGAAGAAGGCGAGGGGACGGAGGTAGCCCTCCGGCTGGCCGTTCGCGCGCAGCGTCTCGAGACAGGCCTCGTGCAGCTGCTCGATCGGGTAGGGGATCTCCATGAGCAGGATGTGCGCCGAGTCGTAGAGGCGCTGCATGTGCTCGCGGAGCCTGAACACGGCCGAGCGTCCGTCCGCCGTCTTGTAGGCGCGGATGCCCTCGAACACGCCCACGCCGTAGTGGAGGGCGTGCGTGAGCACGTGCACCTTCGCCTCGTCCCAGGCGACGAGCTTGCCGTCGAGCCAGATCTTTTTCGCCTTGTCCATCCGACGAACATGCCGCAACCGCGCCGCTGATTCAATGTCGTCGGGCGGCGGCGGACCGGGCGCGCCTGCTGCTCAGGCCGCGCCCATGACGCGCACCGGCAGGACCATCGCGTTGAGGCCGGCGAACTGCAGCCGCCGCTGCAGCTGGTACGCGGTCTCGTTGTGCAGCAGGCGCTGGAACCACCGCTCCTGCTCGAACACGAGCTTGCCCGCGAAGAAGATGGCGCGCGGGAACTCGCGCCCGACCTCGAGGCAGAGGCGCTCCGCTTCCGAGACGGCCTCGGTGCCGATGGCCATCCGGTAGTCCGCCACCAGCCCGAGGCGCCGCGCCAGGTCGACGTAGCGCCGGAGGCTCTGCTCCGTCTGGGCCCGGACCGCCTCCACCTCCTCGACCCCCTTCATGGTGGCCGAGTCGATGACGCCGACGGAGACGAAGACGAAGTTCTTGTAGTGGCCGGGGAACAGCCGCTGGATCGTGAGCAGCTGGTGGATGCCGAGCCCGGAGTAGGCGCCGACGAGCAGCACGGCGGTGGGGAGCTTCGAGTCGAGCCGCCCGTGCTCCCCGACCGGATGCGCCGGCAGCGCGTTCATGATCTCGTCGAGCCGCTTCAGGTTACCCTGCACGCGGCGGTAGTGGCGGCGGATGGTGAAGCAGAGCGCGATGACGACGCCCGTCACTGCGAGCGTGACCCAGCCGCCGTGCCCGAACTTCTCGTAGACGGTGCCGGTCAGGATGGCGAGGCAGAGCAGCAGGGCCACCCCGTGGATGATCGTCCCGCGCTTGAACCCGGGCTCCCGCCGGCGCTCCAGCCAGTAGCGGAGCATCGCGATCTGCGAGAGCGAGAACGTGACGAAGACGTTGATGGAGTACATCGTCACGAGCGCGGTGATGTTGCCGCGCGTGTAGAGCAGGGTCGCGATCGACGCGCCTCCCATGAGGAGCACGCCGTCCTGCATGGTGAGGCGGTCGGACAGCTGGCCGAACCGATGAGGCAGCCACGAGTCGTGCGCCATGTTGGCCATGACGCGCGGCCCGTCGATGAAGCCGGCCTGCGCCGCCACGAAGAGGAGTGCCGCCTCCGCGCCGAGCGTGAGCCACACGTACCCGGTGCCGACCGGGATGCCGCCCGGCTTGAAGTCGCCGGCCCACCTCTCGAGGAGGAGGGCGTTCATCGTCTTGTCACCCTCGGGGGTGACGTGGAACAGCATGTAGAGGAGCAGGATGCCGCCCGCGGTCAGGGCCAGCGAGACGGACATGTAGACCATGGTCCTGCGAGCGGTCTCGACCTTCGGCTCACGCATGATCTGGAGCCCGTTCGACACCGCCTCGATGCCGGTGTAGGTGCCGGCGCCCATCGAGTAGGCGCGGACGAAGATGCCGAACATCCCCACGAGGCCGATGGTGGCGAGCCCGCTCGAGAACCCTTGGTGAACCTCGCCCGCGACCCGCGGTAGCTGCGTGGCGTGGCTCGAGACGCCGCCCACGATGAGGAAGACGTGGGTGAGGAGGAAGACCAGGAAGATCGGCGTGAGGATGGTCACCGACTCCTTCACGCCGCGGAGGTTCAACAGCACGAGGATGCCGATGACCACCGCCTCTACCAGCAGCTTGGACCCCCCCCATCCAGGCGGGAGCACCGAGAACACCTGGTCGGCGCCGCTCGCGATCGACACCGAGATGGTCAGGATGTAGTCGACGAGCAGCGCCGAGCCGGAGATGACGCCCCACCTCGCGCCGAGGAGCCGGCTCGCCACGACGTAGCCGCCGCCGCCGAAGGGGAAGCGCTTGATGATCTGCGAGTAGGCGACCGAGATGACGACGACGGTGAGCGCGGTCGCGAGCGCCAGCGCGACCGCGAGGTAGTGGTGGTCGCCGAGGGCGCGGAAGGACTCGTCCGGACCGTAGGCGGAGGATGAGAGCCCATCCGCGCCGAGGCCCACCCAGGCCAGGAACGCCACCAGCGAGATGGAGTGGTAGACGTTCGGGTCCTGCACGTTGCGCGGCGCGCCCAGCAGGAAGCGCCGCAACCGCGAGATGCGCGGCGGAGGAGCGGGCGTGCTGACGGGAGTGCTGGCCTTGCGCTCTGGATCCAAGCGATCTCCTGTCCCGGCCGGTGCGTCGCGCATGGGCGCGCGCCTTCGCAAAGGTCATGCCCACGTGCTCGGACGAACGCTCCGTCTTCCCGAGCCGGACAGCAGCGATCCCGGGCGGCTTTCCCCACCCGTGCGCGTCTTGTAGCCCAGAGGGGGCCAGGCGTGCCAGGACTTCGAGCAGGGGACTGCCCTGGAGGCAGGCAGCCGCTTCCCCGGTCTTCAGCGCACGACGTCCTCGAACGCCTGTCGCACCTCGCCGGTGACTCGCCGGTACTCGGCGCCGAAGCGGGCGGCGGGATCCTCGCCGTAGTAGCCGAGCCGGCGCGCGAGCTGGACGAGCCCGCGGCCCTGCGGCAGGTGGTCGACGGTGTAGTCGTGGACGATGCGCAACCGGAGATCCAGCCGGCGCAGGAACTCGTAGCCGCCGGCCAGGGCCTCGTGCTGGACGTCCGTGAGCAACCCCGCCTCGCGGAGGCGGCGCAGCGCGACCGGCGTCGACGGCGTGCGCAGCGACGGGTGGGCGTGGCCGTGGGCGAGCTGGAGGAACTGCGCCGCGAACTCCACGTCGATGAGACCGCCGCGCCCGGACTTCGGGTTAGGCCCGCGCTCCGCTTCCTTGCCGATCTCGGCCTCGATCCGCTCGCGCATGCGGCGGATCTCGGCCGCCAGCTGCGCCGGGTCGGCCGGGCGGCTCCACAGCGCCGGCACGAGCACGTTCGCCTGCACCTCCTCGAACAGCGCCCTGTCACCAGCGACGAAGCGCGCGCGGAGGAGCGCCTGCCGCTCCCACAGCTGGCTCCGCACCGGCGCCACGCCGGCGCCGCCCATGTGGTAGCGGGCGAACCCGGCGGCGCTGGTGACGAGCGCGCCCTGGTTCCCGGATGGCCGGAGCCGCGTGTCGATCTTCCACAGGAGCCCCTCGCGGAGCGGCATCTGGAGGAAGGACATGAGCCGCTGCGCGAGGCGGGCGTAGTCGGCGTGCGAGGAGTGCGGCGCGGCCTCGTCGCCCGGCTCCGAGCGGTAGAGGAAGATGAGGTCGAGGTCGGAGTGGTAGCCGAGCTCCCGTCCGCCGAGCTTGCCCATCGCGATGACGCACAGCCGGTGACGCGGCAGGCGCCCCTTCTCGCGCGCCTCCTGCTCCGCCATGGCGAGGCAGCGCTCCAGCGCGACCTCGGCCAGGTCCGAGAGCTGCTCGGCCACGCTCGCGAGCGGGATGGCGCCGGCGATGTCGTGCACCGCGATGCGCAGCACCTCCTCGTTCTTGTAGCGGCGCAGCTCACCCAGCTGATCCTCCAGCAGCTCGTCGATTCCCTTCGCGGCGCGCGCGAGCGCCTGGAGCCGCTCCTCCACCTCGAGGCGGAAGGCGTCCTTCGCCTTCGCCAGCACGACCGAGTCCTCGCGCAGGAGCGCGTCGAGCAGCTCCGGGTGGCGCAGGAACCGCTTCGAGAGGAAATCGGAGGTGCCGAACAGCGACACGAGCAACCGGCCGACGCGGTGGTTCTCGGTGAGGAGGCGGAAGTAGGGCTCCGCGTTGGGGAGGGCGGCGGCGAAGTCGGCCAGGAACCCGAGCGCCTGGTCCGGGTCGGGCGTCGCGAGCGCTTCCTGCAGCAGCGCGACGGCCGCGACGGGATCGCCCGAGTGGGCGAACGGCGTGCGGCGGCGGGCCAGCGCGTCGAGCGCCGCGAGCGCGCGGTCCGGGTCGGACAGGCCGCGGCGGAGCGCGATCTCGGCGCGTCGCGCGTCCGGGACGGTCGGATCGGCGAGGAGCGCCAGCTCGGGGTCGAGCTTCACCTCCTCGGCGCCGCGCCCCAGCAGATCGGCGAAGAGGGCGGCCACCCGCTCGCGGTGCCCGGCGCGCTGCTCCTCGAACCGCTCGAGGGAGGAGATGCCCATGGCGCGCGCGAGCGCGGTGCGCTCCTCCGGCGGAGGCAGCGCGTGGGTCTGCCGCCCGTCGACCATCTGCACCCGGTGCTCGGCGCGGCGCAGGAACAGGTAGGCGTCGGCGAGGGCGTCGCGCTCGCGCGCCGGGACGACGCCGGCGAAGAGGAGGCGGTCGAGCGCGGGCAGCACCGCGCGCTCGCGCAGCTCGCGCGCCTTGCCGCCGTGGAGCAGCTGCAGCGCCGAGACGAAGAACTCGACCTCGCGGATGCCGCCCTTGCCGAGCTTCAGGTCGCCCCGGCCCTCGGCGCCGGCCCGCGCGTCGATGCGCGCCTTCATGGCCTGGATCTCGGCCACGATCTCGAGGTCGAGCGAGCGCCGCCACACGAACGGCTCCAGCCAGCGGAGCAGCTCCTCCCCGACCGCCACGTCGCCGGCGGCGGGCCGCGCCTTGACGAGCGCGTTCCGCTCCCAGGAGCGGCCGAACGACTGGTAGTAGAGCTCGGCGGCGCGCACGCTGTTGACGATGGGGCCGCTGCGGCCGTCGGGGCGGAGGTTGAGATCGACCCGGAACACGAAGCCGTCGTCGGTGGGCTTGGCGAGCGCCTCCGTCACGAGCTCCGCGAGCTTGGCGTAGTGCGCGAAGTGCGTGACGCCGCCGGAGGTGACGCCGTCCGCGCCGTAGACGTAGATGACGTCCACGTCCGAGGAGAAGTTGAGCTCGCGCGCGCCGAGCTTCCCCATGGCGAGGGCGCAGAACCCGGCGCCGGGCACGCGCTCCGCCAGCCCGGCGGGCGCGCCGTGCCGCGCCCGGAGCCGGCGGTCGTGGAAGCGGATGGCGATGTCGAGGCAGGCGGTGGCGAGGGCGGAGAGCTCGTCCGTCACCTCGCTCATGCGGGCGCGGCGCAGGTCGCGCAGCGCGATGCGGATCACCTCTCGGGCGCGGACGCGCCGCAGCAGCCGGTGTAGCCCGGGGACGTCGTCCGGATCGAGGCGCGCCGCCGCGCGCGCGAGGAGCCGGCGCAGCTCGTCCTCGCCGCGGGGGGCGTGCAGCCGGCGCGAGCCGGCGGTCCGCCGCAGGAGGTGCGGCTCGCGGGCGAGCACGGTCGCCAGCATGCGCGAGGCGCCACAGACGAGCACCAGCGCCTCGAGCAGCGCCGGCTCCGGCGGAAGCCCGCCGGCGGCGTCGGCGTAGCGCTCGACTCCGGCCAGCGCCAGGTCGGGATCGGGGGCGCGGGCGCAGAGCGCCGCGAGTCGATCGAGGGTCGCCGGCGTGGCGCGCCCGGCGAGGCGCGCCAGGCGCTCCCGCGCGGTGGCCGCGTCGCGGAACGGGATCGGCTCGACCTGGGGCGGCGCGGCGGCGTGCGGGGCGGCGGTGGACATCCGCGCCGCATCATAACGTCGGGATGGCGCCGGGCGACGCGTCCCTTCGCGCCCAAGCCGTCAGTCGGTCTCGGGCTCCGGGACGCCGCGCCCGGCGCGAGAGAGCCCGTGCTGCTTGATCTTCTTGTGGAGGTTGGTGCGCTCGACCCCCAGCGCCTGCGCCGCCTGGGTGATATTCCAGTCGTGCTCCTCGAGCTTCTTCAGGATGTAGTCGCGCTCGACGAGGTCGCGGAGCTCCTTGAGCGGGACCGCTCCGTACCGCGAGAGGTCGGCGCCCTCGCCGCCCGGCGGCGCCGGGCGCGGGCCGATCACCTCCGGCACGTCGTCGATCGTGATGCGATCGCCGCTCATGATCGCCATCCGCTCGCAGACGTTGCGCAGCTCGCGGACGTTCCCGGGCCAGCGGTGCCGCGCGAGCCGCTCGTAGACGGCGGGATCGATCGGCTTGGGGCGGACGCCGTTCTCGCGCATCGCGAGCTGGAGGAAGCGTTCCGCCAGCGCCGGCACGTCCTGCAGCCGGTCGCGCAGCGGGGGGGCGCGAAGCGGGACGACGTTGAGCCGGAAGAAGAGATCCTCGCGAAAGTTCCCCTCCCGCACCTCGGCCTCGAGGTCCTTGTTCGTGGCGGCGAGCACGCGCACGTCGACGGTGAAGGCGCGCTCGGACCCGACCCGGGTCAGCTCGCCGGTCTGGAGCGCGCGCAGCACCTTCGCCTGCGCCGGCAGGCTCATGTCCCCGATCTCGTCCAGGAAGAGGGTGCCGCCGTGGGCGACCTCGAACTGACCGCGCCTGCGGGCGGCCGCGCCGGAGAAGCTGCCCTTCTCGTGCCCGAACAGCTCGCTCTCGATGAGCTCGGAGGGGATGGCGGCGCAGTTGACCTTCACGAAGGGGCCCGCCGCTCGCTTCGACTGGCGGTGGATCTCCTGCGCGATGAGCTCCTTGCCGGTCCCCGACTCGCCGAGGATGAGCACGCGCCCCTGGGTGGGCGCGACCTTCGCGATGTCGTCGCGCAGCCGCCGCATGGCGGGGCTGTCGCCCAGCATCTCGTCCCCGAAGCGGCGCTCGCGCGCCGAGAGATCCTTGACCCGCTCCTCGAGCGACCGCCGCGCCAGCGCGTTCTTGACGCTCACGAGCACGCGGTCGCGGTCGACCGGCTTGGAGAAGAAGTCGAACGCGCCTCGCCGCATCGCCTCGACGACGTCCGGCGTCTCCGCGTGGCCGCTGACGACGATGACGGGCAGGTCTCGCCACAGCTCGCGGGCGCGGGAGAGCAGCGCGAGCCCGTCCATGCCCGGCAGGCGGACGTCGAAGACCCCCAGGTCCACCGGCTCCGACTCGAGGAGCTGCAGCGCCTCCTCGGCCGTCTCCGCCTCGACGACCGCGTAGCCCTCCGGCTCGAGCACCATGCGGAGGGTGCGGCGGATGTTCTTCTCGTCGTCGACGACCAGGATGCTGGGGCGGGCCGGGTCCATCCCCCGAATATACGAAACTCCCTCGGCCCGGCGGAGAGCGGCCTAGAACGTGCGCGTCTCCCCGACCTTCATCTCCGTCATCTTCGCCTTGACCCCACGCTGCTTCAGCGCCTTCTCGAGCTCGGCGGGCGTCCCGTTGAGGATGGGGAAGGTCCCGAAGTGCATGGGGACGATCTGGCGCGGCTGGACGAAGCTGGCCGCGAGCGCGGCGCCGGCGGGGTCCATCGTGAAGTGCCCCCCGATGCACGCCAGCATCACGTCGATGGGGCCGCGGCGCTTCGCGAAGAGCTGCATGTCGCTGAAGGGGGCGGTGTCGCCGGTGTGGTACAGCGTCGGGCCGCCTTTCACCTTGATGACGAAGCCGACCGGGTTGCCCGCGTACTGGGGCGCAGCCTGCTCGTTCGCCTTGAAGCCCGAGCTGTGGACGGCCGGGACGATCGTGACCGCCACCTCGTCGGTGAGGTCGATCGTGCCTCCCATGTTGCCGGCGGTGGCCATCGTGGCCTGATCCGGGGGGTAGCCGGCCGCGGTGAGCGCCTGCGCCAGCTCGTAGGCGCCCACGAACTTGGCCTTCGTCCTCTGCGCCAGGGCCACCGCGTCACCGACGTGGTCGGAGTGACCATGGGTGACGAGGATGAAGTCGATCTTCTCCGGCGGCGCGACCTTCCCGTCCTTGTTCTTCGGGTTCGAGAACCAGGGGTCGATGGCGAGGACCGTCCCCTTGGGCGTCGTCACGACGAACGCGGCGTGGCCGTACCAGGTGAGCTGCGTCTTGGCGCCGGCTGCCCCCTGGGCGCCGGCCGCGAGCGGTGCCGCGCACATCACCAGCAGTGCTACGAGCGATCGCTTCATGAGATCTCCCCTTCGGGTGACGCCATGGATGCGCCGCGCTGCGGCGCCTCGCCACGCCCGGTCGGGGCGCCCTAGCTGCGGTGCACCGAGAACGGGCTGAACGCCTGGTCGGTCGGCATCATCTCGATGACGTTGACGTTGAAGTGCGACGGCCTCGTCACGCACCAGACGACCGTGTCCGCCACGTCCTCGGCGGTGAGGGGCTGCATCCCTCGATAGACGGCCTTCGCCTTGTCCGCATCCTTGAGGCGCACGAGCGAGAACTCGGTGTCCGCCATGCCGGGCTCGAGGACGCTGACGCGGACCCCGGTGCCGAGCAGGTCGGCCTTCAGGTTCTGCGAGAACTGGTGCACGAACGCCTTGGTGGCGCCGTAGACGTTGCCGCCGGGGTAGGGATAGCTGGCGGCGACCGAGCCGATGTTGACGACGTGCCCGCGCCGCCGCTCCACCATCCCTGGCAGGAGCGCGCGGGTGCAAATGACGAGCCCGCGGCAGTTCGTGTCGATCATGTTCTCCCAGTCGTCGAGCGACGCGCGGTGCGCCGGCTCGAGGCCGAGCGCGAGGCCGGCGTTGTTCACGACCACGTCGACGTCGGCGAACGCGGGCGGGAGCGACGCGGCGGTCGCCTCGACGGCGCGGCGGTCGCGGACGTCGAGGACGACCGGGTGCGCGCGCTCACCGAGGGTGCGCGCCAGCTCCTGCAGCCGATCGGCGCGGCGGCCGGCGATGACGACCCGGGCGCCGTCGCGGGCGAGGCGCTCGGAGATGGCCC
>DATLJU010000088.1:0-8577 GCA_035538735.1 Anaeromyxobacteraceae bacterium | reverse complement strand
GCGGACCGACGGGTCGCGCGCACCGAGGTCGTCGAGGCACGACTCGTAGAGGGCGCGCTCGGAGCGGGTGGAGAAGCGGGGCAGCGCGCGCGCCTCGGCGTGCGAGACGGTGATGCGGCCGGACTGCTCGAAGGCGGTCGCCATGGCCGAAATGGCCACCACCCCTCTCCCCGGCCCTCCCCCCGCTGCGGCGGGGGGAGGGTGAACGACGCTCGCCTCACGCACAGTGAACGCTTCGCCCTTCGACTTCGCGTCGCCTTCGGCGACGCTACGCTCAGGGCGAACGGAAGGGGACGCGGTCGTGCTCACGGAAGAGGACGCGGTCGCGGTCGCGGAAGGGGACGCGGTCGTGTTCGCGGTCGCGGTCGCGTTCGGCCCATACCCCGCCGCCTCCGCCTCGCGCTTCCACGCCCGCAGGACCTCGATCTCCGCCCTGAGCTCCGCGATGAACCCCGCCAGCTCCGAGGCGTCGCCCGCCTCGTCGCCGTCGCCGGCGGGCGCGCCCGCGACGCGGGCGCTCTCGACCATTCCGGACAGGAAGCGCTCGCGCTCCGCCTCGAGCAGCCGGACGCGCTCGGCGAGCTCGCTGCTCTGGGCCGCGCCGACCGCCTGCGCGCCCTTGAGCTGCGCCAGCTGCGCCTCGAGCTCGCTCTCGCGCCGCCGCGCCGCGCCGGCCTCGTCCCGCGCCCGCGCCGCGGTAGCGCGCGCCGCCTCGAGCTCGTGCTCCAGGCTCGCCACCCGGCACTCGAAGAAGATGACCTTCTCGAGAGCGCTCCTGAGCAGCTCCTCGGGACTCCCGCTCACCCGGCCTCCGTCCGCCCCACGCCCCGCCCGGCGCCCGCCGCGCCTCGGCCCGGGATCGCCGAATGATCCCGAGATCTTGCCTGAGATATCGGAAGCATACGGAAGCAGGATCGAAAAGGCAAACGCCCGCTGGAGGGAGGGAGGGGCGTGCCCCCGCTCGTCAGGCGGCCTTGGCGTCGACGTGGGCGCGCTCGAGGCCGTGGCCGCGGCCGCCGCGCTCGGAGCGCCAGAGCAGGAACGAGAAGACGAACCCCGCGCAGGCGAGCGCCGCGAGCATCCACATCACCGGCAGCCAGCCGGCGGGGTGGGCCGCGCTCGCGCCGGTGCCATCCTTCACCCTCCCCATCCCCCAGCTCATCGCCGCCCAGCCGACCTGCTGGCAGAACGTCATGAGCGCGTACGCCGAGCCGAGCCGCCCATCGGGGACGAGGTACGTGACGGCCGGCCACAGCACCGCGGGGACGAGCGCGAAGGCGAGCCCGAGCATCGCCATGGAGAGCTCGAGCGGCAGGTGCGTGTAGCCCATGAGCAGGAACGGCGGCACGAGCAGCGCCGAGCCGATCGCCATGAGCAGCGCCCGCTTGCCGACGCGATCGGCGACGAGGCCGAAGATCGGCATGCCGATCATGGAGAGCAGCGGGAGCACGCTCTTGAGCCGTCCAGCCGTGTCGTTCGACACGCCGTGGAAGTCGGTCAGGAACAGGTTCGCGAAGGTGCGGAACGGGAAGATGGTGGCGTAGAACGCGACGCACAGGCCGACCACCCACCAGTAGGCGCGGTCGAAGCGGACCAGATCCGAGAGGGCGAGCTTGTCGGTGGCGCCGGCGCGCGCGACGTGCCCCCGGCGCGCCGCGCGCGTCTCGAGCGCGGCGTAGACGGCGGCGAGGAGGAACCAGACGCCTCCGAGCGCCGCGGCGAGGATCAGCGGCGGCTGCCACGACGCGAAGAGGGAGCGGAGGTTCGGAGACCAGTCGGCGGCGTAGGAGCCCAGGCGCGCGACGAGGAGCTGGATGGCGAGCGCGAACGAGATCTCGCGCCCCTTGAACCAGCGCCCGACCACCGTCGTGGCGGCGACGATGAAGGACTCGCTCCCCACGCCGAGCACGAAGCGCCCCACCATCATCCCGGCCGCCGCGGCGCCCGGGAAGAGCGCCGGCAGGAGCGCGATGAGCACGCTCCCGGCCGCGCCGATGGCGCCGAAGAGCACCGCCGAGCGGGCGGTGCCGAGCCGGTCGATGAGGACGCCGCCCCCGACGAGCGTGAGGAGCGCCGCCACGTTGTAGGCGGTGTCGAGCAGCCCGACCTGCTCGCCGGTGAAGCCGAACGCCTTCTCCAGCAGCGGCGTGACCGGGTACAGCGCGTCGAAGACGTAGTAGTTGCCGAACATCGCGCCGCTGCAGGCGAGCAGCACGAGCCAGCGATAGCCACGGCCCGGCGCAGGGGTCGGGGGAGCGTCGGTCATGAGGGGGCAACCATAGCACTGCCCCTCTCCCCCTCCCCTCTCCCCTCTGCGCGAGGCGAGGGGTGACCGTTACACCACGCGTGAATGCCCCTCTCCCCCGCCCCTCTCGCCGCGGGTCCGGCTACTCCTCCGGTTCGCGGCGGTGCGGTACGAGCGTTCCGGGATCCTCGCCGTAGTCCGCCTCTCCACCGCCCTCCTCGATCGAGCGCTGGATGTCCTCACCGGTAAGCTCATCGGCGGCGGCGCGTTGCTCGGCGGCGCGCTCCCTCTGCCGCTCGGCAGCGCGATCCCTCCGGAGCCGCTCCTCCAGCTCGACGTCCTCCTCCGCCGGCGCGGTCTCGAACCCGCCGCCCGGCCCCATCGCGCTGGAGGCTCCGGAGAAGGCGTCTTCACCGAACGTCCCGCCGATCTCCGCCAGCGCTTCGCGGCCGCGCGTCAGGCGGACGTCGTCCGCCAGCACGTCCGCCACGTCCTCGTACCGGGCCACAAAGTCCTTCGGGAAGAAGTGCCCCTTCTCGATGACGAAGGTGTTCGCGTCGAGCTCGATCACCTTGCCGAGCTTGTGGCCGTCGGCACTGTGGACGGTCATTCCCTTCCGCAGGCGCTTTCTGTCGATCATGCGCGTGTGACCTCCTCTCCCGAACGGTAGGCAGGTGCGTCGGTGTTGGCCGCAACGCGGCGCGGGACGGCCGTGGGGCGGGGCTTGCCACCCCCGTCGCTGCGCTTCTGAGGCAGGCGACTAGCCTCGCGGGTCCATGGCCGGCGTGGGACCGAGCCCCGGCGCGGGCGCTCCCGCCGGCGCGTAGCCGCTCGGCGGGCGGGGCGGCGGCGCCACGAGCGGCGGCGTGCCGCGCCTCCAGCTCTCGGGCATCCCACCCTCCGCGAGCGCGAGCAGCTCGTCGTCGCCGCGCGCGACGCGCACCCGCCCGTCCTCGACGTCGAGGACCTCATCCCAGCGGATCACCCAATCGAACGGGCTCCAGAAGCCGCGCACGACCTCGATCCCTTCGGGGTCGCAGCGCGTCACCTTCCCGAGCCGCTTCCCGTCGGCGTCGAACACCGTCATGCCGGGCTTCACCCGCTCGTCCATCCGTAAACGATAGGACCGCTGCGGCGCAGCGGCCTGGCACGGATGGGACCGCGGTTCACCGCGGCCGGGGCATGCCCTCGCGCTCGCCCTGGCGCTTGACGCGGGCGGCGCGGACCTTCAGCACCTTCCGCGGCGTCGCCTCGCTCACGGTGAAGAGCCAGCCGCGGTGGAAGAACCGGTCGCCGGCGGCCGGGATCGCGCCCGCCAGCGCGTTCAGGAAGCCCCCCACCGTCTCGTACTCGGCGTCCTCGGGGAGCGAGCCGCCGGCCAGCCGGTTGAAGTCCTCGACGGGGACCTCCGCGCGCACCGTGTATGTCCCGTCGGGATGCGCCTCGACGCCCTTGCCCTTCTCCACCTCGAACTCGTCGCCGATCTCGCCGACGATCTCCTCCAGCACGTCCTCCAGCGTGCAGATGCCCATCACCCCGCCGTACTCGTCGACGACGACGGCCATGTGGATGTGGCGCTTCTGCATCTCCCGCAGGAGCTGATCGACCGGCTTCGACCACGGCACGAAGTGCGGCGGCCGGATGAGGTCGCGCAGGACGATGAGCTCCGGGTGCTGCATGAGCGGGACGACGTCGCGCGCGTGCAGCGTCCCGACGATGTGATCGAGGCTCTCGCGGTACACGGGCAGCCGGGAGTGGCCCTCCTCGGCCAGGAGCCGCAGCAGCTCCTGCACCGGCGTCTCGACGTCGATCGCGACCACCTCGGTCCGCGTCACCATGACGTCGCGCGCGACCTTCTCGCGGAACTCGAACACCGCCTGGATGAGCTCGCTCGTCGCCTGGTCGGACGGGGTCCCGCGGGTGCGCGCCCACTCGGTGAGCGCCCGCTCCATCTCCTCCAGCGGGGGCTGCGGCAGCGCGAACGCACCCGGCCGGCCGGCGAGAGGGCGCGCCAGGGCGCTCGCGCCGCGGGCGATCGGGCGGAAGGCGCGGGTGAGCGCGCGCGCCGGCCGCGACAGCGCTAGTGCCACCGCCTCGCCGTGGACCGCACCCGCGGCCCGCGCCGCCGCCGAGATGACGATGGAGACGAAGGCCGCGAGGAGGAGCAGGAGCCCCGCGCCCACCGCCGGGGCCGGCGGCAGCGCGCGCCACCCCAGCAGCGTCGCCGCGGCGCCGGCTCCGAGCGCGGAGAGCGCGTCGAGCGCGCGGACCAGCGCGGCGGTCTCCTCGCGATCCTCGAGCAGCGTCGCGAGCGCGCGCGCCTGGCGCGTCCCCTTCTCCTGCGCCAGCGCCTGCGCTCGCGGCAGGCCCACCACCACCAGGGCCGCCTCGAGCGCCGCCACGAGCGACCGGACCAGGAGCAGCGCGAGCGCCACACCCGCGAGGGCGAGGACGAGTTCCATCCCCCGCGAACCTAGCACGGCCGGTCGAAACCGTCCGGGCACCCTCCGTTCGCGCACCCTTCGCCCGGGGTGTCATCTTCCGCTCGCCCTGAGCCCCCTTCGACTCCGGCCGCTCCGCGCCTACGCTCAAGACAGGCTCCGCGCTGTGCCCGCTTCGACTTCGCCGCGCTTCGCGCGGCCACGCTCAGCCTGAGCGGAGAACTCGCGACAACATGTGCCCACCCACTCCAGGGTCTCATCCTCGATACGCGGCGAACACTCATTGTTGCCGCCTTCCGTACCCTTCCCGTTCGCCCTGAGCGTAGGCGCGCAGCGCCGAAATCGAAGGGCGACGGCATTCGTGCGCCGCCGTTGCCGGGCGGAGGCTCGCGTGCTACTTCGCGCCGATGCCCCCTCACCGCGCCTCAACCGGCTCGCTCATCGCAGGGCTGGCGGTGTTCGCGGCGGCCGCGACCTGGCTCGTCCGCACGCTGCCCTTCACGCCAGGTCCCACCGCGGCCCTCTGCTTCGGCGCGGTGATCGCGGCGGCGCTCCTCATCTCTTGGGGGGCCGAGGCGGCGCAGTTCTTCGTCTCGCAGGGGCTGGCGGTCGCCTTCATCGCGCTCCTGCAGGTCGTGCCCGAGTTCATGGTCGAGGCGGTCATCGCCTGGCAGGCGGGGCGCGACGGCCGCGTCGACCTCGTCTTCGCGAACGCCTCCGGCTCGAACCGGCTCCTCACCGGCTTCGGGTGGCCGCTCATCTTCTTCGTCACCGACTATTTCCACCGGCGCAAGCACGGCCGCCCGCTCGACGCGCTGCGGCTTCGGCCCGAGCACGTGGTGGAGGTCGTGGCGCTGCTCGCGGCGTCGAGCTGGTACCTCGTCGTCCTCTGGCGCGGGAAGCTCACGCTGCTCGACTCGGTCGTGCTGGGCGGCGCCTTCGTGCTCTACCTGTGGATCCTGTCGCGGCTCCCTGCCGAGGAGGAGGAGGAGAAGGAGGAGCTGCTCGCCCCGCCGCGCCTGCTCGTCGACCTGCGGCCGACGATCGTGCGCGGGGTGGTGCTCCTCTCGCTGTTCGGGCTGGGCGGCATCGTGATGTGGGGCGTGGCCCACCCGTTCCTCGAGTCGATGAAGGAGGTCGCGATCGCGGTAGGCGTCTCCCAGTTCGCCTTCGTGCAGTGGGTGGCGCCCTTCCTGACCGAGTTCCCGGAGAAGGTCACGGCCATCTACTGGTCACGCA
This sequence comes from Anaeromyxobacteraceae bacterium, assembly GCA_035538735.1. Lineage (GTDB taxonomy): Bacteria > Myxococcota > Myxococcia > Myxococcales > Anaeromyxobacteraceae > Anaeromyxobacter_A. The sequence continues at coordinate 2,652 of DATLJU010000088.1, read as the reverse complement.
CGGTGAAGCTCGCCCCCATGGCGCTCCTCAACATGGTCAGCTCGACGGTGAACCAGTACACGGCGCTGGTGGCGATGATCCCCATCGCCTTCTCGCTGTCGGTGGGGGTGCCGTCCGCCATCCCCATGGACCCACTCCACCGGACCGAGATCTTCCTCTCCTTCGCCACCACCCTGTTCGGCGTGGCCTGCCTGACGAAGCTCTACTTCACACGGACGAACGCGCTCGTCATGCTGGCGCTCTTCGTGCTCCAGTTCTTCTACAAGGGGCCCATCGACCTGCCCCGCATCGGGCCGGCGCACGGCGGCTTCGACCTGCCGCCCATCGAGTCGCACCTCCTCGTCGCCTGGGCGTACGTGGCCCTGGCGGTGGCCGAGGTGGCCCGGCACGGGCGCCAGCTGAAGCTCGGGTCGGCGCTGCGGCAGGCGATGGCGGCGCTGCGCTGATCGCGCGGCGTTGGTCGCGGCGGCGCCGGGTCGATCTGTTATAAAGCCGGGCATGGCGAAGACGGTCCGGGTCTACGTGACGCTGAAGAAGGGCGTGCTCGATCCCCAGGGGTCGGCGGTCGGGCGGGCGCTGCGCACGCTGGGCTACGGCGAGGTGCAGGGCGTCCGGCTCGGCAAGTACATCGAGGTCGAGCTGGCGGACGGCGAGAGCGCCGCCGACGGACGAAAGCGGCTCGACGAGATGTGCCGCCGCCTGCTCGCCAACACCGTCATCGAGGACTACCGGTTCGAGGACGCCCCGGCGGCGAAGCCATGAAGATCGGGATCGTCACCTTCCCCGGCTCGAACTGCGACCACGACCTGTACCACGTGGTGAAGCACGTCTGCGGCGCCGACGCGCAGTACGTCTGGCACAAGGACCGGCTGCCGGCGGGGCTCGACGCGGTCATGCTGCCGGGCGGGTTCAGCTACGGCGACTACCTGCGCTGCGGCGCGCTGGCGCGCTTCTCGCCGGTCATGGAGGACGTCGTCGGCTACGCCCGCGGCGGCGGACCGGTGATCGGCATCTGCAACGGCTTCCAGATCCTGTGCGAGGTGGGGCTCCTGCCCGGCGCTCTCCTGCGCAACGCCTCGCTCCACTTCGTCTGCCAGGACGTGCTCATCGAGGTCCAGGGCGGCGACACCCCGCTCACCGCGGGCCTGCGCGGCGAGCGGCTGCGCGTGCCCGTCGCGCACGGCGACGGCAACTACTTCGCCGACGACGCCACCCTCGATCGGCTGGAGGGCGAGGGCCAGGTGGTGTTCCGGTACGTGGGCGGCGCTCCCAACGGCGCCGCGCGCGACATCGCCGGCGTGGCGGGCGGCCCCCGCATGAACGTGGTCGGCCTCATGCCGCACCCGGAGCGCGCGAGCGAGGGGATCCTGGGCAGCGCCGACGGCAAGAAGCTCTTCGACGCCCTCCTCGGCGCCGGGTAAGGGATCGTGCAAGTCGACCTCCACGGACCCGCGGGACGGCTGGAGGCGCTGTACGAGGCGCCGCCGTCGCCACGGTTCGCGGCGGTGGTCTGCCATCCGCACCCGCGTTTCGGCGGCACCCTCCACAACCACGCGACCTACCGCCTCGCGCGGGCCGTGCGCGCCCAGGGCGGCGCCACGCTGCGCTTCAACTTCCGCGGCGTCGGACTCTCCGCCGGCGAACACGACGAGGGCCGCGGCGAGGTGGAGGACGTGCGCGCCGCGCTGGCCTGGCTCGCGGCCGAGCAGCCGGCGCTGACGCGCTGGGCGTGCGGCTTCTCGTTCGGCGCTTGGATGGCGCTCGAGGCCGGGTGCGGGGACGAGGCGGTGCCCGGCATCCTCTGCGCGGGGCTCGCGCTCTCGCTCCGCGAGGGCGTCGCCGAGGTCGCCCGCACCTGTCCCAAGCCGGTGGCGGTGGTGCAGGCGGAGCGCGACGAGTTCGCGCTCCCGGCCCAGATCGAGGGCGCGCTGCAGGGCGCGGCCGGGCCCCGCCGGCTGACCGTCGTCGACGGCGCGAGCCACCTCTTCACCGAGGCGCTGCCGTCGCTCGAGCGCGAGGCGGGCGAGGCGATGGCGTGGCTGCTCGGAGCCGCCGCGTGACGCGACTCGGACCGGCCCACGTCGGGCTCTTCCTGGAGCAGCAAAGCGAAGAGCTCGTCCGCATCTGGCGGCTCGCCCGCACCGCGGCGCGCTCGGACGTGTTCCCCGGGCTCCTGGACGGCGTGCTCGGCCCCTTCTTCGCGCGCGCCGGCGAGCTCCTGGCGGCCGGCGGGCAGCCGACGGAGGTGTGGCGCGGCCTGTCGGGCCTCGTGCGCTGGCCGCTCTCGGTCGCGCCGGCCGAGTTCGACGCGGAGTGGGCACTGGTCGAGGAGGTGCTCTCGGCCAGCTGCGAGTCGGTGAACGCCGCGCCCGAGGTCAGCGCCTGGCTCGACGGAGCGGTCGCGGTGTGCCACGCAGGGACGGCACGGCTCGGCGAGCGGACCCAGGCGCCGGAGGGGATCCTGGCGGCGGAGGGGATCCTGACGGCGGAGGGGATCCTGACGGTGCTGGTGTTCTCGAGCGTCGAGCCGCCGAGGTCGCTGCGCGGGGAGGATGAGACCGTCAGTTGATGGCCCCCCTCCCCGGCCCTCTCCCCGCCTGGCGGCGGGGCGAGGGAGACGAAACGCTCCGTCACCGAGGGTAATCGACCCTC
>DATLJU010000087.1:0-9843 GCA_035538735.1 Anaeromyxobacteraceae bacterium | reverse complement strand
GGCGGGAAGATGCCGCCCGAGTCGCCGCTCGACTCCTGGTGCTCCACCACCCACCGCTCGCATTCGCGGAGGGCGCGCTGGCGGAGGCGGGGCAGGGGGCCGGCGTGCTTGAGCGCGTCGTAGCCCCTGAGCAACGCGTCGCTCGCGTTGAAGAACACCTTCCAGCCAGGGCCCTCGCGCAGCAGCGTGGCCGCGAGCGAGGGGCGGTAGGGCACGTGCTTGCGGGAGGGATCCAGCCACAGGTGATCGAGCCAGCCGCTCTCGGGCGAGCGGCCCCCCGGGAGCGCGAACGCGGGGCGGTGGTGGAAGACGATGAACAGCGGCACCATCGTGCTGCGCGCCCAGCTCGAGAGCCGGTAGATGTTGAACGGGCTCGAGGGCGGCAGCAGGATGACCTCGGGTGGGACGGTGGGCACCGCGTCCCACGGGAACAGGCCGAAGAGGGCGAGGTTGATGCGCGTGAAGACGCGCACCTTCGCGATCCCACCGGCGCCGAGGATGAAGCGCTCGGCCCGGACCATCCGCTCGTCTTCCACCGGCAGCCCGAGCAGCCGCAGCGCGAGATAGGTCTCGACCGCCGTCGAGACGTCTCCCGGGACGCCGTGGGCGATGCCCCAGCTGCCGTCCTCGCGCTGGCGCGAGAAGAGGTAGCGGACGGTTTCCTCCCGCCGCTCGGCGAGATCGAGCCCGAGCGCCTGGCGCAGCAGGACGTACTCCGCGGTGATGGTGGTGTTCGACTCGAGCTCGGCGCACCAGTGATCGCCTCGCTGGACGCGAAACAGGAACTCCTGCGCGCCGGTCGCCGCGTCGCGAGCCCTCCCTGCGAGCGGCTCCGAGACGCGTCGCACCGTGGCCGTGGTCACTCGTGGCCCCCGACGCCGTTCGCGAACCCGGCGGTCCACGACGCCCAGACCGCGGACGGGAGCAGCGCGAGCTTCTCCGCCAGCGTGAGGTGGGCGCGCCGCGTGAAGACGTCGTAGCCTGCGGCGCGGATCTTCCCCAGGATCCCGGAGTAGGCGTCGACCGCGAACTCGAACGCCGCACGCCCTCGCGCGCTGGTCAGGAGCGGGATGAGGGCGCGGCCATCGGCATAGAGGCGCTGGGCGCGCTCGATCTCGAAGTCCATCAGCGCGCGGAAGCGTGCATCGATGCGGCCGGCGGCCAGGTCCGCCTCGGAGACGCCGAACCGGAGGAGATCCTCGGCCGGGAGGTAGATGCGGCCGAGCCGCAGGTCCTCGCCCACGTCGCGGAGGATGTTCGTGAGCTGCATCGCCGTGCCGAGCGTCTTCGCGTGCTCGAGGGCGAGGCTGCCGGCGCGGTACCCCGCCACCGGCGTGATCATGAGCCCGACCGTCCCCGCCACCCGGTAGCAGTAGAGCTCCAGCTCCGCGAACGTCGCAAATCGGACCGGCATGAGGTCCGTCGCGACGCCGGTCAGCAGATCGTCGAACGGCTCGAGCGGGATGTGGTAGCGGCGCAGCGTCTCCCCGAGCACGGCGAAGCGGGGCTCCTGGCTCTCGCCGGCGGCCGCCCGCCGCAGCTCCTCCCCCATCCAGCGCAGGCGCGCGCGGATGCGGTCGGGGGTGTCGCCGGGGGCGGGCTCGTCGACGGCGTCGTCCGCGACACGAGCGAAGCCGTACAGGGCCGCGATCGCGTTCCCGCGCTCGGGTCCGAGCACCCGCGCCATGACGTGGAAGGTCTTGCCGTTCTCGCGCAGGATCCGCCAGCAGTCCGCCCAGCCCTCGAGCAGGGCGGCTTGCGACACGCCGTGGTGGCTCGACCCTGGTCTCGCGCGCGCGCTCTGCGTGTCCATGGATTCACCCCCCCCAGGATGCGTGAACGGTCGATCGCGCGGCGTGGTCCGCCCCCGGCCGCCGGCGCGCCGCGGGAGCAGACCGGCGGGACGAGAGGTCCCGGTCGGCGCGCAGCGCCGCGATCTTTCCGGACAGGGCGGCCGTCGGCACCGCGCCCGGCCAGACCGTGAAGTGACCCGCCATGTGGACGTTGTCGAGCGGCGTGGCGACGTGCGCGAGCGGATTCACGAACGGGAAGTTGCGCCAGTTGAGCTCGAACCCGCACGTGCCGCCGAACGCGTTGCGCGTGAAGCGGACCGCCGAGGGGGGCGTCCCCACGTCCCGGTAGGCGACGCGGGCGCCCGCGCCCGGCACGAGGCGCTCGAACGACGCGACGAGCTCGTCCGCCACGGCGCGCTTCAGGCGCCGGTACTCGGGGGTGCGCGGCGGGGTCGTCCTCTCGCGGGCGGAGTCGCCGCTCAGCCCCGTCCCCCAGCCGCCCAGCCAGTCGTGGCGCGTGAACGCCTGGAGCACCACCGCCGAGCGCGCACCCGGGACCGGCTCCGCCACGCCGTGCGCGGTGACCTCGAGGAACGCCTCCCGGTGCGCGGTGGGATCGCGCGGATCGATGGCGGTCTGGCACGCGAAGCTCGGGAAGAAGAACACGTGCGAGGCGCGGAGCTGGTCCCGCAGCTCCTCGGCCGGGACGTCCAGGCCGAGGTAGACCGAGACCATCGCGTCGGAGTGGCGGGCGTGATCGAGGCGCTCGAGGTCGCGCCGGGCGTAGCGCTCCGCGCCGATGAGCGCGTGGACGGCCTGCCGATAGTCTCCGCAGCAGACGACCTCGCCGGCCTCGAACCGCTCGCCCTTGTGCGTGACGACGGCGGTCGCGCGATCGCCGCGCTTCTCGAGCGCGGTGACGGTCCGCTTGAACAGGAAGCGGACGCCGCGCTCCTGGAGCCGCGCGACCCAGCGATCGAGCCACGGCTGCAGCCCGCCCTCCGGGTACCAGTAGTCGTGCGCCCAGAGGTGCCAGAACGCGGAGGCGACGAAGACGTTCATCCGCGTGTAGCCGCACCGGGAGAGGAGATCGCGCACGCCCGAGGGCGGGAGCTGTCGCTGGTACCACTCCGCGAAGTCGTCCAGGAGCCACGTGCGCAGGTCGGCCACGCGCTGCACCGCGCCCGCGGGTGAAGCCCAGCCAGCGCCGCCCAGGGCCTGTGAGATCCAGCGGGCGAGCGCGAGCGGGCTCTCGTCCCGCACGTACGGCACGCGGTCCGGGGTGAACACCCGCCGGATGAGCTCGGAGGTGCGCTCGTGCAGCGCGAAAGTCCTCGCGAATCCGTCGGCGCATTCCGGGTACGCCTCCTGGAAGGCGCGCCGGATCTGGGGCAGCGACTCCACGACGGCGTCGAGCCCCGGCATGACGAGCCGGTACCTGGCGCGGCGGAACCGCGCCAGGTCGGAGAGGCCGTACTGCTCGAGCAGGGGGAAGACGATCCCCATGTCCTCGAACGACTGGCAGCCGGTATCGAAGTAGAAGCCGCGCCGCCGGATGCCGGACATGAGGCCGCCGGCCTGGTGGTTGTGCTCGAGCACGAGCACGGTGCGGCCGCGGCGCTGGAGCTCGCTGGCGGCGACCAGGCCAGCGATCCCCGCGCCGACCACGACGGCGTCGTACCTCGGGTTGGCGGTGGAGGGTGCCGGCAGGGCGGTCACTCCTGCGCCGTGAGATCGCGGGCGCGGACGAGGGGGCGGAGCCTCAGCTCCGGGACGGTGCGGCATCCGGTGAGGAACATGGCGGTGCGCAGCTCCTCGATCACCCGCCGCAGGGCGAGCACCGCCTCGTCCACCGACCGCTCCGCCGCGCGCAGGAGCGGCAGGGCGAGGGCGACCGCGTCCGCGCCGAGCGCCAGCGCCTTGGCGGCTTCGATGCCGTTGCGGATCCCGCCCGAGGCGATGACGACGCGATCCGGCAGCAGGCTACGGCAGGTGGCGACGCTCTCGGCGGTGGGGATGCCCCAGCGCGCGAAGAGCTCGCCCGTGCTGCGCTGCACGGGATCGGCCGTGCGCAGGCTCTCGATCTTCGACCACGACGTCCCGCCGACGCCGGAGGTCTCGACCCCCGCCACGGGCAGCTCGCGGATCTTGAGCGCGGTGGTCCGCCCGATCCCGGAGCCGACCTCCTTGAGCAGCACCGGGACGCCCACCTGCGGGGCCACCTCGCGCAGCTTCGGGAGGAGGGCCGAGAAGCGCGTGTCACCCTCGGGCTGGATCGCCTCCTGGAGCGGGTTCAGGTGGAAGAAGAACGCGTCGCACCCGACCTCCTCGACCAGGCGCCGCACCTCCCTCGCGCCCACCCCGTAGTTGAGCTGGACGGCGCCGACGTTGCCGAAGAGGAGCGGCAGGCCCGGCGCGGTCGCGCGCACGTCGTAGGTGGCGCGGGTCGCGGGGTCCTGGAGCATCCTGCGCTGCGACCCGAGCGCGAAGCCGACCCCACACGCCTCGGCCGCCAGCGCCAGCCGCTGGTTGAGCTCGCCGGCGCGCGCCGTCCCTCCCGTCATGGACCCCACCACCACCGGCGCGGCGAGCCGCTTCCCCAGGAGCTCGGTCTCGGTGCTGACGGACGCCTTGTCGACCTCGGGGAGCGCGTCGTGATCGAAGCGCAGGCTGCCGAAGCCGCTCGCGTCGCCCGACGTGAACTCGACCGGCTCGGCGAGGCAGAGGGCGAGGTGGCTGTCCTTCCGGTCCATCGTGACCTCAGCCGACCGTGGAGCGGATCGATCGAACGACGTTGCCGACCGTCGCCATGCTGTCCTCGACGGCCGACGGCTCATACCCGCAGTGGACCATGCAGTCCTGGCACTTCTCGTGACGGCCGGTGCCGTAGTGGTCCCAGTCCGTCTCCTCCATGAGCTCCCGGAAGGTCCGGGCGTAGCCGCCCTCGCTGAAGAGGTAGCAGGGCCGCTGCCACCCGAGGACGCTGTAGTTCGGGCTTCCCCAGGGCGTGCACTGGTACTCGCGCTTGCCCTGCAGGAAGTCGAGGTACAGGGGAGAGTGGTTGAAGCGCCACTTGCGCGCGGCCGCCGGAGCGAGGGCCTGCCGGAACAGGGCGCGCGTCTCCTCGCGGCGCAGGAACTTGTCCTGGACGGGGGCGCGCTCGTAGCTGTACCCGGGCGAGATCGTCATCGCGTCGACGCCGAGCTCCGTCATCTCGTCGAAGAATCGGTGCAGGTCGGCCGGGTCGTGGCCGACGAAGATGGTCGAGTTGGTCGTGACGCGGAAGCCGCGCCGCTTGGCGGCCCGGATGGCCTCGACCGCCGTGTGGTGGACGCCCGCGCGCTGCACCGAGGCGTCGTGCCGGGCGGCGATCCCATCGAGGTGGACGTTGAAGGTGAACTGGTCGCTCGGCGTGAACCGGTCGAGCTTGCGCTCGAGCAGGATGGCGTTCGTGCACAGGTAGACGAACTTGCCGCGCTCGACCAGGCCCGCCGCGACGCGCTCGATCTCGGGGTGGATGAGCGGCTCGCCGCCGGCGATGCTCACCATGGGCGCCCCGCACTCCTCGGCGGCGGTCCAGCACTGCTCCGGGGTGAGGTGCTTCTCGAGGATGCTCTCCGGGTGCTGGATCTTCCCGCACCCCGCGCACTCCAGGTTGCAGCGGAAGAGCGGCTCGAGCATCAGCACGAGCGGGTAGCGCTTCCGGCGCCTGAGCTTCTGGGTGAGGATGTACTTCCCCACGGCCACGGCCTGCTTCAGCGGGATGCCCACGCCACCCTCCTCCTCGATCGAGGGATGAGTCCCCTCGCCTCGAACCACGTCACCGCCTCCTCGAAGGCGGCGCGCACCGGCGTCTGGGGGAGCCCGAGCTCGCGTACCGCCTTCGACGCATCGAAGAACATCCGCCGGCGCGCCATGCGCACCGCTTCGAGCGCGACGGCGGGCGGCCGGTGCGTCACCCAGTTCGCCATCGCCGTGCTGAGCGCTCCGGCGGTCCAGGCGACCGCGTAGGGCAGGCGCACGCGCGGCGCGGGCCGCCCGGTGATGTCGGCGAGCTCGGCCAGGATCTCGGCCAGCGTCATGTTGCGGTGACCGAGGATGTAGCGCTCGCCGACGCGGCCGCGCTCCGCGGCGAGGAGGTGCCCCTCCGCCACGTCGCGGACGTGGACGACGTTGAGCCCGGTGTCGACGACGGCGACGAGCTTGCCGCGGGCGAAGTCGACGATGATCTGTCCGGTCGGCGTCGGCTTGGCGTCCCACGGCCCCACCGGCGCGCTCGGGTTCACGACCACCACCGGCAGTCCGCGCGCGGCGTAGGCGAGGGCGACCTGCTCCGCCTCGAGCTTCGAGCGCTTGTAATGGCTCGTGAGCTGGCCCTCGAGGAGCGGCGTCGTCTCGTCGCAGGGTTGCGGCAGCGAGGCGAGGCCGATGGTGCCCACCGTCGAGGTATGGACCACCCGCTCCACCCCGGCGGCGAGGCAGGCCTCCATGACGTGCGTCGTGCCCTCGACGTTGCTCCGGTACAGCTCGCGCGGATCGCGCGCCCAGAACCGGTAATCCGCCGCCACGTGGAACACGCGGTGGCATCCCTCGATGGCGCGGCGGACGGCCTCCGCGTCGCGCAGGTCGCCCACGGCCACCTCGACCGGGAGGTCCGCCACGTTGCCGCGATCGGAGGCGGGTCGCACGAGGACCCGCACGTCCTCGCCACGCTCGACGAGCAGGCGGGCGACGTTCGCCCCGATGAAGCCGGTGGCTCCCGTGACGAGCACCTTCCGCATCCCGAGGGCGGATCTACCACACACGGGGACCCCCAGGACGATCACCGGAAGTGGTCCGCGCCAGCCCCGCGGTGGCATCTGCGCGCCATCGCGCGGCGTCGAGATCGCCCGCAACCGCGGCCGCCGAGGCGAGCTCGAGGGCGCGCTGATATGCCGCACGTGCCTCATCGGGGGCGTCGTTCTTGGCGAGCGCCTCCGCGAGCACGAGCTGGTTGTCCGCCGCGTCCGGGAAGAGCCCGGCCGCGGCGCGCGCCTCGCCCAGGGCCGCCTCGGGATCTCCAGGCCCCACCGGCCAGCCGGGCGCGCGCAGCAGCACGAGGGCGAGCACGCGATGCGGTCCGGCGGAATCGAGCCCCGGCGCCGACGCGATCGCGCGGCGGAGCAGCACGACCATCTTCGCGAGCGCGTCCTTGGCGACCGCGGAGCGCTCTCGCGCCTGCTGTCCGAGGGCGATGGCGAGCCGGTAGTCGCAGGCAGCGTCCGCGGGCGCTCGCCGCTGGCACCACTGGCCGAGCTGGACCTGCTCCTCGGCCAGGCGCGCGCGGACGGAGGCGTCCCGCTCGCGCTCGATGCGGAACGCCATGGCGCGCATCGCGCCGAGGAGCGCGTCGGTGCGGCGCTCGTCGGCGGCGGCGGCGTCGAGGAACAACGTCTGCGCCGCCTCCGCCTGGCGAGGATCGGCGCGCCGCGCCCACGCGGCCTCGGCTTCCCGCACGAGCTCGTCCGCGCTCCTCGCGCCGGACGTGCCAGGGGCGAGCGTCGAGACGGGGGCCGGCTCCCGCAGCGCGGGCGCGCACGCGATCGCAGCCGCGAGCGCCACGGCGCGCCTCATCTCGAGGCATCCGCGTATGCCGCGCGCGCGCGGGCCAGGGAGGACTCGTCCAGCGGGGCGAAGCGCCCCATCTGGATGGCGTCGAGCGCCGCCGTACCGCTCGGGTCCGAGGGGAGCGCCACGAGCGCCCTCTCGAGAGCGAGCCAGGACTTCGGCGGCAACCGGGCGTTCACCGCCGCGACGACGCCGCTCGGGAGCGGGGGCGATCGCGTCACGACCTCGAGCCCGGACGCGAACGGCAGGGAGGGCAGCGCGGCTTCCTGGGTCGCATCGAGCAGCACCGCCAGGGGCTCGCCGGCCGACGCACGGCGGAGCGCGGACAGCACCGCCCCCGACTGCACGATGCGCACGCTCGGCGGAAGCGGTCCCCAGCCGCCGAGGACCGGGCCGCGCACGAACGCCGGCGCGAAGCCGGCGGTGGACGCCACGGTGAACCCGTCGAGCGCCGCCGCGTTCGCGACACGCCCCTTGCGGGCGACGAGAGCCCAGCGCTCCAGCGGGGCGCGCCCCTTCGCCACCGCGAGGAGCCGCGCGCCCAGCGCGAGCTCGCGCTCATGCTTCAGATAGAACGGCAGGGACACGAGGGCTACCGCCGCGTCCTTGCCGCGGAGGCGCGCCACGCCCGCGTCCTCCGACTCGTCGTAGACCGCGCCGAGGGAGGAGGGCGAGAAGCCGGCCTTCGCAGCCAGCGCGGCGGCGAAGACGTCCATGGTGGGCTGGGCCTCGGCCGTCGTCCCGGGCGATCCGGGCGCGCACACGACGAGGAGGTGCCTCTCCGGCGCGGAGGAGGGTGCCGCGTGCGCGGTGAGCGCGAGCACGGCGAGCGCGGCGAGCGTCATCGAGACGAACATAGCGCGCCCGCGCCCGCGAGCGGCCCTAGGATGGTCGCCCGGATGGGGGCCTCGCGTCCTCGACCTCGCGAGGGCGGTCGATCGGGAGTTGCGAGGTTCCTATGTTCGCGGCGAGTGACGCCCACCGGCCGCGGGATATACAGTTCGCGCACCGTGATCGACTCCTTCCAGATCGAGGACTACCTCCGGCGCGTCTCCGGCCGCATCGACGGGCACCTGCGGCAGCTCGCCGACGACCGGAAGCGCTCCGGTCCGGCACGCCTCGCCGAGGCCATCGAGTACGCCCTGCTCGGCGGCGGCAAGCGCCTGCGTCCCGCGCTCGTGCTCGCCTCCTGCGAGGCACTCGGCGGCGACACCGGCGACGATGGGCTCGCGCTGCGCTTCGCCCTCGCGCTGGAGATGATCCACACGTACTCGCTCGTGCACGACGATCTCCCCTGCATGGACGACGACGACCTCCGGCGCGGGCGCGCGACGGTGCACAAGGCCTACGACGAGGCGACCGCCATGCTCGTCGGCGACGGCCTGCAGTCGCTCGCGTTCCGGCACCTGCTCGCGGCGGGCGATCCTCGCGCGGCGACGCTGGCGGGGCTGCTCGCCGAGGGCGCGCTCCGGATGGTGGACGGACAGGCGCTCGACATCGGAGCGGAGGGGCGCAGGCTGACGGAGCGCGAGGTGCTCGATCTCATGGCCGCCAAGACCGGCGCGCTCATCACGGCGGCGGTCGTGGGCGGCGCGATCGCGGCGACCGGATCGCCGGCCGGGCTGGAGCCGGCCGGGCGCAAGCTCGGGCTCGCGTTCCAGATCGCCGACGACCTCCTCGACCTGACCGGAGACGCGGCCACGCTCGGGAAGCGCATCGGCAAGGACGAGGCGGCGGGGAAGGCGACGCTGCCCTCGCTCGTGGGCGTCGACGAGGCGCGGCGCCGTGCCGACGCCGCCTGTGACGAGGCGCTCGCCTTGCTCGCGCCGCTCGGTCCCCCCGCGGAGGCGCTGCGCGCGCTGGCGCGGTTCGTCGTGACTCGGAAGAGGTGAACGATGGCCAGGCTACTCGATCGGATCGACTCGCCCGTGGACCTCAAGCAGCTGGCGCCCGCTGATCTGCCCGAGGTGTGCCGGGAGATCCGGGACGAGATCATCGCCACCTGCGCCCGGAACGGCGGCCACCTCGGCTCGTCGCTCGGCGCGGTCGAGCTGGTCGTGGCGCTGCACTACATCTACAGCTCGCCCCTCGACCGGCTCGTCTTCGACGTCGGCCACCAGGCCTACGCCCACAAGCTCCTCACCGGCCGGCGCGACCGGTTCCGCACCATCCGCACCGAGAGTGGGCTGGCCGGCTTCCCCGAGCGGCACGAGTCGGAGCACGACGCGTTCGGCGTCGGCCACGCGTCGACGGCGATCTCGGCCGCGCTGGGGATGATCGAGGGGCGGCGGCTGCACGGCGGGCAGGGCAAGGTGGTGGCGCTCGTCGGCGACGGCGCGCTGACGGGCGGCATCGCCTTCGAGGGCCTGAACCAGGCCGGCTACCTCGCGCGCGATCTGCTCGTCGTCCTCAACGACAACGAGATGTCGATCTCGCCCAACGT
>DATLJU010000086.1:0-2129 GCA_035538735.1 Anaeromyxobacteraceae bacterium | reverse complement strand
CGCGCACTCATGTGGATCGTCCGCCTCGCGCTGCGCAGGCCCTACACCGTCGCGACCCTCTGCCTCGCCATCACCATCTTCGGCGCGCTGGCGCTCTCGCGCATCCGGGTCGACATCCTGCCGACCGTCGACATCCCGGTGGTGGTGATCATCTGGAACTACCCGGGCCTCACCTCGGAGGAGATGGAGAAGCGCGTCATCTACCTCACCGAGCGCGCGCTCTCCACGACCGTGAACGACATCGACCGCATCGAGTCACAGTCGGTGACGAGCATCGGCGTCATCAAGGTCTACTTCCAGCCGGGCAGCGAGATCTCCGCGGCCATCGCCCAGGTCTCGGCCCTGTGCCAGACCATCCTGCGCCAGATGCCGCCCGGCATGACGGCCCCGGCCATCCTCCAGTTCAACGCGAGCAACGTGCCGGTGGCCCAGCTCACCGTGTCCGGGCCCGCCGCCGGCGAGCAGCAGCTCTTCGACTACGGGCTGAACGTGCTCCGGCTGCGGCTCTTCACGATCCCCGGCCTCTCCACCCCGGCGCCCTACGGCGGGCGGCAGAAGCAGATCATGGTGGACATCGACCCCCCGCGGCTGGCCGCCACCGGCCTCTCCCCGCAGGACGTGGTCAACGCCATCGCCAGCCAGAACGTCATCCTGCCCGCCGGGACGGCCCGGCTCGGCGACGTGGAGTACGACGTCACGCTCAACGACAGCCCGCGCGAGCTGCCCGCCTTCGACGAGATGCCGGTCAAGGTGGTGAACGGGAGCCTGGTGCGCGTAGGCGACGTGGCCCACGTGCACGAGGGCTACGCGACCCAGACGAACGTCGTCCACGTGGACGGCCGGCGCGCCACCTACCTGGCGCTGCTGCGCAAGGCGGGCTCCTCCACGCTCGCGGTCGTGGACGCCGTGCGCGAGCTGCTGCCCTCGCTGCAACGCTCGGCGCCCGAGGGCATCGAGCTGCGCCTCGACTTCGACCAGAGCGCGTTCGTGCGCGCCTCGGTGCGCGAGGTCATGCGCGAGGCGCTGCTCGCGGCGGCGCTCGTCTCGCTCATGATCCTCTTCTTCCTGGGCAGCCTGCGCAGCACCGTGATCGTGTGCAGCTCGATCCCCATCGCCATCCTGGTCTCGATCGTCGGCCTCTTCCTCGCCGGCGACACGCTGAACCTCATGACGCTCGGCGGGCTGGCGCTCGCCATCGGCATGCTGGTCGACGACGCCACCGTCGAGGTGGAGAACATCCACCGCAACCTCGGCGCGAAGGACGAGCGCGGGCGTCCGCACCACCTCACCCGCGTGGTGATGGACAGCGCCCAGCAGATCGCGGTGCCCGCGCTCGCCGCCACCCTCACCATCTGCATCGTCTTCTTCCCGGTGGTGCTCCTCACGGGTCCGGCGCGCTTCCTCTTCCGGCCCCTGGCGCTGGCGGTGGTGCTGGCGATGCTCGCCTCGTACCTGTTGTCGCGCACGCTCGTCCCGGCGCTGGCGCGCAAGCTCCTCGAGGGCCACGCGCCGCCCGGCGAGGGCGGACCGCCGCCGCGCGGCCGCCTGGCGCGGGCCGGCGCGCGCTTCGGCGCCTGGCGCGACCGCGGGTTCGAACGCCTGCGGGGCCGCTACGTCGCGGCGCTGGCGGTGGTGCTCGACCATCCGCGCCTCGTCGGCGTCGGCGCCCTGGCCCTGCTCGCCTCCGGGGCGCTCCTCGCGACGAAGGTGGTGGGGCTCGACTTCTTCCCGGCCGTCGACACGGGGCAGCTCCGCCTCCACGCCCGCGCGCCGCCGGGCACGCGCATCGAGCTCACCGAGGATCGGGTGATGCAGATCGAGCGGACCGTGCGCGAGCTGGCGCACGGCGACGTGGCCAGCGTGGTCGACAACATCGGCGTCCCGATCTTCTACAACCTCGGGTTCGTGCAGAGCGGCAACGCGGGCGGCGAGGACGCCGAGATCCGGGTCTCGCTGCGACCGGGGCACGCGCCTTCGGCCGAGCTCATGCAGCGCCTGCGGGACGAGCTGCCCGACCGTTTCCCGGGGGTGGCGTTCTGGTTCGAGCCCGCGGACGTCGTGACCCAGGTGCTCTCGTTCGGGCTCCCGGCGCAGCTCGAGGCGGAGGTGGTCTCGCGCGATCCCGCCGC
>DATLJU010000085.1:0-6041 GCA_035538735.1 Anaeromyxobacteraceae bacterium | reverse complement strand
GCTCCATCGGCGAGACGCTGCGCCGCCCGAGCGTCCTGGCAGCGCCGAGGAGGCTCGTCGAGCTCGCGCTGGGCGAGCTGGCGAGCGCCGTCATGGGGAGCCAGCGCGCGCTCCCGAGGAAGGCGCTCGCGCTGGGGTATCGGTTCAGGTTCCCGGAGCTCGGGCCCGCGTTGAGGGATCTGCTCGGGCGTTGAGTCCGACGGTTCGGACGGGCTCTGCCCCCTCTCCCTGGCCCTCTCCCCCGGTTGGGGAGAGGTAGATGACTCTGCTGGTTACGCGGACGTTGCGTCTCGTCGCTCTCCCCCCGCTCGGCGGGGGGAGGGCCGGGGAGAGGGGCGGCGCGAGGGAATCGCGCCGGTTCGTGGTAAGTTACCGGACTTTCCTCCCAGGCTTGGAGCCTCCACAGATGGCGAAGAAGCTCAAGGTCGGCGTCCTCGGCGCGACCGGCATGGTCGGTCAGCGCTTCCTGTCCCTGCTCGAGAACCACCCCTGGTACGAGCTGAAGCTCGTCGCGGCCAGCGCGTCGAGCGCCGGCAAGCCGTACACCGAGGCGGTGCAGGGGCGCTGGGCGATGAAGTCGCCGGTGCCGGCCGCCGCCGCCGCGCTCACCGTCCAGAACGCCTCCGACGTCGCGCGCATCGCGGGCGAGGTCGACTTCGTCTTCTGCGCCGTCGACATGACGAAGGAGGAGACGGCCAAGCTCGAGGAGGACTACGCCCGCGCCGAGACGCCGGTGGTCTCCAACAACTCGGCCCACCGTTGGACCGCCGACGTGCCGATGATGATCCCCGAGATCAACGCCGACCACACGGCGGTCATCGAAGCGCAGCGCCGCCGGCTCGGTACGAAGCGCGGCTTCATCGCGGTGAAGCCGAACTGCTCCATCCAGAGCTACGTCCCCGCCCTCCACCCGCTCCTCGAGTACGGCCCGAAGAAGGTCGCGGTCTGCACGTACCAGGCGATCTCGGGCGCCGGGAAGACGTTCGAGACCTGGCCCGAGATGGTCGACAACGTCATCCCCTTCATCAAGGGCGAGGAGGAGAAGAGCGAGAAGGAGCCGCTCAAGATCTGGGGGCAGCTGCGCGACGGCAAGATCGTGAACGCGGCGGAGCCAGTCATCAGCGCGCAGTGCATCCGCGTGCCCGTCACCGACGGTCACCTGGCCGCCGTCTTCGCCCAGTTCGAGCGCAAGCCCGGCAAGGACGAGATCCTGGCCCGCTGGCGCGAGTACCAGGGCAAGCCCCAGCAGCTCGGGCTCCCCAGCGCCCCGAAGCCCTTCCTCACCTACTTCGAGGACGACGCGCGGCCGCAGACGAAGCTCGACCGCGACGCGGGGAGCGGGCAGGGCATCACCGTCGGCCGGCTGCGCCCCGACGCCCTCTTCGACTGGCGGTTCGTCTGCCTGTCGCACAACACCGTCCGCGGGGCCGCCGGCGGCGCCGTCCTCACCGCCGAGCTGCTCTCGGCGGAGGGATTCATCCAGGCCAAGTGATGCCGATCCGACCGTTGAACCTGGCCGTCCTCGGCGCGACCGGCGCCGTGGGCAGGGCCCTCGTACAGGCGCTGGAGGAGAGCGGCCTGCCCATCGCCTCGCTGGCGCTCTTCGCCAGCGAGCACGGCGCCGGCACCGAGCTCGAGTTCAAGGGGGACGCGCTCCAGGTGGAGGCGGTCGGCTCCGGCGCGTTCGCGGGGAAGGATCTCGCCTTCTTCGCCGCCGGCGCGGCCACGTCGCGCGCGCAGCTCGACGTCGCGCGGGCGGCCGGCTGCCCGGTGGTCGATCTCACGCCCGCATTCCGGGAGGACGCCGAGGTCCCGCTCGTCCTGCCGCCGCTCAACGCGGACGCGCTGGCCGGCATCTCGCGGCGCGGGGTCGTCGCGGTGCCAAGCCCGGCCGCGGCGCAGCTGGCGCTCGCCCTCGCGCCGATCCACCGCGCGGCCGGGGTCGAGCGCGCCACCGCGGTCGTGCTGGAGGCGGTCTCGGGGGCCGGGCAGAAGGGCGTCGGGGAGCTCGAGGCGGAGCTGCGCGCCATGCTCTCGTTCCAGGAGCCCCCGCCGCCGACCGCCCTGCCGCACCGCGCCGCCTTCAACGTCGTGCCGCAGGTGGGCCCGATCGGCGACGACGGCGTGAGCGAGGAGGAGCGGTCGATCGCCGCCGACGTGCGCCGGCTGCTCGGGTCGTCGGTGCGCGTCGCCGCCACCGCCGTGCGGGTCCCGGTCTTCTACGGCCACGTCCAGCTCGTGAACCTGAAGCTGCGCCGCGCGCTCGGGGCCGAGCAGGCGCGCGAGCTGCTCCGCCACGCGCCGGGCGTGAAGCTCCTCGACGCTCCGCGCGAGGGCATCTACCCGATGCCCATGCTGGCGGTGAACGACGACGCGGTCCTCGTCGGGCGCGTCCGCGACGACGCCACGCAGGAGCACGGGCTCGACCTCGTGCTGTCGGGTGACAACGTCCGGCAGGGCGCGGCGTCGACCGCGGTCGAGATCGCGAGGCTCCTCGCCGAGAGCCACCTGGCTCCCCGCTGACATTTTGGCACCGCGTCATCGCTGTCGAGCGATCGCTTGCCAAAAAGTCGAGGCGCGCACCTGACGGGCGCGCCCGACTCCCGAAAACGCCAGCGCCGACGCGGGTTCCATGCTTGCCTGGGTGGCCTCCACGTTGCAGGATGGCCACGCATGACGCGACGCCTCGCCGTCCTCGCCTGCCTCGCGGGTGTCCCCGCGCTGGCGTCGGCGCAGAACCTCATCGTGACAGAGTCCACCGACCGGGACTCGATCATCAACATCGCCGAGTGCAGCAACCAGCCGCCCGATCGGCTCGCGTTCACGTGGACACCGACGACAACCGCGGCGGCGTACGACCTGTACGCCTCCGACCAGGCGGGCTGTCCTGGCACGTCGACCTCGAGCGGCGGCACCACGAACGCGCACACCAGAACCATCGCGACCAGCATCGCGCAGACGAGCCGCAACGAGGGCGACACGGCCGCGACGGTCCTCAGCCTGGCGTCGATCTCGTGCCAGAGCTCGAGCACGTCGCTGTTCATCTGCGTGTTCGCCGCCGGCACCAACATCAACAGTGGCACCATCGTCACGCCGCTGGCCTCGGCCAGCGTGCAGCTCGACCTCGTGGCCCCGCCGCCGCCCACCCTGACCGGTGTCACGCCCGGCGACGGCTCGCTCACCGTGAGCTGGCAAGTGGGTCTGGGCAGCGCGGACGGCGGGACCTTGGGGTCCGCCAACAGCTTCCGCGTCTACTACGCGCCCGCGGACGGCTCGAGCGGCGAGAAGTTCTCGACCTTCACCGGGGCGGGCACGACCAGCGGCCGCGTCACCGGGCTCACGGACGGCGTCGTCTACGACGTCACGGTGACCGCGCTCACCATCGGGAGCAACGAGAGCGCCCGCTCGAACCAGCTCTCCGGCACCGAGACCACGCCGATCCAGGTCCAGGACTTCTGGCGCCTGTACCAGAACTCCGGCGGCCGGGAGCAGGGTGGCTGCGCCACCGGCGCGGCGGGCCTCGCCGCCCTGGCCGCGCTCACGCCGCTCGTCCTGCGCAAGAGGAGGAGCCGCTCGTGACACGCGCCCTCGCCGCCGCCCTCGCGCTCGCCGCGGCGCTGCCTGCCGCCGCGCAGCTCGAGGAGCCGTTTCCGCCGCTCCAGCCCGAGCCGCCCATTGGACAGCTCGCCCCCCCCCAGCCGTCGCCGCGCTACGGCTCGTTCCAGATGAGCCTCGAGACCTACCGGCCGAACATCGACGCCGAGTTCGGCGGGCGCGCCGCACCCTACGAGGCGTCCTTCGGCGGGAAGCGGAACCTCATGTTCCGCGCCGACGTCGCGTACTCGCTCATCGCCAACTATGGCTCGCTCGACCTCGGCTTCGGCGCCGGTTACTGGGAGAAGTACGGGCACGGCTTCAATCTCCCCACGGTGCCGGGCCAGCCGCTGTCCGGCGGGCCGTCGTCCGATCCGACCTCGATCAAGGTCGTCCCCACCCGCATCACGCTCACCTACCGCTACGACATGCTGTCCAACCAGTACCGCTGGTTCCCCCTCGCGCCCTATGCGCGCTTCGCGCTCGACCGCTACTGGTGGTCGGTGAACAACGGCGCCGGCAACACCGCCAACTCGAACGGGAAGGCCGGCTCCGGCGCCACCAACGGCTACTCGCTCACCGGCGGCCTCGCCATCGACCTCGGTGCCATCGACACCTCGCTGGCGCGGGAGATGGACCGCGAGACCGGCATCAACCACACCTACCTCTTCGTCGAGTTCACGAAGAGCTGGGTGAAGGACTTCGGGTCGTCGAGCAGCTGGGACCTGTCGGACGACCGATCCGCGAGCTTCGCCGGCGGGATCCTGTTCGTGTTCTGACGCGGCGGGCGGGGGACGAGCCCCCGCCCTACGGCTCCACGACCCCGATCACAACCTGCGGTGCTTGAGCGACGGCAGCTCGCGCCGCACCTGCTCCAGCCGCTCGCGCCGAACCGGGGCGACGCAGACGCCATCGCCCTCGGCCGGGCAGCGCGCCAGCACTACGCCCCACGGGTCGACGACCATCGCGTTGCCGAACGTGACGCGGTTCGCCGAGTGGCGGCCGGCCTGCGCCGGAGCGAGCACGTAGGCGAGGTTCTCGATGGCGCGCGCCCTGAGGAGCACCTCCCAGTGGTCCTTGCCCGTGAAGAGCGTGAACGCCGCGGGCACGCACAGGATCTCGGCGCCGAGCGCCGAGAGCTGCCGGTAGAGCTCGGGGAAGCGCAGGTCGTAGCAGACGGTGAGCCCGATCCGGCCCAGCGCGCTCGGCGCCAGCACGGCGCGGTCGCCCGGCTGAACGGTCTCGGACTCGGCGTAGCGGGCACCGTCCGGGATGTTCACGTCGAACAGGTGGATCTTGCGGTACACGGCGACGATCGCGCCGTCGTCGGAGATGAGCGCGCTCGTGTTGGCGGTCTTGCCCGGCGCCTCCACCCGCTCCGCGATGGAGCCGGCGAGGACGTGGATGGCGCGCTGGCGCGCCACCTCGCGCAGCGCCGACAGGGTGGGCCCCTCCAGCGTCTCGGCGCTGGCGATGCGCTCCTCGTCACGCCCCATGAAGGCGAAGTTCTCGGGCAGCCCGACCAGCTTGGCCCCCAGATCGGCGGCCTCGTTCACGAGCCGCAAGGCGGTGGCGAGGTTCTTCGGTCGGTCGCCGGTGGACGTCATCTGCACGGCCCCGACGAGGAAGTTCGAGAGCGCCATGGACTCGATCTAACACGGCCCCACCGCGCCATGCCCCCGCCGGCGATGTGGGCGCGGTAAGCTCCTCCTCCCATGCGCGGCTTCTACACGACCCACGAGGCGGCCCGGCTGCTCGGGGTGTCCCTGCCGACGGTGGTGAACTGGATCAAGGCGCGGCGGATCAAGGCTCACCGCACGCCCGGCGGTCATCGCCGCATCTCGCGCGAGGATCTGGCGGGGTTCATGGTCCGGCATGGCATGCCCCTCCCGGAGGAGCTCTCCGGAGCGGCGCCGACCCGGCGCAAGGCGCTCGTCTTGGGGGAGGTCGGGCCCATGCGGGAGGGCCTGGCGCGGCAGCTCGCCGAGGGCGGATACGCGGTCGAGCAGGCCTCCCCCGGGTTTGCCGCCGGTGCGGCAGCGGCGAGGTTCCAGCCCGACCTGGTCGTGGTCGCTGCCGCCTCTCCGGAGGGCAGCGAGGCCGTCGCGGCGCTGCGCGCCGACCGGGAGCTCTCGGCCGTCCCGGTCGTGGCCGTCGGGCTCTCCGAGTGGGCCGAGCGGCTGACCGCCGCGGGCTGCAACGCCGTGCTCTCGCGCCCGCTCCCCGACGGCGCGCTGCTCGAGGCCGCCGGGGAGGCGCTGGCGGGCGTGAACGGGGGGTCGACCCGGCGCGGCTCGCGCTCGCGCGGGTAGGGTCCATCCCCACCACCCCGCGTTGATGCCCCCCGACCCAGCCGCTAGGATTCCAGAGAACTTTCGAGGGCAGCCGTTGTCCCACCTCCTGCGCGCGCTCCCGTTGATCGGCCTCGTCGCCGCCGCTCCGGCCAG
>DATLJU010000084.1:0-17920 GCA_035538735.1 Anaeromyxobacteraceae bacterium | reverse complement strand
GCGGTCGAGCGCCAGGGCCCCGATCGCGTCGAAGAGCCGGCCGGCGCCGTGCGCGCGCGGCGCGTTGAACCCGCTCGCGATCATCCGCCGCACCACCCCGACCTCGTCCGCGCTCGGCCCGCGGAAGAGCGGCAGCGCGTCGAGCGGCGGCGAGCCGGCGAAGGCGTCGTCGAGCGCCGCGAGCGCGATCCGCCACGGCTCGCGGATGGCCTTGTCTCCGCCGGCGAGCGGGATGGGGCGGAAGGTGGCGAGCCGCTCGTACCCGTCGTAGCGCGCGAGGAGCAGCTCGCCGCCCCACGCCGCGCCGTCGTCCCCGAGGCCGGTCCCATCCCAGGTGAGCGCCAGCGCCGGCCCCGTCAGGCCGTGCTCGGCCATGCAGCCGGCGGCGTGGGCGTGGTGGTGCTGCACCGCCACAGCCGGCAGGCCCTCCGCCCGCGCCCGCTCCAGCGCGTACCGGGTCGAGGTGAAGTCGGGGTGGAGATCGTGGGCGAGGAGCGCCGGACGCGTGCGCAGGAACCGCTCCACCCGCGCGACGGCGCCCTCGAAGGACGCGAGCGTCTCGAGGTTCTCCAGATCGCCGATGTGCGGGCCGAGGTGCGCCGCGTCGCCCACGCCGAGGCAGAAGGTGTTCTTGAGCAGGGCCCCCACGGCCAGGACCGGGCGCGCGAGCCCGCGCGCGAGCCGCACCGGGCGCGGCGCGTAGCCACGCGAGCGGCGCAGGAGCAGGGGCGAGCCCGCCACCACGCGCGCCACCGAGTCGTCGGCGCGCGTCTCGATCTCGCGGTCGTGGACGAGCAGGAGGTCGGCGATGCCGCCGAGGCGCGCGACCGCCTCGCCGTTCCGGTAGGCGATGGGCTCCTCGGAGAGGTTGGCGCTCGTCATCACGAGCGGGCGGCGCACCCCGTCGAGCAGCAGGTGGTGCAGCGGCGCGTAGGGCAGGAGCAGGCCGAGCAGCGGCGTGTCCGGCGCCACCTCCGGCGCGACCGCGCACCCGTCGCGCCGCGGCGCGAGCACGATGGGCCGCTCGGGCGAGGCGAGGAGCGCGCGCTCCGCGTCGCCCAGGACGCAGAGGAGCTCCGCCTCGGCGAGGTCGCGCGGCATGACCGCCAGGGGCTTCTCCTCGCGCCGCTTGCGGAGACGGAGCCGCGCCACGGCAACCGGCGAGCGCGCGTCGCAGGCGAGGTGGAACCCGCCCACGCCCTTCACCGCCACGATCCTCCCCTCGGCGAGCGCGCGCACCGCTTGGGCCAGCGCTTCGTCGCGCTCCGCGAGTGGAAGGCCGTCGGCCGCGAGCAGGGTGAGACGCGGGCCGCACGCGGGGCAGGCGTTCGGTTCCGCGTGGAAACGGCGATCGCGCGGATCCTCGTACTCTCGCCGGCAGGCCTCGCACAGCGCGAACGGCGCCATGGTGGTGAGCGGGCGGTCATAAGGGACGCCCCGCGCGATCGTGAAGCGCGGGCCGCAGTTGGTGCAGTTCGTGAACGGGTAGCGGTGGCGCCGGTCGGCCGGGTCGAAGAGCTCGCGCAGACAATCCGGGCAGGTGGCGAGGTCGGCCGGGATCGAGACGCGGGGTTCCTCCGCGGCGGCCCCTTCGCTCTCGACGATGACGAAGCCCTCCTCCGGCTCGTCCGCGATGGGCTCGCAGTCGAGCGCGTCGAAGCGTGCGGCCGGCGGCCGCTCCGCCTCGAGCCGCGCCACGAAGCGCCGCAACGCCTCGGCCTCGGCGAAGACCTCGATGGTCACCCCGCGCGCGTCGTTGCGGACGCGTCCGCGCACCCCTTCAGCCTGCGCCAAGCGGTAGACGAACGGCCGCATGCCGACGCCCTGCACCGTGCCGCGGACGGTGATTCGGAGGCCTTCCGCAGCGCGTGAAGGAGCGGACACAGGGCGTTCCTGGGAGCGGGCGCGCGGACTCCCGTGCGCGCCAGGCTCGAATCGGAAGCAAGGAGCCTAGCACGCGCGCGGCGGGTCGGCGAAGCCGAGCCGGCGTGCGCCAGTCGGGCTGCGAGGCGTCACGCCATCGTCACTCGCCGCGCTGCTCCCACCATAGATCGGGGACGAGGGGGACCGCGCGCCGCCGCGCCGGAGCGCCGAGCGCGGCGAGCTCCCCGAGCGCGGCTTCCAGCACCGCCGGCACCGCCGCCTTCACCGCGGGCGACAGCCCCACCTCGAGCTCGACCGCGCCGGGGATGACGCCGACGAGCCGGACCTCGCGGGGCGCGCCGCCGTGGAACTCGAGCGCGAAGAGCGCCTCGCGCAGCCCCGGCTCGTGCGGGCTCGCCGGGAGGAGCGGCCGCTTCGCGAGCAGCGCCGCCTTGTCCAGGAGGCGGATCTCGCCCGGCGCGCCGCTCAGCTTCACCGTGTCGATCACCACCGCGGTGTCGAGGCCGTCGAGGTGGAGGGCGAGGTCGGCGCCGGGCGTGCCGAGCTCCAGGAGCTCGACCTCGGGCGGCAGCTCGTAGCGGGCCTCGAGGAGCTTCACCGCGTACGGCCCGAGGGCGTCGTCGCCCATGAGCACGTTGCCGATCCCGATGAGGCCGATGCGAGCCATCCGGCGTTTCTACCGCCGGGCCACGGCGGGTGCCAATCGGGCACCGACCCGCGCGTCCACGGTGGCGGCCGTCAGGAAGGCCGTAGCTCCGGTTCCACCCGAGCCCGCGTACCGGGAGAGAACAGCGCCTCGGCGAGGCGGCCCAGCATCCTCTCGCCCCGGACCTCGGTCTCGAAGAGCGGCACCACCGCCCGGACGGCGCCGTCGAACTTCTGCCAGATCTCCTCCATGTGCTCATCCTGCATCGCGACCCTGTTCTTCACGAACTCGGCCGCGTCGTCTCCGACGCTCGTCCGGTCGATGAGCATGTTCACGACCACGCCACCCACCGGGATCCCGAAGTCCCGGAACCACTGGATGAAGCGCGTGATCACCGCGATGGGGAGCGCCTCGGGCAGGGTGATGAAGAAGAACGCGGTCCGGGCAGGGTCGGTCAGGAGCACGCGCGCGCGCTCCATCCGCTCGCGGAAGGACACCAGGTAGTCCATGAGCGGATCGCTCTCCTTCTTCTTGGTGAACGAGAGGAGCTCCCGGAGCGACCTGGCCTCCTCGCGGCTCTGCACCATCTTGTTCACCCATAGCGAATACACCTTGGACATCCCGAGCAGGCGCCTGGCGTTTGCTGTGGGAGCCGTGTCGAAGACGTAGGCGTCGTACTCGTTCTTGAACATGAGATCGATCATGTTCTCGAACATCGCCGACTCCTCGAAGGCCGGGTTCATGGTGGCCGACTCGACGAACTCGTCGGCGCGCGTCGAGATGTCGGCGAACTTCAGGAACCACTGGATCTTGTCTCGGATCCCCGCCTTGCTGCGAGCGATCGTCTCGCGGGTGTCGATCTCGTAGGCCCACAAGTTCGGCACGCCCTCGACCGCCAAGTGCCTCCCGAGCACGTCCTGGCCGAGCAGGCTCGAGAGGCTGTGGACGGGGTTGGTCGAGGCGAGCAGCGTGCGTCGGCCCTGGCGCGCGAGCGCCATCGCCGTCGCGCCGGCGAAGACCGTCTTCCCGACGCCCCCCTTGCCCCCGAAGAAGACGTACTCGAGCTGCGGGTGCGCGGCGAAGTAGCCCTGCATCGACGTCTCGATGTGTCCCATGTGCGACGCGCCCGCGCGCGAGGGCGCTCCCTCCCTTCACGATGCGTACATCAGGTCGGCCAGCTTCTCGATCATGGGCAGACCGGTCACGTCCCGCTCGAGCTCCGGGACCTGTGCCACGACGCGGTCGCCGAGCGTGTCCCTGATCTGCTGCAGATACCGATCCTGCATCTCGATGCGATGGCCCAGGTACTCCGGGATGTGTTGTTGCAGCAGCTCGTGCGGGATGACCCGGTTCACCACGTAGCCGGAGATGGGGACGTCGAACTGCGCGAACAGCCTGGCCGCGTTCTGCGTGTCCCGGATGATCATGTCCTCCGGCACCACCACGAAGAAGAACGCCGTCCGCGCCCTGTCGGTGAGGATTGCCGAGGACGCGTTGATGCGGCCCTTGATGTAGTGGAGCTCTTCGAGGATGTGGTCTTGCTCCGTCTGCTTCTGGCGCTTGAGCCGCCCCGCCATCTCCTCGTACTCGCGCATCTCCTCCCGAAGCTTGGTGATCTTGTTGATCCACTGATCGTAAACCTTCGCCATGCTCAGGTAGTAGAGCGCGTGGCCGAGCGGGACGAGATCGTAGATGTAGTAGTCGAAGTCGCCCTTCACGACGACGTCGACCACCGCGTCGAAGATCGCGCTCTCCTCCATCGCCGGCTCGGCGCTGGCGGCCTGGATGTAGTTCTCGATCTCGGAGGGCACCGCCTCCAGGCCGTACAGGTCGAGGATCTTCTTCCGGATCTCGTTCTGGTACTGCTTGATGTGCGTGTCCGCGTCGATCTCCTGGGCCCAGAGGTTCTCGACGATCTGGACCGGCCCCTTGCCGAAGATGTCCTTCTGGAAGATGTCGGTCAGCGAGGCCTGCGGATCGACCGAGAAGACGAGCACCCTCTTCCCGTTGCGCGCCAGCCAGTAGGCGGTGGCCGCGGAGAACGTCGTCTTCCCCAGGCCCCCCTTTCCGCCGAACATGATGTACCGGCGCTCGGGGTTCGCCTCGAAGAGCTTCCTCAGGCCCATGGATCTCGCTCCCGCTCGTCGCCGTCGCGAGCGCCTAGAACATCGCGTCGGAGAGGTCCTTCTCGCGCAGCATGCGGCGCTTCCAGGTCGAGATCTGGGGGACGACGTAAGGCAGGAGCCGCAGGCTGTAATAGGGCGGGAGGATCGGGATCCCGAGCAGGTCGCCCATGGTGATGAGGATGAACAGGTGCTCCATCGACGCGCGCGTCCGGAGCGCCGCCCGGCTCATGTCGTGAGCGGCCATGCCGTAGACGACCTGGCGCATGTCCCGCAAGATCCTGCGGATCCCCGTCGGTTTCCTCTCGTCCTGCTTCTCTAGCGTATCCATCGTCGGTTCCTCACTGCGGCGCGTCGCCCATCACAATCCGTGCAGGTGATACTCGTGCGCATCGGACAGCTCGCGCTCACGCAGCACGCGCCGCTGCCAGGTCCGGAGCTGGGGCACCACGTAGGGGAGCAAGCGGAGCGCGTAGTAGGGCGGCAAGACGGGCACCCCGACCATGTCGCCGAAGGTGACCAGCATGAACATCGTCTCCATGGACGCTCGGATCTCGAGAGCCTGCTGGGACGTCTCGAACCCGAACATCCCGAACAGGAAGTCGTGAAGAGCACCCCTGGAGCGTTCGCGCTTCGGCACCTCCCTCCGGAAGGCCACTGGATCACTCTCTCCCCTCATAATGGTGTGGATGGATGGCGTGTGATGCTCGCCCGTCCACCAGACGGACAGCCAGTCACCCGGAACGCTTGATGACCACCCTCCTG
Organism: Anaeromyxobacteraceae bacterium; assembly: GCA_035538735.1. Lineage (GTDB taxonomy): Bacteria > Myxococcota > Myxococcia > Myxococcales > Anaeromyxobacteraceae > Anaeromyxobacter_A. The sequence continues at coordinate 12,502 of DATLJU010000084.1, read as the reverse complement.
ACGATCGTCGTCCTGTGCGTGGTCGGCTGGTTCGCCGGGGGTACGGTCTGGAACGTCCGCAAGGGCAGCGCGGTCATGCGCTGGATGCAGGGCGGCCTGCCGCTCCTCGGCTCGCGCGCCACCGTGCGGTGGCTGGGGACGACCTCCGTCGAGCTCGGCATCGCGGGCGCCAGGTCCCCATTCGAACAGGCCACGCTGGTCATCTTCCTGGAGCCCCGGGACGTGCCCTGGTTGTGGTGGATGGCCAGGCGGCGTGGACGGCGCGACACGCTCATCGTCCGCGCCCGGCTGCGCAGACCGCCGGAGGACGATCTCGAGCTGATCGACCGGGCGAGCTGGTCGAGCCGGACGGTGCTCGAGAGGCTCGCGTCGGAGCGCTGGTCGATCCGCGAGCCGACGAGCGCCGGCGGGCTACCCGCCTACTATCGCACCGAGGCAGCGCTCGCCCAGGGCGACGCCATGCTCGCGCTGGCCTCGCGCGCAGGGCTCGCGGTGCAACGCCTCGCGCTGCGGCGGACGGAGCCCCACCTCGAGTTACACCTCGACCTCCCCGCTCTCGGCGCGCCCGCGGGCGACTACTTCGAGGCGCTTCGCGCGCTCGGGGAGCGCGTGAGCCGGGCGCGCGAAGCGCCCGGCTAGTGGCGCGGCTCAGGCCGGCATCGGCGCCGGGATACCAGCTGGCGGACGCGCCCGGTGGCGCCGGTACGCCTTGAGGCCGTCCCACCCGATGAAGAGCGCGGCCACGATGAGGAGCGCGGAGACGATGATCATCGCCCATGCGCCGGCCACCGGGAGCGCGCCGAGCGTCGGGTGGGCGGCGATGGTCACGTACAGGTTCCGGGCCGTCACCGCGGTGGCCGCGAGGGTGGTGACGTACATGAAGAGCATCGGCCAGAGGGCGAAGCTCGGGTTGCGCTTCTCCGACCTGAGCCAGACCGTCACCACGAGCAGGCTGAGCGCGGCCATCAGCTGGTTGGACGCCCCGAAGAGCTGCCACAGGTAGACCCAGGTGCCGGTCAGCACCAAGGCCGCGGTGAGCACCATCGAGACGATCGTGGACACGTGCATGTTGCGCACGGCCGGGATCGTTCCGCCCACCCACTCGGTGAGCGTCACGCGCATCACGCGGAAGACGAGCTGGGTCACCGTGAGCACGATCATGACGAACGCGCCGAAGCCGAGGGCCGTGCCGTAGGTCTCGGGCACGAGGCCGAAGGTGCCGGCGAACACGAGCTTGCCGACGCCCGCCGCGAACCTGCCGCCGCCGCCCCCGACGCCCGCGATGGACACCGCGACCAAGGACAGCAGGGCGAGCGTGTTCTCGCCGAACATCGCCCCGCCGCCGACGGGCAGGCCGTCCGTCTCGTACTCGAGCTGGCGCGCCGTCCCCACGGATCCGAACAGCGCGTGCCAGCCCGAGATGGCGCCACAGGCGATGGTGACGAACAGCATGGGCCAGAGCGGCTGCCAGGCGTGGCCCGGCTCTACCGCGAACCCCAGGCTCTTCACCGACTGCAGGGCGAAGTGCCCGATGAGGTTACCGGCCGCGTCCCTCGCGCCGATGAGGGGCGCCAGCACTGCGCCCACGGCGCTGCCCACGATGGTGATCAGCGTCACCCAGAAGCCGATGTAGTTGACCGGCTGGGCGAAGCGCCAGATCGGGAGGTTCGCCCCCAGGTAGGAGAAGACGAACAGGAACACCATCCACAGCAGGTAATTGGGCAGCGTGTGGACCGTGCCCGTGGTGGCGTCATAGGCCGGGGTCGAGGCGCGCTTGCCGCCCGGTCCAGGGGGCGGGATGCGCGGATCGGCCAGCGTGGGATCCGCCACCGACAGCAGCGGCCGCCCACCCGAGAGCGCGTCCACGCTCTTGTTCACCGCCACGACGGCGCTCCCCACCGGACCCTGCACGAGGGTCCCGTTCGCGGCGCGGTGCTGGCCCATCGGGCCGACCGCCAGCGCGACGAGCGTGGCGACCACCACGAGGAAGGTGACGAGGATGATGTCCATCTTCCAGCGGTACATCATCTGCCCGGCCAGCAGCCCCATGAGCGCCAGCACGAGGATGCCGAAGGGGACGTCGGGGCGCGCCGCGAGGACGGCCGCGAGGATCCCGATGAACGCGCCGGCGAGCAGCAGCAGGTAGAAGAAGATGAAGACGAACAGGATGGTCCGCGTGCGCGGCGCGATCAGCCGGTGCGAGATCGCGCTCAGGCTGTTCCCGTCGTTGCGCACCGACACCATGATGGCGGAGTAGTCGCTCGCCCATCCGATGAAGCTCACGCCGACGACCAGCCACAGGAGCGCCGGCAACCACCCCCACAGGTTGGCAGCGGTGATCACCCCGACGATGGGCCCGGCCGCCGCGATCGACTTGAAGTGATAGCCGAACAGCACGTGGCGGCTGGCGGGCATGAAGTCCACGCCGTCCATGTACATCCGCGCCGGCGTGGCCTTCCTCGCATCCGAGCGGATGACCTCGCGATCCACCCACCGCGCGTAGAAGTGGTACGAGAGGTAGATCGAGACTACGCCGATGACGACGATCCAGAGCGTGTTCATCGCTCAGCTCCCTTTCCGCGGGACGCTCGTCCCTCGACCGGATGCAGGGCCATGCGGCGCGCGATCAGCTCGTCCGCCACGCGCGTGTCCGTCCCGGCGCACGTGTCGCGGCCATCCACGACGATGGCGGGATACCGGTGGAGCCTGTACCGCGCGGCCCTCCACACGCCGGCGAGCGACGTCGCGTCGATCACCCTCACCGAGACCCGGTCCTGGTAGGTCGCGAGCAGCCGAAGGACCCAATCCCAGACCGCTTCGTACTCCCGCTGCAGGTCCTCCGGGAGCGTGCTTCGCATCTGGTCCGCGCGCACGCCACGGCTGAACCCCGTCTCGCGCCACACCACCTCGCAGTGCTGGCAATGGTGGAAGACGGTGGGCGCGTGGACGACGACGTCGACCGTGAGCGAAGCGGCCATAGCCCTTCCGGCCACAATCTATGAACGATCGGGCGATTCTACTCGCGCCGGACGCCGCGGCGTCGAGGGAGGCAGCCTGCGTTCGGCAGGTGATCGGGCGCCTCTTCAGCCCGGCTGAGTGGAAACCGGCCGTTGGCCCGCATCGAGGGGAGGTTCGATCGTGCGACGGCTGACCTTGTCAGCGCAGCAGGGAGCCGGCGCGGATTGCCAGCAACTTCACCGGCGGGCGCTCGGCAGAAAAAGGCGAGGGCCCGGTCTCATCGAGACCAGGCCCCCGGTATCTCACGTCGAAGCGGAAGCGACGACGCTAGACGGCGCGGACGTTCGCGGCCTGCAGGCCCTTCGGCCCCTTCTTCACCTCGAACTCCACCTTCTGCCCCTCGGCGAGGGTGCGGAACCCCTCCGACTGGATGGCAGTGTGGTGGACGAACACGTCCTCACCGCCGCCCTCCTGAGTGATGAAGCCGAAGCCCTTCGCGTCGTTGAACCACTTCACGGTACCAGTAGCCATGTACTGAACTTCCTTGCGTGTAAGCGGGCGGCCTGAAACGGCCCTCCGTACCTGCCCATCATGAGCAGGTCGTGGTTCTCTATCGAAAAGACTGTGGAAAGTCGAGGCGATCGACCCAAGATGGGCGGCATGCGGCAGTGCAGGCGCCAGGCCCGCTGCTTCTTCCAGTGAATGTCGCGCGCCCGATCGGGCGCGCGCGCGCCGCTCATGGCGGCGGTCACATGCGCCGGCAAGCGGCGTCCCGGGGCGCGTGTGGCGCCGCTACGGCAGGAGGATCGTCGAGCCGGTCGTGTGGCGCCCCTCCAGCTCGCGGTGAGCGCGCGCCGCCTCGGCGAGCGGGAACGTCCGGCCGACCTCGATCTTCACCTGGCCCGAGCGGACCACCTCGAACAGCTCCGCCGCCATCGCCTCCAGGTCCTCGCGCTTCGCGGCGTAGGTGTTGAGGGTTGGTCGCGTGACGAACAGTGAACCCTTCTGCGCCAGGATGGAGAGATCGACCGCCTGCACCGGCCCGGAGGCGTTCCCGAAGGTGACGAGGAGTCCGAACGGCTGGAGGCAGTCGAGAGATCCCATGAACGTCGACTTCCCCACCGAATCGTAGACCACCGGGACGCCGCGCCCACCGGTGAACTCGCGGACGCGCTCCGGGAAGCTCTCGCGCGTGTAGACGATGACGTGGTCGGCGCCGTGCGCCTTCGCCAGCGCGGCCTTCTCGTCGGAGCCGGCCGTCCCGATGACGGTGGCCCCGAGCGCCTTCAGCCACTGGCAGGCGATGAGGCCCACTCCGCCGGCGGCGGCGTGGAAGAGGACCGTCTCGCCGCGCTGGACGCGGTGCGTGCGGCGGATGAGGTACTGCACGGTGAGGCCCTTCAGCATCATCGCGGCCGCGTGCTGCTCGCCGATTCCGTCGGGGAGCTTCAGGAGCCGGTCGGCGGGCATGACGCGCGCCTCGCTGTAGGCGCCGAGCGGACCGCCCGCGTAGGCGACGCGGTCGCCCGCGCGGACGTGCGTGACCCCGGAGCCGACCGCCTCGACCACGCCGGCGCCCTCCGTGCCGAGCCCGCTCGGCAACGGCGCCGGATAGAGGCCGGTACGGACGTAGGTGTCGACGAAGTTCACCCCGATGGCGGTGTGCCGGACGCGCGCCTCTCCGGGGCCGGGATCGCCCACCGGCACGTCCTCGAGCCTCAGCACCTCGGGCCCACCCTTCTCGTGGAGACGGATCGCCTTGGCCATGGTTCGACGTCATACCGCGGTTGCGGCCGGCGCGCTCGCGCGCCGTCGACGTCGACCACGCCTTCACCGAGCGTCGCGTCGGCGCCCCCGGCGCCTGGCCTCGAGGATCCGCCACGGCCGGGGATCACCTCCGCCCACCTTTGCTGCTGGTGTGGGTGCTGCCCGGAATGCGATCGCCCGATCCGGCGTTGACCCGGCCGGTCCCCTTCGAGGAAAACAGGCCACATGCGAAACAAGATCGTGGTCGTCTCCCTGCTGACGCTCGTCACCGCTGCCGGCTGCGAAACCGCCGGCAAGCGCACCGCCATCGGAGCGGGCGGCGGCGCGGCTGCGGGCGCGGGCGTTGGCGCGCTGCTCGGAGGCTGGAAGGGCGCGGCCATCGGCGCCGGCGTCGGGGCGCTCGCGGGTGGATCGGTCGGCCTCTATCTCGACAAGCAGGCGAAGGAGCTGGAGCAGGTCGCCGAGACGAAGCGCACCGAGAACGGTGTGCTCGTCAACATGAAGTCGGAGATCCTCTTCGACTCCGGCAGCGCCGTGCTGAAGGACGAGGCCGTCGCCCAGATCGAGAAGGTGGCCGACATCATCGCCAAGTACTCGGACGACCGGGTCCGCGTCGAGGGCCACACCGACTCGACCGGCACGGGCTCCAAGAACGAGGAGCTGTCGCTCCGCCGGGCCGACGCCGTGAAGCGCGTCCTCCTCGGCCGCGGCGTGAAGGAGGCGCAGGTCACCGCGCTCGGCATGGGATCGACGAAGCCGCTCGCCGACAACAAGACCTCCGCCGGCCGCGCCAAGAACCGCCGCGTCGAGCTGCACATCGACGTGCCGCAGCCCACGTAGCGATCCCTCCGCACCCCGCCGCTCGCCCTGAGCGTAGCGGCGCCGAAGGCGCCGCGAAGTCGAAGGGCGAACGTTCGTGCTTCGACTACGCGCCCGCGATGCGGGCGCTACGCTCAGCACGAACGGAGCGGTTACGCGTGCGCGGGCGCCCCGGCCGCGCGGCGCCGAGGCACTGGGCCGCGGAGGCGCCGAGCCGCCCACGCGGGGAACTGCCGAGCAGGTGATCCAGTGGGGAGGAAGGGTCGTGGCAAGCGGCCGCAGCCCGCCCAGGGGAACCGTGCCTTGCCGCGCAGCACCGCCAGATTTAGCCTTTTCTGACGCGCTGCGCGCGCGCCGAGTCACCGGCGGGGCGCAGCCTCAGATTATCGGACGTGAGCGAGAGGGAGATCCAGCGTTGGTCGCGAGCCGGCCCCGGCCGGGGTCCAGCTGTGGTGTCTTCGCGGTTCGACGAGGGCATGCTCCAGCTCTTCGTCGACTCCGTCCGGGACTACGCGATCTTCTTGATCGACACCGATGGGCGCGTCGCGACCTGGAACAAGGGCGCGGAGCGGATGAAGGGGTGGCTCGCGGACGAGATCATCGGGCAGCACTTCTCGATCTTCTACCCACCCGAGGAGCGCGCGCACGGAACGCCGCGGCGCGCGCTCGAGCACGCCGCACGCGACGGACGCTCCGAGGACGAGGGATGGCGCGTCCGCAAGGACGGAACCCTGTTCTGGGCGGACGTCGTCATCACCGCGGTCCGGAAGCCCACGGGCGAGCTCCTCGGGTTCGTCAAGGTCACGAGAGATCTCACCCGGCGCAAGAAGGCGGAGGAAGAGCGACTCGCCCTGGCGGCGCGCGAGGAGGGCGTCCGCGCGCGAGAGGAGCTCCTCGTCATCGCCGCGCACGAGCTCCGGACGCCGATCGCCGCCCTGCAGCTCCACGCGGACCTCGTCCGGAGGGCGGCGGACCGGGAGGGGGCGGCGAGCGAGCACGTCGGCGACCGCATCCGGCGGCTGCAGCACGCCGCCACCCGCCTGTCGCGCCTCGTGGACGCGGTGCTCCGGGTCGCCACGCTCGAGCCGCAGCAGATCGCGCTCGAGCGACGGCGCATCGAGCTGCGCGAGCTGATCGAGCACGTGGTCCGCGAGCACGCCGCCGACATCGCCAGCTCGGGGTCCACGGTGCTCCTCGAGCCCGGTCCGCCGGCGGAGGTGAGCGGCGACCGCGGCCTGCTCGAGGTGCTGGTCGCGAACCTGCTCGCGAACGCCCTCAAGTATGGCGCCCGCCAGCCCGTCTCGTTCCGGGTCGTCGGCCGCGGCGACCGTGCCTCGATCACCGTGGTGGACCGGGGGATCGGGATCGCCGCCGAGCGGCAGCCGGCGCTGTTCAGCCGCTTCAGCCGGGCGGTCTCGTCGCGGCACTACGGCGGGCTCGGCCTCGGCCTCTGGACCGTCCGGACGATCGCGGAGGCGCATGGCGGCTCCGCGCGGGTGACGAGCGAGGCCGGCCTGGGCTCCACGTTCGACGTCGACCTGCCCACGGCGGAAGGCGCGCCGGCCCAGGACGGCGCTCATCCGTAAAGGCCTGCCAGTTCCGGGTACACGAAGCATGCATTGAACGTCGCGTCGCCTCGGCCCGGCAACGCGACGTCATCGATTACTTGCTTCGAATCAAACGCTCGCTTCCGACCATCGCTTGCTTCCGATATTCTCCTCCGAAATGGGCACCGGCGCGTCGCGCTCAGGTGGAGGGGCCGCGCGCCGCCTCATCGAGGAAGGAGACGCATGAACACGTTCCCGGTGATGCTGGCGACGCTGCTCGTCTTCGCCGTCGGCTATCGCTACTACAGCGCGTACGTCGCGGCGAAGGCGCTCGCGCTCGACGACCTTCGTACCACCCCGGCTCACGTCTACGCGGACGGCCACAACTACGTGGCGTCCCCGAAGTGGGTCCTCTTCGGCCACCACTTCGCCGCGATCGCCGGCGCCGGGCCGCTCGTCGGTCCGACCCTCGCCGCGCAATTCGGGTTCGCGCCCGGCTTCCTCTGGATCCTCTTCGGAGCCGTCCTGTGCGGCTGCGTCCACGACTTCGTCGTCCTGGTCGCCTCCGTCCGTCACAAGGGCAAGTCGCTCGCGGACGTCGCGCGGACGGAGGTCGGCCCATTCGCCGGCATCGTCGCCACCTTCGCGGTGCTCCTCATCCTGCTCGTGACGCTGGCCGGCCTCGGCGTGGTGGTGGTGAACGCGCTCGCGCACAGCCCGTGGGGCATCTTCACCATCGGCTGCACCATCCCCATCGCGATCTTCATGGGCTACGGCATGTTCGGGAAGAGCCACGGCGCGGGCGGGCAGGTGAACGTCCTCTGGCCGAGCGTGTTCGGCGTCATCGCGCTGATCGCGGCCGTCGTCGCCGGGCGCTTCGTGGCGCAGAGCTCCTGGGCGGGGGCGCTCACCTTCTCCAAGGAGCAGGTGACGCTGCTCATGTGCGCGTATGGCTTCATCGCGTCCGTGCTGCCGGTCTGGTTCCTGCTGGAGCCGCGCGACTACCTGTCGACGTACGTGAAGCTCGGCACCATCTTCGCCCTCGTCATCGGCGTGTTCGTGGTGCACCCCGACATCAAGTTCCCGCTCGTCACCCAGTTCGTGAACGGCGGCGGCCCCATCATCAAGGGCAAGCTCTTCCCCTTCCTGTTCGTGACCATCGCCTGCGGCGCCATCTCGGGCTTCCACTCCCTCGTCAGCTCCGGGACGACGCCCAAGATGCTGAACAAGGAGAGCGACGCCCGCTTCATCGGCTACGGCGCGATGTTGGCCGAGGGCCTGGTGGCCGTGCTGTCGCTCATCGCGGCCTGCTCGCTCTTCCCGGGCGACTACTTCGCCATCAACGTGGCGCCGGCCGCGTACGCCAAGCTCGGCTACACGCCCGTCAACCTCGACATGTTCTCCGCCGCGGTCGGGGAGCAGCTCGCCGGCCGGACCGGCGGCGCGGTCTCGCTCGCCGTCGGCATGGCCCAGATCTTCGCCGGCGTCCCCGGGATGAAGACGCTCATGGGCTACTGGTACCACTACGTCATCATGTTCGAGGCGCTGTTCATCCTGACCACGATCGACACCGGCACGCGCGTCGCTCGCTACGTGCTGCAGGAGCTGCTCGGCAAGGTCCACAAGCCCTTCGCGAACAGCGCCTGGCTGCCGGGGAACATCATCGCGACACTGGTCGTGGTGGCGAGCTGGGGGTACCTCATCTACACCGGCAACATCTCCACGCTCTGGCCGCTCTTCGGCACGGGGAACCAGCTGCTCGCCACCATCGCGCTGGCGGTCGGGACGACCTTCCTCTTCAACATGGGCAAGGCCCGGTACGCGTGGCTCACGGCCGTGCCGATGGTCTTCGTCGGCACCACCACCCTCACCGCGGGATACCAGGCCATCCAGAAGATCTTCTGGCCGCTCACCGCCAAGCCGGCGACGGCGTTCCAGGGTTACCTCGACTCCACCTTGATGACGATCTTCATGGCGGGCGTGGTGCTGGTGGGCGCGAACGTCTTGCGCCGCTGCTGGCTGACGTACAAGGGCCACCCGCTGCCGCCGGAGGCGTTCGGGAAGCCGGTGGCGGCCGACGTGCCGATCCGTTGTTGCTGAAGCGTCCTGCGGCGGGGGACCACCCACCGGCGCAAGCGCCGGCGGGTACCCACCCGCCCTGCGGCCAGGCCCCCGCCCCCATCTTCGATCGGCGGGGCGGGGGTCTCCACCGCCGACTCAGTGCTGCATCTCCTTCACCTGCCGCTTCATGCGGAACTGGGTGTCCGTCTTCTGCCGGTTGGCCGATTTCCGCGTCGATTTCCGCGAAGCCCGTCCGCTGGTCGGCTCGAGCGCGTAGAGCGCGTTCTTGGCCGCCGCGGCGTTGTGCGGCGTGCCGGCGCGGCGCGCCGCGCTCGTCTTCGGGCCGGGTTGCTTCTCGCGCTTCAGCCCCGATCGCTCGGCCAGGTAACGGAACATCTCGGCTCGCGTCATGCGGCTGACCTCCCTCGTGCTGGTGGTACGAGGGAATCGTAGGCGGCGGCCTCCGGCCGCGCGAGCGAGCCAAACAGGGCGTGTCGCGTGATGCGGCTTCCCTCCGTCGGGGGTTCCGTGGCGCGTCGCGAAGACGCGGTCACGGCTCGAGGAGCGACGCGAGCAGCGCCCGCGCGGCGCGGACGTCGGGCAGGCGGAGGACCGCTCGGCTCGGCGCCGGGCCGACGTGGACCGAGATGCTCCCATCCGGCAGGGCGGCGAACAGGTCCTCGTCGGTGCGGTCGTCGCCCACGGCGAGGAGGAGCGGCCCGGTGCCGGCCGCGAGCACGAGGCCCACCGCGCGGCCCTTGTCCACGCCGCGTGTCCGCAGCTCGACCACCATGTCGCCGTACAGGATCTCGACCGGCGCGTCGCGGAGCAACGTGGCGAGGTGGAGTGAGAGCTCCTTCGCCTGCGCCGCGCCGTACTCCGGGTCGGCGCTGCGGTAGTGCCAGGCGAGCCCGGCCGTCTTCTCCTCGACGATCGAGCCCGGAATCCGGTCCGTGAAGTCGCGCAGGATCCCGAGCACGGGCTCGCGCCAGCTCGTGTCCGGGACCACGGCCGCGGCCCATCGCCCTCCGGCCGGCCGCGCCCACAGCCCGTGCTCGGCGTGGAGCCCGATCGGCAGCGGGCCGAACCACCGCTCCATGGTGTCGCGCTTGCGCCCCGAGACGAGGTGCACCTCGGTCCCGGGCCGGGCGGCCAGCCCGCGCAGGAGCTCGAGCAGCGGCGGGTCGGGAGCCGCGAGGTCGGGGGTGGGGGCGAACGGGACGAGCGTGCCGTCGTAGTCGAGGAGCAGCGCCAGCCGCCGCGCCTCGCGGGCACGGGCCAGCGCCGCGCGGACGGCGCCAGGCGGCGAGGGCGCGGTGACGCTGCCGCTCCGTGCCAAAGGTTGCACCTGCTCCAGCCGCGCCACGAACGTGCGAGCCCAGCGGTGGACGTCGTGACCGAGGACGCGCTCGCGGAGGAGCGCCATGCGCGTGCGGCGGTCGTCCTCGGGGAGCGTGAGGGCGCGGTAGAAGACCTCGGCCGTGCTCTCCACGTCGTACGGGTTCACGAGCAGCGCCTCGGCCAGCTCGGCCGACGCGCCGGCGAACTCCGACAGGACGAGCACGCCGTCGCCGTCGGGCCTGGAGGCGACGAACTCCTTCGCCACGAGGTTCATCCCGTCGCGCAGCGGCGTCACGAGCACCGCGTCCGCGGCGCGGTAGAGCGCGACCAGGTCCGTCGGCTCGAGCCCGCGGTAGAGGTAGTGGATGGGCGACCAGCCCGGCGTGGCGTACTCACCGTGGATCCGGCCGACCAGCGCGTCGACCTCGTCGCGCAGCTCGCGGTACGCCTCGACGTTCTCGCGCGAGGGGACCGCCACCTGCACCAGCCGCACCCTGCGCCGGAGCTCCGGCTGCGCGCGCAGCAGCGCCTCGAACGCGAGCAGCCGGCGCTGGATGCCCTTCGTGTAGTCGAGCCGGTCGATGCCGAGGAGGATGGGCGTGCCGTCCGCGCGGTGCGCGCGCGCCCGCCCCTCGACCTCCGGCGACCGCGCCAGCGCGTCGTAGCGAGCGGCGTCGATCCCCATCGGGAACACGCCGAGCTGCACCTCGCGCCCTCGCCAGCGGACGCGGTCCACGTCGGTGGGCGCGCCGACGAGGCGCAGCGCCGAGGAGGAGAAGTGACGGACGAAGGTCGAGGTGTGGAAGCCGACGAGGTCGGCGCCGAGCACGCCCTCGAGGAGGCGCTCGCGCTGCGGCAGGAGACGAAACATCTCCGAGGACGGGAAGGGGATGTGGAGGAAGAAGCCGATGCGCGCGTCAGGAAGCCGCTCGCGCAGCATCGCCGGCACGAGCATGAGCTGGTAATCGTGGATCCAGATCAGGTCGCCCTCGCGCCACTGGTCGGCCACGGCGTCCGCGAAGAGCGCGTTCACGCGCTCGTAGACGTCGAACCCGCTCACCTCCGGCGGCAGCCGGGCCACCGAGTAGTGGAACAGCGGCCACAGGATCGCGTTCGAGTAGCCCTCGTAGTAGCGCGTGATCTCGTCCTGCGTGAGCGGCACCGGGACGAGCCGAAGCGAGGAGAGGCGCGTGTCGAGCGCGTCGCGCGCCGCCGCGGAGAGCGCTTCCAGGTCGCCCGGCCAGCCGATCCAGAGCCCGCCGAGGCGCTCGTGCGGCCCCTTCATGCCGGTGGCGAGCCCGCCGGTGCTGAGCTCGACGGCCACCTCGCCGCCGCGGCCGGCCTTCACCGTCACCGGCAGCCGGTTCGAGACGATGAGCAAGCGACCCACAGGGGGAAGCTATGCACTGCGTCGCGGGCCGAGCAGCGCGGCGGGCTCGCGCTCCACGAGCTCGAGCAGCTCGAGGACCTGCTCACGGTACGGGGTGGGCGGCGCGACGTAGAGCAGGACCGGGTTCGATCCATCGAAGAGCCCCGCTCGGTCGAGGACCTTCGCGAGCGCGTCGACCTCGACGTCGTCGGCGGACGCGTTCATCCGGACCACGATCGGCAGCGCGCCGCGGTGGTGCTCGATCGACTCCAGGATGCGCCCGAAGCTGCCGCCGCCGGCGGCCAGCGGGCGCTGCCGATCGTGCAGCTCGGCGCGGCCGTCGAGCGTCACCTGGGCGAGGCGAACTCCGCGCCGCGCGATGTCCCGGACGACCTCGTCGCTCCAGTCCACCCCGTCGGAGAGGGCGAGCGCTTCGAGCTCGCGGCCGTGCTCCTCGCATGCGGCGCCGGCCTCCGCGAGCAGCGCGGAGAAGGCGTGAGGCGCGGTGAAGACGTCGCCGCCGAAGAAGACCGCCCGGAGCCGCCCGGGTGGAGCCGAGCTCGCCGCCGCCAGGAGGTGGCTGCGCGCCGCCGCCAGCCCGCCGAGGTTGGGTGGGGTGGCCCGCCAGCAGGCGGTGCAG
>DATLJU010000083.1:0-12841 GCA_035538735.1 Anaeromyxobacteraceae bacterium | reverse complement strand
CGATGAGGCCGACCGGGCACTCGGACAGGACCGAGATGCCCTTCGCCAGCGGGAAGAGCTCTTTCGCCTCCCTGAGGAGCACGGCGAGCTTCTTGTCGCCACCGTAGACGATGTCCTTCTCCTGGAAGTCGGAGGTGAACTGCATGGCGAAGTTCGAGACGCCGTTCACGCCGCTCATGAGGTTGCGGCGCGTCCCCCACGAGTACCAACCGCAGCCGACTGGGCCGTGGGAGACGTGGACCATGTCGCGGATGGGACCCCACACGACGCCCTTGGCCCCGGCGTAGGCGCAACCGCGCGCGCTCATCACGCCGGGGACCGTCTTCCGGTTCGACTTCACGCAGGCGCTGCCTGACGCCTGGTCGTTGGGAGCCAGGTGAGGGGCGCGCTTCTTCTTGCCCTTCTCCGGGTAGGCCTCGAGGGCCTCGTCGATCATCCTCTGCGTCGACTCCTTCGTGATGCCGTCGACCTTCTTCACCTCGTGTCCCATCCGGCGGCTCCTTGGTCCCTGCGTTGTGCTGTGGCGAGCTCTCAAACCGCATTGGCGGCGACGCCGACGCTGGCCTCGTCCTCGGGCGCCATGACCCCGAACTCCATCAGGAGCTCCTCGAGCTCCTCCATCGAGAGCGGCGTCGGGACGACGAGCATCTTGTTCTCGGCGATCTTCCTCGCGAGCGTCCGGTACTCCTCGGCCTGCTTGTGCTGCGGGGCGTACTCGATGACGGTCATCCGGCGCAGCTCGGCGCGCTGGACCTCGTTGTCGCGCGGGACGAAGTGGATCATCTGCGTCCCCAGCCGCTTCGCGAGCGCCTCGATGAGGTCGGCCTCACGGTCGGTGTTGCGCGAGTTGCAGATGAGGCCGGCCAGGCGCACCTTGCCCGAGGTGGCATACTTGAGGATACCCTTCGCGATGTTGTTGGCCGCGTACATGGCCATCATCTCGCCGGAGCAGACGATGTAGATCTCCTCCGCCTTGTTCTCGCGGATGGGCATGGCGAAGCCGCCGCACACCACGTCGCCGAGGACGTCGTAGAAGACGAAGTCGAGGTCGGGCGTGTAGGCCCCATTCTCCTCGAGGAAGTTGATGGCCGTGATGACGCCGCGGCCGGCGCAGCCGACCCCCGGCTCCGGGCCGCCGGACTCGACGCACTTCACGGCGCCGTACCCGACCTTGAGCACGTCGCCGAGCTCGAGGTCCTCGACCGTCCCGCGCTCGCGGACGAGATCCATCACCGTCGTCTGCGCCTTGGCGTGCAGCATGAGGCGCGTCGAGTCGGCCTTGGGATCGCAGCCGACGATCATGACCTTCTTGCCGAGCGAGGCGAGGCCGGCCACGGTGTTCTGCGTCGTGGTCGACTTCCCGATGCCGCCCTTCCCGTAAATCGCGATCTGCCTCATGTGCTCTCTCTCTCCTCGGGTTCGTGTGCCCGCTTCGTTCGGAGAGAAGAGCAACGAGCGTGCCGTGGAAAGCGCGGGCCTGAAGATCGCTGCTATCACCGGAATCGGCGCGCGCGCGGCGAGCGGCGCGGCCTCGCTCCTGCCAGGGCCGTCGTAAACCGGACACTGGCGGTGTCCGGTTCCTGCCACTCCGCGCAAACCGCGCGCGCCCCGCCCGCTAGCTCACGCCGCCGTGGCGCCAGCAGACGAGGGCGGTCGGGCGCCAGCCCATCCGGTCGTAGAACCCGAGCGCCGATCGGTTCTCGCGATCGGCGAGAAGCTGCAGCCGGGTCGCGCCGCGCGTGGCGGCCCACGCCTCGCCGGCGCGGAGCAGCGCGGCGCCGACGCCCCGCCCGCGCTCCCGCGCGTCGACGATCATGTCCTCCACGACCGCCGAGAACGTGCCCTCCGCCGTGGACACGACGAGCTGAGCCGTGACCATGCCGAGGACGGCGCCGGCGCGCTCGGCCACGAACACGGCGCACCGCCACGGGTCGTCGAGCAGGAGCGCGAGGCCGCGCCGCTGGCGCGCGGCGTCCGGCTGAAAGTCGGACTCGATCGAGAACAGGACCCCGAGCAGGCGCACCAGCGCGTCGACGTCCTCACGGCGGGCGGCGCGCACCGCGAAGCCCGATTCACTCTTCATCTAGAACCTCCGCAGCACGAGGCCGTACTTCGCGACGCGGTAGCGGAGCTGGCGCACCGAGAGGCCGAGCAGGCGCGCCGCCTTCGCCTGCACGTAGCCGGCCTGGACGAGCGCCGCCGCGACCTGATCGCGCTCGACCGACGTCGCGGCGGCGCCGTCCGGCGCGCCGGGCGCGACCTGCACCACCCCCGGCGGCGCCCGGTCGGCGCCGGTCAGCTCGACCACCTCCTCGGCCGTCACCACGTCGCGCGGCGAGGCCACGACGAGCCGCTCCAGCACGTTCCGGAGCTGCCTCACGTTGCCCGGCCAGGGCGCGGCGGCGAGCGCCGCCATGGCGCCGGGCGCGAGCGCGATCCGCCGCCCGTGCTCCGCCATGAGCTCGGCGAGGAAGCGCTCCGCCAGGAGCGGGACGTCCTCGGTCCGGTCGCGCAGCGGCGGTAGCACGATCTCCACCACCTGCAGCCGGTGGAAGAGGTCGAGGCGGAACTGTCCCTCCGCGACGGCTGCCTCGAGGTCGCGGTTCGTTGCGGCGACGAGCCGGACGTCGACGGTGATCGTGCGGCGCCCTCCGATGCGCTCGAACTGGCGCTCCTGGATGGCGCGCAGCAGCTTCACCTGCGCGGCCAGCGGCAGCTCCCCCACCTCGTCCAGGAAGAGCGTCCCGCCGTCGGCCGCCTCGAAGCGACCCTTGCGCACCTCGTGCGCACCCGTGAACGCTCCCTTCTCGTGGCCGAAGAGCTCGCTCTCCAGCAACGCCTCCGGCAACGCCGCGCAGTTGACCGGCACGAACGGGCGCTCGGCGCGCGGGCTCGCGTCGTGGAGCGCGCGCGCGACGACCTCCTTGCCGGTGCCGCTCTCGCCGCGTAGCAGGACGGTGGCGCGGCTCGGCGCCACCCGCGCCAGCACGTCGAGCGCCGCGCGCCAGCGGGGGCTGCGGCCCGCGACGCCGTGGAAGCGCTCGAGATCGGGGCCGAGCGGGGGCGCGTCGTCCACGCGCGCGCGCGCCGCCGGGCTCTCCATCTGGTGGAGCCGGATGCGCGGCGCGAGCAGCGCCGCGACGACCCCGAGCAAGCGCGCGTCGTCCTCGAACGAGAACGGACCGGCGCGCCACCGGCGGTCGGCCGTCAGGACACCCAGCGTCGCGCGACCCTCGCGGATGGGGATCGCGAAGAGCGCGCGGGGGTCGGACGCGATGTCGCGCCATCCCCCGGTGCGGTTCAGGAAGAGAGGCTCGTCGGACAGATCCGGCACGACCATGGGCAGGCCGCTGCGGAAGACCCGCCCCACGATCCCCTCCCCGGGCCGGACTCGGCCCAGGATGCGCTCCTCGTCCTCCATCTCGGGCGCCGACTCGACGAACACGTCGCCGGTGACCGGATCGAAGAGGGAGACGGTCCCGTTCTCGAGCCCGACGTGCGAGCGGAGCACACCCAGGGTGGCGGTGAACGCCTTCGAGAGGTCCGTCGCGACGCTGAGGACCCGGCCGATGTCGTGCAGTGCGGCCATCGCCGCGCTGGCGGTCGGACGCGGCTCCATCCTCCCGGGATCCAGCAAGCGGGGTGCCAGCCCGCTCGCGCCGCCACGGTCCTTGCATCGGACTGCTCGACCCGGTGAACCCCGCGACCTGGGGGCGACGCCGCCGGCGCCGACCGCCTGCTTGGCGTGCGGCGCCGTCGCCGCCGCTGCCCGATCCACGGGCATTCACCCGCCGCGCACATGGACCCGACCTCTTTCAACCGCTGCAACCTGCCGCCCTGGGTGGTCGCGTCCCGGCAGTTCGACGAGGAGCCACGCCCGCTCGAGATCCAGGGCGTCCGGACGGAGAACGCCGGTCTCTTCCGCGCCCTCGATGCGCTCGAGGACCCCGACGCGCGCGCCCGCGTCTTCGACGACTGGCTGTCGGTCCGGTTCCAGCTGCATCACTGGCAGGACCAGGCGACGCTCCCGGCGCGCCGCAGCCTCAAGAACTCGTATTTGCGCTTCCTGCGTGGGTGGGGAATGGACGCCAACTCGGTCGAGGGGGCGGTGCTGAAGGGCTGGGTCGAGAGCCGTATCGGGATCCCGCCCACGTTCCATCACGAGCCGCTCCGCGGCGACGGGGACGCCTGGGCGCGCTACGCCGCCGACCGGACCCGCGGCCATGCCTACACGAGCGCGATCGACGCGCAGCTCGACGTCGTCTACACCTTCACGCAGTACGAGCTGGCCCGGCGCCACCCCAGGGAGCGCTGGCTGACGCTGTGGCGCGGCCAGAACGACCTCGACGGGCACGAGATCGTGGAGCGCCTCGGGCCACGCGAATGGATCGTGCGCATGAACAACCTCGCGTCGTTCACCGACGACCGCGAGCGCGCGTGGGAGTTCGGGAGCGTCGTCCTCGAGGCACGGCTCGCGATTCCGCGCGTCTTCTTCGCAGGCCACCTCCTGCCGCGCTCGATCCTGCGCGGGGAGCGCGAGCACCTCGTCATCGGCGGCGATCTTCGCGTCAGGCGGATCCTGGCGTGACGCGCGCCGCCTGCGCGAGCGGCGAGAGCTCCACCAGCCGATCCGCCAGCGCCTGGATCCGGGCGACGAGGCGACGGTCGAGGCGGCGCAGCCAGCGCGCTGGCAACGCCTCCGCCCCGTAGAGCGCGCCGGCGATGCCTCCCGCGATGGCCCCGGTCGTGTCGGCATCGCCGCCCTCGTTGACCACCCCGACCAGGCACTCCTCGAAGCTCCGCGAGGCGTGTACCCAGCGCAGGACCGTCCGCAACGTGTCGAGCACGTAGCCGGAGGGGGGACCGCGCCAGGCCTCGAAGGCGAGGTTCGGGTGCGCGGTCACCAGCGCATCCGAGGCGCGCCGCAGCGCGCCCGGCGGGGTGGCCAGGCAGCCGAGCTGCACGAGCTGGCCGACGTGGACGCAAGCGAGGTCGGAGAGCGGGTGGTGGTGCGTGATGCGAGCCTGCGCGACGGCCTCGCGCGCGAGCTGCGCGCGGTCGCCGAGCGTCGCGAGCGCCACCGGCACCATCCGCATGGCGGCACCGTTGCCTGCGTCGTACTGTGCCGGTGGGGCCTCCAGCGTGCCCTCGAGCAGGTAGCGCCGGAGCCCTCGACGGACGGTGTTCCCCACATCGGTCGGGCGCGACCGCATCCAGGCCGCCAGGGCTTCGGCCGCGGCGCGCGCCTCGAACCGACCGCGCGACACGATGGCCTCCGCCAGCGCCAGCGACATCTCCGTGTCGTCGGTGACGTCGCCCGGCGCGAGGTGGAGCCACCCGCCACCGCGAAGGTCGCGGTGAACACCGTACTGGGCACGGATCTCACCGGCCGTCATGAACTCGACCGTCGCGCCGAGGGCGTCCCCGAGCGCGACCCCCAGGAAGGCTGCGCGAGCCCGCCCGCGGACCTGATCGATGTGCATGCGGGCGGTCACGGGGAGAGCCCATGCCACGACCGCGCCACGACGCCGCTGGCGCCGCGGTTGCAGTTACAATACGTAACCGGATCGTTCGCACCGAGCCCGTGGAGACCACGCTGCCCTCGACCACCCTGCTCGCCAAGGCGGCAGCGCGCTGCGCGCCGCGCAGGCACGAGTCCCACGCCGAGCCCGGCCGCGGCCGGCTCTCGGTCGCGCTGGTGCGCGGCGAGAGCGCGGTCGTCTCGTGCGCCGCGGCGAGCCCGCTCCACCTGTTCACCCCGCGCGCGCGAGGCGGCGCGGTCTGGGCCCTCTCCGCGACGCACGGCGCCGGCCTCGTCGCCGGCGACGTCCTCGACCTCGAGGTGGACGTGGGAGCCGGGGCCACGGCCGTGATCGGCACCACCTCCAACACGCGCGTCTATCGCTCCGACGGCCCGTTCGCCGAGCAGCGCGTCTCCGCGCGCGTGGGCGAGGGAGCCATGCTCGCCGTCCTCCCCGAGCCCACGGCCTGCTTCGCCGGGGCGCGACATCGGCAGGAGCAGCGGTTCACGGTCGAGCCGGGCGCAAGCCTGCTCCTGCTCGACGCGATCACCTCCGGGCGAGAGGCGCGCGGCGAACGGTGGGCCTTCGCCGCCCACCTCTCCCGGATCGAGATCGAGGCGGACCGCCGGCCGCTGCTCGCCGACGCGCTCAGGCTCGTGGCGGGCGAAGGGCCTCCCCTGGCCCAGCGGATGGAGGGCGCCGCGCTGTTCGGGACCGTGGTCGCCGTCGGTCCCGCCATGGCGGAGGGCGCGCGCCGGCTCCTCGACGAGCTGGCGCACGCTCCGGTCGACCCGGCGTGGGAGGTGCTGGCCGCCGCCAGCCCGCTCGCCGACGGCGTGCACCTGCGGGTCGCGGCGCGCTCGGTCGCGGCCGGGATGCGCTACCTCCGCGCCCGGCTCGCCTTCGCCACACCGCTGTTCGGCGGCGCACCGCTCGAACGCAGGCCCTGAAGGGAAGACCACCATGCACCTCACACCACGCGAGATCGACAAGCTGATCCTCCACCAGGCGGGGGCCCTCGCGCAGAAGCGCCTGGCGCGCGGGCTCCGCCTGAACCACCCCGAGGCCGTCGCCCTCATCGCGGCGGTGCTCCTCGAGCTCATCCGCGACGGCCACCGCGTGGCCGAGCTCGCGGACCTGGGGCGCCGGCTGCTCGGACGCCGGCAGGTGATGCCCGGGGTTCCGGAGCTCGTGCCCGAGGTTCAGGTCGAGGGCACGTTCCCGGACGGCACGAAGCTCGTCACCGTCCACCATCCCATCTCCGCCGAGGACGGCGATCTCGCGCTCGCGCTGCACGGGTCGTTCCTGCCCGTGCCGGACGCCGCCGCGTTCGCGCCGGAACCCGACGAGGACGAGAAGCCGGGGGAGCTCATGACGGCGCCGGGCGAGATCGAGCTCAACGCCGGTCGCGCCGCCATCTCCCTCGCCGTCACGAACCTCGCCGACCGGCCCATCCAGGTGGGCAGCCACTTCCCGTTCGCGGAGGCGAACCCGCTCCTCCGCTTCGATCGCGCCGCCGCATACGGCCGGCGCCTCGACGTGCCCGCGGGCCTCGCCGTGCGCTTCGAGCCGGGCGAGACGCGCACGGTGCAGCTCGTCGAGATCGCCGGGGCGCGGGTGGTCCAGGGCGGGAACGCCCTCGCCAGCGGGCCCGTCGACGAGCGGCGTCGAGCGCAGATCGCGGACGAGGCGCGGCGGCGCGGCTTCGCCCACACGGAGCGGCACTGACATGGCGCACCACCTCGAGCGGCGACGCTACGCCGAGCTGTACGGACCCACCACCGGCGACCGGATCCGCCTGGGAGATACCGCGCTGGTGCTCGAGGTCGAGCGCGACCTCGCCACCCCGGGCGACGAGTGCAAGTTCGGCGGCGGCAAGGTGCTGCGGGACGGCATGGGGCAGGCCGCGGCCGCCGACGACGCGCTCGACCTCGTCATCACGAACGCGCTCGTCGTCGACCACACCGGGATCTTCAAGGCGGACGTCGGCGTCCGCGGCGGGCTCATCGCCGGCATCGGGAAGGCGGGCAACCCCGACGTCATGGCCGGCGTCACCCCGGGGATGGTGGTCGGCCCTGGCACCGAGTGCCTGGCTGGCGAGGGGCTCGTGCTCACCGCCGGCGGGTTCGACGCGCACATCCACTTCATCAGCCCCCAGCAGGCCTTCGAAGCGCTCGCGAGCGGGATCACCACCTTCGTCGGGGGCGGCACCGGCCCCGCGACCGGGACGAACGCGACCACCTGCACCCCCGGCGCGTGGAACCTCGCGCGGATGCTGCAGGCGACGGACGCCCTCCCGCTCAACGTCGGGTTGCTCGGAAAGGGGAACGCCTCGCGCCCGGAGGGGCTCGATGCGCAGGTCCGCGCGGGCGCGGTGGGGCTCAAGCTCCACGAGGACTGGGGGTCGACCCCCGCCGCCATCGACGCCTGCCTCCGCGTGGCGGAGCAGCACGACGTGCAGGTGGCGATCCACACCGACACGCTCAACGAGGCCGGCTGCGTCGAGCACTCCATCGCCGCCTTCGCCGGCAGGACCATCCACACCTTCCACACCGAGGGCGCCGGCGGCGGGCACGCGCCCGACATCATCCGCGTCTGCGGCGAGCCGAACGTGCTCCCGTCGTCGACCAACCCGACCCGTCCACTCACCGTCAATACGCTCGACGAGCACCTCGACATGCTCGTTGTCTGCCACCACCTCGACAAGTCCGTGCCGGAGGATCTCGCCTTCGCCGAGAGCCGGATCCGCGAGGAGACCATCGCGGCCGAGGACGTGCTGCACGACCTGGGCGCCCTCTCGATGATGTCCTCGGACTCGCAGGCGATGGGGCGGGTGGGCGAGGTGGTGACGCGGACCTGGCAGACCGCCGACAAGATGCGGCGCGAGCGCGGCCGCCTGGCCGAGGAACGCGGCGAGAACGACAACCTGCGCATCCGCCGCTACGTCGCGAAGTACACCATCAACCCCGCCATCGCCCACGGCATGAGCCACCTCATCGGCTCGGTCGAGATCGGCAAGCTCGCCGACCTCGTGCTGTGGCGGCCGGCCCTGTTCGGCGCCAAGCCCGAGGTGGTCCTCAAGGGAGGGCTCATCGCGTGGGCGCAGATGGGCGACGCGAACGCGTCGATCCCGACGCCGGAGCCGCTGCTCATGCGGCCCATGTTCGGTGCGTTCGGGCGCGCCGTGGGCGCCACCTCCGTCGCCTTCGTCTCGCGCGCCGGCCTGGAGGGCGGCGCCGTGGCCGGCCTCGGGCTCACGAAGCGGGTCGAGGCGGTGCGCGGCTGTCGGGGGCTCGGCAAGAAGGACATGCGGCTCAACGACGCCCTGCCCCGCATCGAGGTCGATCCGGAGAGCTACCAGGTCCGGGCCGACGGCGTCCTCCTCCGAAGCGCGCCCAGCGCGCGGCTCGCGCTCGCGCAGCGGTACTTCCTGTTTTGAGTCAGGCGATGACGCCCTGGATTCTGCTGCAGCTCGCCGACTCCGCCCTCCCGACGGGCGGCTTCGCGCACTCCGGAGGCCTCGAGGCCGCCCTGCAGCTCGGGCGCTGCGCCGGCGCGGACGGCCTCGAGCGGTTCGTCGCCGAGGCGCTCTGGAGCGCCGGCGCTGCGGCGCTGCCCTTCGTCGAGGCGGCGCACGCGGCCCCGGAGCGCCTCGAGGCGCTCGACCGCCGGGCGGATGCGGCGCTCCCCGAGGCGATCGCGAACCGCGCCAGCCGGGCGCAGGGCCGGGCCTTCCTGCGCGCCGCGGCGGCGATCGCCCCTGACGCGATCGCGCCGCTCGCGACGCGCGTCGAGGCGGCGCGCCTCCCGGGACACCTGGCGCCGCTCTTCGGCGCGGCGCTGAGCCGGCTCGGCGTTCCGGCCGCAGATGCGCGGCGGCTGTTCCTGTACCAGACGGCGCGCGGCACGCTCTCCGCGGCCGTGCGGCTCGGCGTGGTCGGGCCGTTCGAGGCGCAGCGGCTGCTGGCGCGGGCGGCGGCCGGCTGCGACGAGATCCTCGCCGCCACCGCGGGCCGCCCGCCCGAGGATGCCGCCTCGGCCGCGCCCCTTCTCGATCTCGCGCAGGCCCACCAGGATCGCCTCTACTCACGCCTCTTCCGGAGCTGACGCCATGCACTCCGACTCGATCTCCTGGCACCTCCACGGCGACCACGACACCGGCCCGGGCTCGTTCGCGGGGCGCGCGCCGCCGCTGGCGCGCCGCGACCTCGGCCGGAGGGCCTTCACCGTGGGCGTCGGCGGTCCGGTCGGGAGCGGCAAGACCGCGCTGGTCCTGGCGCTCTGCCGCGCGCTCCGCGACACCGTCTCCCTCGCCGTCGTGACGAACGACATCTTCACGCGCGAGGACGCCGAGTTCCTCACGCGCCAGGGGGCGCTCCCGCCCGACCGCATCCGGGCCGTCGAGACGGGTGGGTGTCCGCACGCCGCCATCCGGGAGGACGTGACCGCGAACCTGCTCGCGCTCGAGGCGCTCTCGGCCGAGCATGCGCCGGAGATCTTGTTCTGCGAGTCGGGCGGAGACAACCTGGCGGCGCACTTCAGCCGCGAGCTGGCCGACTACACCGTGTACGTGATCGACGTCGCGGGCGGCGACAAGATCCCCCGCAAGGGCGGACCGGGCATCACCCAGGCCGACCTCCTCGTCATCAACAAGACGGACCTCGCCGCCGCGGTCGGCGCCGACCTCGGCGTCATGGAGCGAGACGCCCGGCGCATGAGGGGCGAAGGCCCCGTGGTGTTCGCTCAGGTGGCGCACGGGCTGGGCGTCGACGAGATCACGCGCCACGTGCTGCACGCCCACGCCCACGCCGCGGGGCGGCCGCACTGACCGTAAACGAGCCCGAGCCCGAGTCCGAGCCCGGACAATCTCGGGCGCGGGCTCGGGGGCGTATCGCGCGATTCACCCCGTGGCATCGAACGCCAACACCATGTTGTAGGGCAGCGGGTGGAGCTCCCCCGCGACGGTGAGCCCCCGGGCCTCGGCTCGCTCGACGAGCCGTTCGCGCCGGTAGAGGATGGTGCTCAGGCCCTCGAGCCGCCTCTGCAGCCGGTAGAGGCGGCCTAGGGCGCCCTGGCGCGGGACCTGGATGACCATTCGTCCGCCGGGAGCGCAGAGGTTGCACAGGCGGTCGAAGGCGACCTCGGGGCTGCTCACGAACTCGAGCACGCCGCAGCAGACGACGACGTCGTATGCGCGGTAGGCCGCGAACGACTCGACGTCGGCCACCTCGGCCACGTCCACGTCTCGCTTGATGAGGTCCACCATCGCCGGGGCCGCGTCGATGGCGTGCACCCACTTGCCGGCGCGCTTCGCCGCGCGCGAGTAGAACCCTCCCCCGCACCCCACGTCGATGACGGTCGATCGCGCCGGCGAGGTGAAGTCCGCCAGCCGGAGGACGGCCTCGCGCTCGCGCCGTCGCAGCGCGGCCAGGGGGCCCCTCGTGACCCGCCGCTCGTAGTGCTTGGCCGCCGCGTCGTAGTGTCCGATCGCGCGTGCCTTCCAGCGCGCGGCGAGGCCACCTCCGCGCGAGGGATCGAAGGGTCGTTTGATCACGCGCCGTCCTCCTTGCTGAGCCGGCCGCTCCGTGGCGGCAGCTTGACGGGGCAGTCGCCCCGGGTGGGCCACCGCGGCGGGTGAGTCGGTTTCACGGCCCGTGCCGGGGCGACGCGAGTGGGTTAGAACGTCGGAATGCCTCTGCAGGCGAGCTGGGCGGTCGGGCGCGCCCCCTGGGACTCGCGGGACCACCTGCGCATCGCCGGAGAGCAGGCCTTCTCGCGCGCCGCGGGTGCGCCGCTCGTGCTCGGCAACCGGCTCGAGTTGCTCCTCGACGCCGACGAGAACTTCCCAGCCTGGCTCGACGCCATCGAGGGCGCGCGTCGAGCCATCTTCCTCGAGGCCTACATCCTGGCGGACGACGCGCTGGGGAACCGCTTCGCCGACGCGCTGATCGCGGCCGCGCGCCGCGGCGTCCACGTCTGCCTCCTCTACGACTGGCTCGGCGCGCAGGGGGAGGCGGGGCGACGCTTCTGGCGGCGGCTGGAGGCGGGCGGCGTCGAGGTCCGCTGCTTCAACCCGTTCCGCGTCGACCGCCCGCTGGGCTGGATCCGGCGCAACCACCGCAAGAGCCTGGTCGTGGACGGCTGCATCGGCTTCGTGACTGGGATCTGCATCGCGGAGCGCTGGGTCGGCGACGCGGCGCGCGGGCGCGAGCCGTGGCGCGACACTGGCGTCCGGGTGGACGGCCCCGCCGTCGCCGACCTCGCCCGCGCCTTCTCTCGGGTCTGGGCGGAGTCGGGCGCCGCCCTCCGGGCCGAGGAACTACACGGATACGAGGCGATCCCGATCGCGGGCGACGTCGCGGTCCGCGTCATCGGCACCGAGCCGGCCACCGCGGGCCTGCTCCGTCTCGATCAACTCATCGCAGCGACGGCGCGCCAGACGCTCTGGATCACGGATGCGTACTTCGTGGGCTCGCCCGTGTACGTCCAGAGCCTGCGGGCAGCGGCCTTGGACGGCGTCGACGTGCGCTTCCTCGTGCCGGGCTCGAGCGATCTCGGGCTGGTGAAGCGGCTCGGGACCGCCGGCTACCGCCCCCTGCTCGAGGCGGGCGTGCGCGTCTTCGAGTGGAACGGCCCCATGCTCCACGCCAAGACGGCGGTGGCGGATGGGCGGTGGGCGCGCGTCGGCTCCTCGAACCTCAACATGGCGAGCTGGCTCGGGAACTGGGAGCTCGACGTCGCGGTGGAGGACGAGCGCTTCGCGCGCGAGATGCAGGCCACGTTCGAGGAGGACCTCGCGCACGCGACCGAGGTCGTGCTCGGCCCGCGCCGCCGGCCGTTGCACCCGAAGCCGACCCGCCCGCCGGAGCGCCCGCGGCGGCGACGGCGCGAGGGCTCGGGCGTGAAGACCGCCGGCGCGATCCGCATCGGCAACACCGTCGGCGCCGCCCTGGGCGGTTCCCGCGTGCTCGGGCCCGCGGAGGCGGCGCTCATCCTCGCCGCCGGCGCAGCGCTCGTGCTGCTCGCGGTGACGGCGCTGCTCTTCCCACGCGTCGTGCTGGCCCCCCTCATCGTGATCGGGCTGTGGCTCGGGCTGGCGCTCCTGCTGCAAGCCTTCCGGCTGCGCGCGCGAGGGCCATCCTCCGCGCCCGCCGCCGCTCCCGATCGTCCGTCCGAGCCGGCCGCGGTGGAGCCGACGAGACAGGAGCGCATCCCCTGACCCTCGGTGCCAGGGGTCACTTCTCGGCGACGACGACTCGGTAGACCCAGCGCGTTCCCTGCCCACCCGAGCTTCGGACCGAGCAGAGGGTCTCACCGAC
>DATLJU010000082.1:0-18849 GCA_035538735.1 Anaeromyxobacteraceae bacterium | reverse complement strand
TACGGCGCGTGCGGCACGGTGCGAAACGTGGTGGCGCGTCCGCCCGGGCGCTCCGGCGGCGCCGTCCTGCTCGTCGCGCACCACGACTCGGTGGGCGCGGGGCCCGGTGCCGCGGACGATCTCTCGGGGGTCGCCGTCCTGCTCGAGGCGGCGCGGGCGCTCCGCGCGGGTCCGGCCACGGCACGGCCGGTGGCATTCCTCGTCGACGACGCCGAGGAGACCGGCCTGGTGGGCGCCGCCGCGTTCCTCGACCTCCATCCGCTCGCGGCCGACGTCGCGGCGGTCGTGAACGTCGAGGCGCGGGGGACGGCCGGCCCGAGCCTCATGTTCGAGACGACGGGTGAAGGGGCGTGGCTCCTGCCGGTGCTGCGCCGCCTGCCGCGACCCGTGACCGGCTCGCTCTTCTCGACGGTCTACCAGCGGCTCCCGAACGATACCGACCTCTCCGTCTTCAAGCTCCGTGGGGTACCGGGGCTCAACTTCGCGTTCGCGCGCGGCGTGACGCGATATCACACCCCGCGGGACGACCTGGCGCACCTCAGCGCCGCGTCGCTGCAGCACCAGGGCGATCACCTCCTCTCCGCGGCGCGGGCCATGGCGGACGCCGACCTCGGCACGCGCCGGACGAGCCGCAGCGCGTTCGCCGACGTGCTCGCGCTCGGGATCGTCGCCTGGCCGGAGGGGGCCAGCGCGGTCCTGGCGCTCGCAGCGGTCTTCGCCGGAGCGTGGGCGGTGGCGATCCTCTCCCGGCGCGGCGCGCTCCGGCCGCGGGCCGTGGCGCTCGCGGCAGCCGCCTCGCTCGCCGCGCCGTCGCTCGCAGCGGCGCTGGCGCTTGGGCTCCGGTTCGCGCTGCTCCGCCCGCTGCCGCGACCGTTCGTCGCGAGCCCGGCTCCTTTCGCCGCGGGGGCGGGGTGCGCCGGCCTGCTGGCGGTGGCGCTGGTGGGAGCGCTGGCCCGGCCGGCGCACGCGCTGGCGGTCCAGGCCGGCGGGAGCCTGGCGACGTCCGCGCTCGCGCTCGCGGTCGCGCTCGCCTGGCCCGGCGCGAGCCCTCCCCTGCTCCTCCCTGCGCTGGCGACCGCGGTGGCGCTCCTCGTGTCCACCTTGGGTCCTGCTCGCGGCGGCGGGGCCCGCGCCGGGGTGGCGCTGGCCGCTGCCGTCGCGGCGGCGCTCACCCTCTTCCCGGTCGCGTGGCTCCTCCCGGATCTCCTCGGGACGAGCGCCGCGCCAGCCGTCGCGGCGTTGGTGGCGATCACGGCCGCGCCGCTCGCGCCGCTCCTCGCAGAGCTCGCGCCCCGTGCGCGGTGGAGCTGCGTGGCAGCCGCCGGCGCCGCCCTGCTCGCGTGCGCCGGTGTCGCCGCCGTTCGCCCTCACGCCACGCCCGACGACCCGCAGCGCATGAGCATCGCCTACCACGAGGGAGCCGAGGGGGCGCGGTGGCTCGTCGAGGCCGAGGCGGTACTCCCCGCCGCCATGCGTAGGGTCGCTGAGTTCGGCGCGGAGCGAGCGCCCCAGTTCCCCTGGTCGTCCCGTCGTCCCGCCTTCGCGGCGCCCGCCCGCGCGGTGGGGCTCGCGCCGCCGCGCCTCACCGTGCTGGCGCGCGAGCAGCGGGGCGCGACGCGACACGTCCGGGCGAGGCTCGCCTCGGCGCGAGGCGCGCCGGCGGTCCTGCTGCTCCTGCCGCCCGGCGCGCGCGCCGTCTCGGTGAGGATGAACGGGGTGACAGTGCCCGCCCCCGCGGCTCTGGCGAACCTCTTCTACGGGGACTACGCGATGTACGGGTGCATCACGGCACCACCCGAGGGCGTCGAGCTCGAGCTCGTCCTGGAAGGCACCGCGCCCGTCGAGGCGACGGTGCTCGATCAGTCGCCGGGGCTCCCGCCCGGCGGCGCCGCGCTCCAGGCAGCCCGGCCCGCAGACGCGGTCCCGTCGCAGGAGGGAGACCTCACGATCGCCACGGCCCGCGTGACGCTGTGAGCGCGCGACGCTGTGAGGTTGGCGAACGCGCTGGATCCGTCGGCGGCGGGGGACAAGCCCCCGCCCTACGACCCGGAGTCATGCAGCCCTTCCGTCGCCCTGAAGGTTCCGTTCGCCCTGAGCGTTCCGTTCGCCCTGAGCGTAGCCTCGCGAAGCGAGGCGTAGTCGAAGGGCGAGCGCACAGCTGGCTCCGAGCACGTCACGGAAGCCGGAACAGCCGGCGGGCGTTCTCGGTCGTGATGTCGCCGACCTCGTCCCGCGAGATCCCCCATAGCTCCGCCACCTTCTCGGCGGTCCTCGCCACGTAGGACGGCTCGTTGCGCTTGCCGCGGAACGGGACGGGGGCGAGGAAGGGGCAGTCGGTCTCGACGAGCAGCCGCTCGCGCGGCGTGCGGCGCACCGCCTCGCGGAGGTCGTCGGCCGCCTTGAAGGTCACCACCCCCGCGACGGAGAGGTAGAGCCCGAGGTCGAGGTAAGCCTTGGCGCGCGACCAGTCGCCGGTGAAGCAGTGGATGACGCCGCCGGCAGGCGGCACTCCCTCTTCGGCGAGGACGCGGGCGCAGGCCTCGTCCGCCTCGCGCACGTGGACGACCACCGGCTTGCCGGCGGCGCGGGCGGCAGCGATCGAGCGGCGGAAGGACCGCTCCTGGACGTCGCGCGGCGAGAGGTCGTAGTGGAAGTCGAGGCCGGTCTCGCCGACGCCGACGACGCGGGGGTCCGCGGCGGCGCGCTCCATCGCGCGCCAGTCCTCCTCCGGGACCTTGCCGCACTCGTGAGGGTGGATGCCGATCGTGGCGGCGAAGTAGTCGGGGTGGGCGGTGGCGAGCTCGCGCGCGTTGCCGAACTGCCCCGGCGCGCGCCACAGCCCGATGAGCACCACCCGCCCGACGCCGGCGGCGCGAGCGCGCGCGACCACCGCGTCGAGGTCGGCGCGGTAGTCCTCGAAGTCGAGGTGGGCGTGGCTGTCGATCAGCATCCTCTCCTGGACGCGTCGAGCAGGTCACTTCACCCGAGTGCCGGCCGGGATCCCCTTCCCGATGGTGACCACCTGCAGATCGGGCGACTCCCCGGCGGCGAGGAGCATGCCCTGCGAGGTGATGCCGCGCAGTGGGCGTGGGGCCAGGTTCGCCACCACGATGATGCGACGGCCGAGGAGCGCGCTCGGGTCGGGGTAGGCCTGGGCGATGCCCGCCACGATCGTGCGCGGTGCCGGCTCGCCCAGGTCGACGGTGAGCTTGAGCAGCTTGTCCGCCTTCGGGACCGCCTCGGCCGCCTTCACCTCGCCCACCCGCAGCTCGACCTTGGCGAAGTCGTCGTACTGGATGATGCCGAAGCCCTCCCCTTCGGCGCTCCCGGTCCGTAGGGCGGGGGCTTGTCCCCCGCCGCCGGTCGACCTCACGCTCGCCTTGGTCGCCGTCTCCGCCGGGCTCGTCGACTTCGCGACCTTGGCCGCAGGCGGCGCCTCGGGTGGCGTCACGATGAGCTTCGCGACCTGCTTCGCGTCGACGGGCGCGATCTGCGGCGGCTTGGCGCTGAAGCGGACCGGGGCGCCGTCGAACGGCGTGAATCCATCCGGCCAGGCGAGGCTCACGCCGCCGAGCGCGCCGGCGAGCTCGGCTCCGAAGCGCGGCAGGACCGGCGAGAGCATCACCGCCAGCGCGTGCACCGCCTTGGTGAGATCGTACAGCAGCGCCCGCGCGCCCGCCGACTCCAGCCGCTCCCACGGCTTCTGATCCTGGAGCGCCTTGTTCGCGACGTCCGCCAGCTCGTTGGCCGCCCGCAGCGCCACCCGGTACTCGAGGTCCCGATACGCCGGCCGCGCCTGCGCGAGCGCCCGGGCCGTGTGGCCGGCGAGGTCGACGCCCGTCTCCTCGGACGGGCGCGTCAGCTCGCCGCCGATCTTCGCGACCAGGGCGTGGACGCGGGAGGCGAGGTTCGCGATCCGCTTCACGAGATCGGCGTTGACCCGGTTCCGGAACTCGTCGAGGGAGAGATCGATGTCGTAGATGCCCGGCGAGAGGTTGGAGACGTAGAAGTAGCGGAGCAACTCCGGATCCAGCCCGGACTCGAGGTACGTCCGGCCCGTGATGAAGGTGCCGCGCGACTTCGACATCTTCTCGCCGTTCACGGTGAGGTGGCCGTGGACCGGCATGCGGTCCGGCCGCTTGAGCCCCGCCGCCCACAGCATGGCGGGCCAGAACACGGCGTGGAAGCGGAGGATGTCCTTGCCGATGAAGTGCTCGAGGCGCGCCGGCGCGCTCTCGGTGAGGTAGCGCCGCTCGAACTCGGCGGGGGTGAGCCGCTGCCCGTCCGGCGCCTCGGCCGCGAAGTAATGCTCCGCCGACGAGAGGTAGCCGATCGGAGCGTCGACCCAGACGTAGAGGTACTTCCCCTTGAACTCTGGATCCTGCACCGGGAACCCGAAGTACGGCTCGTCCCGGGTGATGCACCAGTCCTGCAGGTCAGCGAGCCACCCCTTCACCTGCTCGCGGACGGCGGGCTCGAGGTGACCCTCCGCGTTCACCCAGCCGTCGATGATCGCCTTCACCTCCGGGTGCTTGAGGTCGACGTAGGCGTGATCGCTGCTGCGGACCACGGGAGGGTTCCGGCAGATGGCGCAGTACGGGTCCTTCAGATCGCGCGGGTCGTAGGTGGTGCCGCAGTTCTCGCACACGTCGCCGTACTGGTCGCGCGTGCCGCACTTCGGGCAGGTCCCCTTCACGAAGCGGTCGGGCAGGAAGCGCCGGTCCGTTTCGCAGTACAGCTGCTCGACCGACTTCTTGTAGATGAGCCCCTTCGCCTTGAGCGCGTCGTAGACGCGGTAGGCCCAGCGCCGGTTCTCCTCCGAGTCCGTCGTGTAGTAGGTCGAGAAGTCGACCCCGAAGCGGCGGAAGTCGGCGTGCTGCTCCTGCCGGTACTTCTCCACGAACGCCTGGGGGGAGACCCCGGCCTTGGCCGCGTTCACCTCGATGGGCGTGCCGTGCGAGTCGGCGGCGCAGACGTAGGTGACGTCGTCGCCGCAGGCGCGGCGGAACCGGACGTACACGTCGGTCTGGATGTACTCCACGAGGTGGCCGAGGTGAATGCTGCCGTTGGCATACGGCAGCGCGCTCGTCACCAGGATGCGTTCGCTCACGTCAGTGTCCTCTCGTCTCGGCGGTCATGAGCCCCCACAGCGCGCGCTCGAGCAGCGGCCGCTCGTCGGCGCCCGACTTCATGGCCAGATCGGCGTCGGCGAGGTCCGCCAGCCCGCGCAGGAGCGCGGCGCGCGAGTACCGCTGCGCGGCCTGGTACTTCATCCAGAACCCGTACGGCTTCTTCGACCCGAGCTCCTCCTCGGGGATGTGCGGCAGCACCTGCGCCTGCCACGCGTCGTAGCTCCCGATGCGGCGGTCGCCGGCGGCCTTCCGCCCCCGCTCGCGCTCCACGACCAGGCGCCGGACCGTCGAGGCGAGCATGGTGAGCACGAGGATCGGGTGCGCCCCGTCGGCGAGGCTCCGGTCGAGCACCGAGAGCGCGAGCGGCAGATCCTTCGCCTCCACCGCGTTCCCGAGCGCAAAGAACGGGTCCTCGGCCACGCGCGTCACGAGCGCGTCGACGTCGGCCGCCCCGATCGTCTTCCGATCCCCGGCGTAGGCGACGAGCTTCGCCACCTCGCTCGCGAGGGTGCGGGCGTCGGCGCCGACGAGGGCGGTGAGCCGCTCCTCCGCGGCGCGGTCGATGGTCTTGCCGGTCCCCGCCAGGAGCGCCTCCAGGACCGGGCGCAGCACCGGGCGCTGCGCGTCCCATGTGCCCTCGCTCCCGATCGCGAGCGAGACGCGCCGCCCGGCGGCGCCCAGCTTCTTCACGAGGGGCAGCCGACCGTCGACCTTGCCCGCCGCCACCACGAGGACGTGGCCGGGTGGGAATCCGGCGGAGAGCGCCGCGTCGAGCGCCGAGGCGTCGTCGCGGGCTGCCTTCATCTCCTTCTCCACCGCCCAGCGGGCGGCCTCGCGGACGAACTCGACGTCCGCGCCCTCGACGCCCAGCTCCCTCTTCCAGTCCGCGGCGCTGGGCGCGCCCTCGGCGGCGAGGTCCTCCGCCTTCCACCCCGCCTTCGCCGCCAGCGCCAGCAGCTTGCGCGCGCCCTCGCGCTGCCGCCCCTTCTGCCACGCGTCGCGCGCGCTGGCGAACGGCCCGCCCCCGTCCTCCTTCGAGACGAGGAAGGCCGGCTCGAGGAGGAGCACCACCTTGCGCGCCTCGGGGCCGGCGAACAGCCCCCGCGTCGCGAGCTCGGCGGCCACCTCGGCCGGCGAGGCCGCGGCGTCGAGTTCCACGACGTTGAGGTCGCGCTGCGCCTCGGGCACGAGCACGCCGGCCAGCTCGCGCGCGGCGCGGCCAGCGAGGAACGCGTCCCCGTCGAACAGGTACACGGGCGCGGGCCGGCCCGCGCCTGCCTCCTCGAGGCACAGCTCCAGGGTGGCCCCGTCGCCCTTCCGGGCCGGGCGTGCCTTACCGGAGCTCGCCATGGAACCAGCCGATGAGCATGCGCTCCAGCGCCAGCGCCGGGGACGCGTTCTGCCGCAGGGCCGCCGCCGCGTCCCGCGCCGCCTCGCCGCGGCGGAGCACGTCAGCCGGCGCCAGCGCGCCCGCCGCGGCCGCGGTCCGCCCCGCGAGGTCCCCGAGCGCAAGCGGCGCCGCCGCGCCGGCCGCCTGGAACGCGAGCACGTCCCGCAGCCACACCTGGAGCAGCTCGCAGGTGGCGCTCGCGGTCTCGCGGTCGTGGCCGTGGCGCGCGGCGAAGCCGATCCACGTCGAGGCGTCGTCGGGATCGATCGCCGCCGCGTCCTCCGCCGCGCTCTCGCGCCGGTCGCCGCTCTTCCGCTCCGCCTCCAGCTCGTCCCCGATCCGGACCGCGCGCGAGAGGGAGCCGGCCGAGAGCGCCGCCGCGAGGCGCGCGTCCTCCGTCGAGCGCCCCGCCGCGGCGAGCCGCTCGGTGATGGTGGCCTCCGGCAGCGGCGCGAAGGACAGCCGCGCGCACCGGGAGCGGATGGTGGGGAGCAGCGCGTCCGGCCTCGAGGCGACGAGCACGAGGGTCGTGTCCTCGGGCGGCTCCTCCAGCGTCTTCAGGAGCGCGTTCTGCGCCTGAGCGTTCATCGCGTCGGCGGGGTCGATGAGGACGAACCGGCGCCGCCCCTCGAAGCGGCGCAGCGAGAGCCGGTGGTCGACGAGGTCGCGCACCTGATCCACCACGATGTCCTTCGACGGCGTCCGCCCGCCCTTCGGCTCCCAGCGGCCCGCCTTCGCCATGACGCGCTCCTGCGCCAGCGCGATGACGTCGGGGTGGGTGCCGTGGGCGATCTTCCGGCAGGGACCGCACTGACCGCACGGATCGACGGCGGGCGCCACCCCATCTCGAACGGCTCGGTCGCAGTTCCCCGCCTGGGCGAGGAGCCGCGCCGCGGTGCCCTTCCCCACCCCCTCGGGGCCGGCGAACAGGTAGGCGTGGTGGAGGGCCCCGCGCGAGAGCGCCGAACGCAGCGCGCCCAGGGCGCGATCCTGGCCGATGAGCTCCGAGAACGGCATGGGCCGGCGGACCATAACATAAGCGGCGGCGGGACTTTCCGCCGCTTTCGCCCTCGTGAAGGCCGTAGTATTCGGGCGTCATGGCCCTCGAGGACCTTCTCGCCCGGTACGCCACCAGCGCCTTCGGCGTCGCGCTCCTCGTCGCCATGGTGGTGGCCCGCGCGATCACCGCCGACGAGGCGTACCGGCGCGACCTGCGTCGTGCCGAGAGGTATCTCGTCCTCTTCCTCGGCATCGCGTTCCTGCGCGCTCTCACGCCCGAGCGCTGGGTCCAGGTCGACAAGTACCTCTTCGCCGCCGGGCTGGTGCTCTTCGCCTTCGGCCTCATCCGCGGCGCCGCCGCCACCCTGACGCACCTGCATCGCCGCCGCAGCGGGGTCGAGACTCCCAAGATCCTGCGAGACCTGGTGGACGGTTTCCTCTCCGTGTTGGCGGCGCTCGTCATCCTGCAGGCGACGCTCCAGATCGATCTCGGGGCGTTGCTGGCGAGCTCCGCCGTCATCTCGCTCGTGCTCGGCCTCGCGCTGCAGGACACGCTCGGCAACCTCTTCGCCGGGCTGTCACTCCAGGCCGAGCGGCCGTTCGGAGAGGGCGACTGGGTGAGGATCGGCCCGCACCAGGGCAAGGTCATCGAGATCGGCTGGCGGGCCACGCGCATCCTCACCGGCGCCGGCGAGGGGCTCACCATCCCCAACAACTCCGTGGCCAAGGAGGCGGTCTACAACCTGTCGCGGCGCGGCTCCATCATGCGGAAGGTGACGCTCTCGCTCGCCTACGACGTGCCGCCGAACGCCTTCAAGGACGCCGCCATGACGGTGGTCCGCTCCAACCCGCGCATCGTCGCCGAGCCTGCCCCGATCGTGCGCACCGCCGATCTGGCGGCGAGCGCGGTCCAGTACGAGGTGCTGTTCTGGGTGAGCCGCTGGGAGCAGGGCGGCGAGGTGGAGGACGAGGTCCGGTCCCAGCTCTGGTACCGGCTCCATCGCGCCGGCATCGCCCTCTCGCCGGTGGGCAACGAGGTGCGGCTGGCGCGCGGCGCGCGGCCGGCCGCCGGGGCGGAGGACGTGGACGTCGCCGGCCTGCTCTCGCAGGTGGACTTCCTGGCGCCGGTCGAGCCCGCGCTCCGCGAAGCCCTGGCCGCGCGCGCGCGGGTGGCTCGCTTCGGCCGCGGCGAGATCATCCTGCGACAGGGCGACACGACCCCCGCACCTTTCTACGTCGTGGCGGACGGCGAGGCGGTCGTGCGCGTGCGCTCGCCGGACGGGCGGGAGCAGGAGGTGGCGCGGCTCGGGCCTGGAGAGTTCTTCGGCGAGATGGCGGCGCTCACCGGCGATCCCCGCACCGCCACCGTCGCGGCGGCGCAGGACAGCGCGCTGGTGGCGGTCGACCGCGAGGCGTTCGCCGAGCTGTTCGAGCGCGCGCCCGAAGTGGCGCAGAAGCTCGCGGAGGTGCTGGCACGCCGGCGCGAGGGGCTCGCCCGCATCGCCGGGAACGTCGTCAGCGGCCCCGTGCCCTTGCCCGAGGAGCCCCACCAGCTGCTCGACCGGCTGCGGGCGATCTTCAAGGACCTGGCGTGAGCTCCAGGCTCTGAACCCGATGGCACGGGGAGCGCGTCAGCGTCCCTCGCGGCGCCCCTCCCCCGCGAAGGCCACCGCACCGAGCAGCGCTCCCATGGACCCGGCGACCGCCGGGTTGCAGGCGATGGATCAGGTGGAACCGAGCGCCCGGGACGCGAAGCTATAGCCGAGCCCGAGCAGCGCGCCGGCGCCGACACCGAGGAGGACGCGCTTCCAGGGGCGGGGGTTGGTTCTCAAGTTCTGCTCCTCCCGGGTGAGAGCCCTCTGGCCTGTACGCGGTTCGCGCAGGTGGGTCAAGGTGGGCCTAGGGCCCGATTTGGACGGACCCACACAACCGCGATAGGGTCGGCGCCGCCCCAGCCGGAGCCGCGCCATGAAGATCACGCCCATCGACATCACGCAGAAGTCGTTCCGCCGCCGCATGCGCGGGTTCGATCGCGAGGAGGTCCAGGGCTTCCTCGGCCTCGTCGCGGCGCAGGTCGAGGAGCTGGCGCGCGAGAACCAGATGCTGCGCGAGGACGTGCTGCACATGGACGAGGAGATCTCCGAGCTGCGCAGCCGCGAGCGCGCGCTCCAGGAGACCATGATCACGGCGCAGAGGGCGTGCGAGGAGATCCGCGAGGCGGCGCGCAAGGAGGCGGAGATCACGCTCGCCGAGGCGGAGCTGCAGGCGGAGAAGATCGTCCAGGGCGCGCACCAGCGCTACACCCGCATCGTCGACGACATCAACGAGATGAAGCGGCAGCGGGTGCAGTTCGAGGCCGAGGTGCGCGCGATGGTGAGCGGGCACCTGAAGCTCCTCGAGGCCTTCGCCCAGGACGGCCGCGAGGCCGGCGTCGAGTACTTGCCTTCCAAGAAGAAGTCGGAGGCGTAGGGTCGTAGGGCGGGGGCTCGTCCCCCGCCTCAGTGCGCCTCGGCCCAGCTCCGCCCCGTCCCGACCTCGACCTCGAGCGGGACCGCCAGCTCGGCGGCCGCGCCCATCTGGGCGCGCACGACCTCCGCCGCCGCCGGCGCGTCGCGCTCCGCCACCTCCAGCACCAGCTCGTCGTGCACCTGCAGCAGGAGCCTCGCGTCGAGCCGCTGTGCGGCGAGCTCCCGATCCACGCGGATCATCGCGATCTTGATGAGGTCGGCGGCGGTGCCCTGGATCGGCGTGTTGACCGCCATCCGCTCCGCGCCCTGGCGCAGGGCGGGGTTGCGGGAGAGCAGCTCCGGCAAGGCGCGCTTGCGGCCAAAGAGCGTGCGGACCTCGCCCGTCCGGCGCGCCTCGGCGACCGTGCCCTCGAGCCACCGCTTCACCGCCGCGTAGCGCGCGAAGTAGCGGTCGATGATGGCCTGCGCCTCGGCGGCCGGCATGTCGAGGCGCTGCGAGAGGCCGAACGCGGACAGCCCGTAGGCGATGCCGAAGTTGAGCACCTTGGCGATGCGCCGCTGGTCGCGCGTCACCGCCTCGCGCGCCACCCCGAACGTCTCGGCGGCGGTCGCCGCGTGCACGTCCTCGCGCCGCCGGAAAGCCTCGAGCAGCGCCGGATCGTTCGCGAAGTGAGCCAGGATCCTGAGCTCCACCTGCGAGTAGTCGGCCGAGAGCAGGAGCTGCCCCGGCGGCGCCACGAACGTGGCGCGGATGCGCCTCGAGAGCTCGGTGCGGATGGGGATGTTCTGGAGGTTCGGGTCGGAGGAGCTGAGCCGTCCGGTCGCGGCGCCGCCCTGGTGGAAGGTGGTGTGGATGCGCCCGTCCGCCTCGACGAGGTGCGGCAGCGCGTCGACGTACGTGCCCTTGAGCTTCGAGAGCGAGCGGTGCTCCAGGACGAGCGCCGGCAGGGGGTGCTGCTCGGCGAGCTTCTCCAGGACGTCCTGGTCCGTCGAGGGGCCGGTCTTGAGCCGCTTGAGCACGGGCAGCTTCAGCTCCTCGAACAGCACGTGCGCCAGCTCGCGGGTGGAGGCGACATTGAAGGCGCGGCCCGCGGCGGCGTGGATGCGGCCCTCGAGGTCGCGGATGGCGTGGCCGAACTCCGCGCTCATCGCGTCCATGGCCGAGGTGTCGACCTGGATCCCAGTCTGCTCCATCCGCTCCAGGATCGGCACGAGCGGCCGCTCGGCCTCGTCGTAGAGCCAGGTGAGCCCCTCGTCCTCGAGGCCGCGCCGGAGCGCGGCGGCCAGGTCGGGGATCACCGCCGCGCACGCCCCGACGACCGCGGCGACCTTCTCCACCGGAAGCTCCCACGGCGGCGTGCGTGCGCCGCGCTTGCCGCCGCCCTCCTCCAGCGCCGACAGCTCGCACGAGAGCCGCTCGCGGGCCACGTCGACGAGCGCGTGCTCCCGCCGGGTGGGGAGGAGCAGGCGGCTCGCGAGCTCGGTGTCGACCCCGGGGCCGGCCAGCCCCAGCCCGAGCTGCCGGAGCGCGTGCGACTCCGCCTTGAGGCCGTGCCCGTGCTTCGCGACCGCCGCGTCCTCGACGAGCGGGCGCAGCGCCTCGCGCGCGTCGTCCGAGGTGAGTTGCGCCGGCGCGCCCAGGTACCGGTGCCCGAGCGGCACGTAGAAGGCGCGCCCGCCGCCCGCGAACGCGACGCCGAAGAGCGGATCCTTGCGCGGGTGATCGCCGCCGAGCGCGGCGCGCACGCCCACCTCTCCCGCGGCGCGCACCGCCGCGACCGCCTCGTCCAGCGCCGCGCGCGTGAGCAGGATCTCGGTCTCCTCGCGCCGCGCGGTGGGAGGCGGCGCGGGGAGGTCCTTGAGGAGCCGCGAGAACTCCAGCTCGCCGAAGAGGGCCCGGGTCTTCTCGGCGTCGATGGCGCGCCGCTCGAAGTCGGCCGGGCGGTACGGCAGCTCCATGTCGCAGCGCAGCGCCACCAGCCGCCGGTTGAGGCGGAGCCGCTCCGCGCCAGCGACGATCTTGTCCTTCAGCTTCTCCCCGCCGCGCGCAACCGCGCCCGGAATCTCGCCGGGGCGGCGCAGCATCTCCTCCACCGACCCGAACTTGCGCACGAGCGCGGCGGCGGTGACCTCGCCCACGCCGGGCAGGCCGGGCACGTTGTCGATCTTGTCCCCCAGGATGGCCTGGTACTCGACCGCCTGCGCGGGCGGGATCCCGAGCTTCTTCTCGACCTCCGCCGGCCCGGTCCACCCCCCGCGACCGCTCGCCTCTGCCATCGGATCGTAGAGCGAGACCTTGTCGTCGACGAGCTGGGCGAAGTCCTTGTCTCCCGTGACGACGACGACCTCCCACCCCTGCTCGCGGGCGCGGCAGGCGAGGGTGGCGATCACGTCGTCGGCCTCGACCCCCGGCTCCTCCAGCACGTGGACGTTGAGCACCTTCGCCACGTCGCGGACGAGGGGGAACTGCCGCGCCAGGTCGTCGGGCGCCTCGGGGCGGTTCGCCTTGTACGCGGGGTCGAGCTCGTGCCGGAAGCTCTTGCGGCTGGCGTCGAACACCAGCGCGACGTGCGTCGGTGCGTGCTCGCGGAGCGCCTTGAGCAGCATCGTCGTGAAGCCGTACACGGCGTTCGTCGGCACGCCCTTGGTCGTCGAGAGGTGCGGCAGCGCGTGGTAGGCCCGGAAGACGAACCCCGAGCCGTCGATGAGCGTGAGGGTGGGCATCTGGAGGGGCGAAGCATAACCGAACGAGGGCGCCGCGACCCGGGCCTCCGTCCGTGCTTCGACGAGGCGCCCGCGATGCGGGCGCCTCGCTCAGCGGATGCTCGTCACCTGGCTGGTGGTGCTGGTCGTCCAGAACCACGCCACCTGATCGTCCTGGTAGGTGACGTAGAACCGGTAGTCCTCGTGCGAATGGTTGTTCGAGGCGTCGACGAGATCGCCCGGGTCCACCGCGACCACGGCCGCCGGCGGAGTGCCGCCCGACGTCGGGATCCGCGAGGTCTGCGTGAGGCCGCTGTGCGTCGTGATGTGGAGCGTGGCGCCGCGCGGCGGGCGATCGGCCGCGGTGGCCGCTCGAGTCGGCGTCGTGATGTTGCGAAGACCGAGCCGGAAGCGGACGGCGGGGGCCGGCGAGAGCGGGTCGGCGAGTCGCGGGAACAGGCTGTAACACCCCGGCGAATTGGCTGAAGCCGTGTTGGCGGACGCGCCCGCCAGCGGACAGGGCCCGTCGGTCGGGTAGAAGATGCGGCGGGCACGCCGCGCGACGGCGAGGTCCTCACCGGCCAGCGTCGACTCGTCCTTCCAGGCGAGCGCGAAGACGTTGTCGCTCGGGTCGGTCGAGGAGAGCGAG
This sequence comes from Anaeromyxobacteraceae bacterium, assembly GCA_035538735.1. Lineage (GTDB taxonomy): Bacteria > Myxococcota > Myxococcia > Myxococcales > Anaeromyxobacteraceae > Anaeromyxobacter_A. The sequence goes on along the minus strand of DATLJU010000082.1, from coordinate 5,508 downwards.
ATGGGAGCCCGGCCCACGTAACCGGAGACGTCGTTCGAGACCACGACCTCGCCGCCGAGCACCGTGATCTGCAGGGGGGCCGGCGCGGCGACCGACGCCAGGCACGGGGGCAGCGGCGCGGCGAGCTGGAGGGCGCCGCCGGGGAATGCGACGCCCGCCTTGAGGAGCGGGCTCGCCGGATCAGTCGAGCGCGGCACTATCGAAGCTACGGTCGCTTCGCAGCCGAGGTCCGGGAAGGTGACGATGTCTCCCACGCGGACGCCTCGAGCGGGATCATCCACCTGAACCGGCACCGACCAGCTCGAGGACTTCGAGGCGTCGCTCCCCACCTGTGACTGCAGCCCGACGAAGACTCCCGTCGCGTCGGGCGCGACCACGCCCGGGCGCCCCGCGAGCCCCGGCAGCGCACCCTGGTAGGTGACCGTCCACACCGACGTCGGCGTGAACCCGGGCCAGACCTCGATGGCGTTGGGCAGCTGGGCCGCGTCCACGACGACCGTGCCCGGCACCGTCGTCTCCACATTCCCGCTCGGAGTGGTCGTCGTGTTTTTTTTGCCGACGACGGCGTCGTTGAACCAAAGCCCAATCTGCCACTGGTTCGCCCCGACCACGTCCGTCGAGGAGCTGAGGACCATCGTCGAGGCGAGGCCCACCATCGGGGTCGAGTCGACGACCGGCGCGAAGCGCGAGAGGTCGAGCCAGTACACGTGGCCGTCCATCGAGGTGACCGCGGCCAGCGCGCTCGTGGCGCGGAAATTCGTCCCGTAGAGAACGCGCCCGAGTGGGCTGGCCGGGCTGCCGTTGGCCTGGCAGACGGCGCCGACGGAGATCGTCTCCGTGGTCACGATGCGCGCGGGGTTGTCGGTGGCCGAGTTCTTGGAGGGCGCGTTCGCGATCGCGATGTGGAGCGGCACGCCCTGGATCGGCATCGGCGCGCGGAACGACTGCGCGGCGACCGACGGAAAGGCGGACGGAAAATCGGACCTAGCCTGCGCGGGCGTCACCAGGGCCGCCGGATCGAGCTCGAGGCTGCCAGTGGTGGCGGCCCAGATCCGCGCAGGGTTGATCGTGGCGACGCCGCACGCGATGGCGTGGTCCGAGCCGCACCCGTCGGGATCGAGGACGGCGTAGACGCGGCGGATCGGCTGACCCGTGACCTGCTCGGCCGCGCACGGCTGCGAGGTCGAGGTGATGCGCTCGTCGACGAAGGCCGCCGCGACCGCCACCGTCGGCGCCAGCGCGTCGTAGACCGTCGTCGTGAGCGGCGTCGCCGCAGCCGAGGCGTCGATCTCGACCACGCCGTGGACGGTCACGCCGTTCAGGCTGAGTGGATCCCGGGTCGCGGCGTACACGGAGGTGAAAGCGCCCTGGGCGTTCGGGCCCACCGAGAGGTCGAGCGCCTCGAACCCGAGCTGCTGGACGTCGGGCGTCGGCTTCATCTGCACGACCGCTCCCGAGCCGTCGGTAGCGCGGATGAAATCGACGACAACCAGCTGGTTCCCGCTGACGGACACGAGGATCCGGCCGAACGGGGTCCCGCCCGCCGGCGTGACGGTGAGTCCCACCATGGTCAGGATCTCGGCTTGCGCGCCGACCAGGCCCGCCAGGGGGATGTCGAAGCTGACCCGATTCTGGGCGGTCCAGGTCTCGACGACCTCCAGCGTGGGCTCGCCTGCACTCGCCGAGACCAGCACGTCCGCGCCGCCGTCGCCGAGCGACGCCGCGGCGACGTGGAGCGGACGTGGCAAGGTGATGATCGAGAGCGGGTAGATGATGGACGGCCCGAGCACCGGCTGACCCTCGGTGGGATCGATGAGCCGCAGGTCGCTCCCGCGCGCGTCGGCAACCGCGAGGTATTGCTTCGCGCCGTTCCGCGTCACGCCGGAGAACTGGACGATCGCGGCCGGGCCCATGAAGCGGGCGCCGACCGTGGTGGTCCCGGAGGAGCACGCGGCGGTCGCCGCGAGGAGGAGGACGAGAGAGAGGCGCTTCACGGGCGCTCCGGGCCGATGCGTCCCCATGAGAAGGAGGGGCTGGACGCGTCCGTGGAGGCGTCGGGGTGGTTCGGGTCGAGCACGATCGCGTTCACCCAGCTCCGGTCGAAGGAGCCCACGAAGAGCCGCGCCAGGGTCTGCGTCCCCGACGTGTAGGGCTCCCAGGCGAGGCCAAACGGCTGCTTCCCGAGGCCGGGATTCCCGTTGGGGCACGGATCAGGCACGAGCCCGCCCGTGCCTCCAGACCTCTGCTTGTTCAACGCAAGCGGCGAGTTGCCGTCGCAGATGCCGAACACGGCCGCCGTCGCCCCGAGCTCGTCGTCGTAGAGCGTCATGGTGCCGTCGTCCGAGCTCGTCGCCGCGACGAGATCGCGGATGCGGTTGCCGGTCGCGTCGGTGCGCGGGATCGCGACGAGCGCGACCGGGCCGCGGTCGAGGTGGACCACGTTCAGGATGGTGTCCGCGGCGGCGGCCCCGGACAGCACGCGCTGGAGGTCGATGACGAGCAGCGCGGCGCCCAGATCGCCCAGCGGGCGCGTCCCCGTCGTGGCCGCGGTGTCGTAATCGTAGAGCCGGGCCGCCAGGTAGACGCGGGATCTGTCGCTCGAGAGCGCCAGCGAGACGAGCTCGGCCCCGCGCACCACCGGGCCGTAGTCGATCGCCGCCACGCCGAGCTGCGGGAAGCCGAGATCGATCCAGCGCAGCCGGGCCACCCCGACGGCCGAGAAGCGCTCGCTCATGAAGAGGAGCCCGCGGCTCTCGTCGTAGGCGGTGCTCTGCGTCGGCCCGGCGCCGACGTCGTAGGTGGTCTCGATCGCCCCGCTGTCGAGGTCGATCCGGGACAGGAACCCCTCGTTGTTCTGCGCCCGCAGGAAGGTGACGAAGGCGAGGTGGCGCTGCGCGGGCGAGCCGCCGGCCGCCGCCGCCAGGGTCCCGCAGACCACCGTCACGCCGTACGTGTCGGCCAGCCCCGAGGGAAGCGCCACCGTGCACCCGTCGCCGCACGACAGCGCGCCGGTCGCGGGGTCCATGTCGAGCCGGTAAAGCATGTCCTGCGCCCGCGAGGCGACGAGCACCTGCGGGTTCCGCGCCCACCCGGGGCAGCTCGTGTCGTCGAGCACCGCCACCTCGCCGCCGAAGCTGCCGACCTTCGAGGCGCCCAGGACGGCGCCCGGGAGGAACGCGCCGGCGGCGGCGTTGACGTTCCCACCGAGCGCTCGGTCGACGTCGACCGACAGGAGCGTGCCGCCGGTGAGCGCCTCGTACTGCAGGTCGAAGTTCGACGACGCCACCAGGAGCTGGCTCTGGCAGCCGGGGGTCCCAGCGGCACAGCCGGGCGGCTCGTGCCGCACCGCCACGCCGGTCGGGTAATAAAACCGGTCGAACGGCGGGGAAACATTGCGCTGCGAGTCGTGGCAAGCGGCCGCGACGGAGAGCAGCAGGAGCGCAGCGGTCAGGGAGCGGGCGGCCAAGGGTCGCGAACCGTAACCGCCGTCTCCGAGGTGGGTCAAGGGGTTTGCGGCACCCCGCCACTCACCCTACCCCGCGGCGCGCGCGGGCGCGGAACCAGGGGCCTGCTCGACCTGGATCTTCCGGAAGTCTGCGACGTCGGCGAAGAGGTCCGCGACGCGCTTGACGAGCGCGAGGCGGTTGGCGCGCAGCGCCGGCTCCTCCGCCATGACGAGCACGTCGTCGAAGAAGCGATCGACGCTCGGCTTCAGCTCGGCCACGGTGCGCAGGACGGAGGCGTAGTCGCGCCGCGCGGGGTCGCGGTGAACCGCCACCGCCTGCTCGACCCGCTCCAGCTCGGCGAGCAGCTGGCGCTCCGCGTCGTCCCGGAGCTGGGCCGCGTCGACGGCGAGCGCGCCCTCTCCCTTCGCTTTCTCCTGGATGTTGGCGGCGCGCTTGAACGCGACCGCCAGCGGGATGAAGTCGGGCCGGCGCTTCACGTCGGCGAGCGCCTCGAGCCGCCGCCGTGCATCGACGAGGTCGTCGAACCCGGCCGACAGCACCGCCTCCACCAGGTCCACGTCGTGCTCGTCGCTCCACTGCGCCTTGATGCGCCCGCGCAGGAAGTCGAGCACCTGCCCCTTCACGGCGGCGGGGTCCTGACCGACCTTCCCGGCGAGCGCGTCGAGCGCGGCGTCGACGGCCGCGCCGAGCGAGAGGTGGTATCCGCGCGCCTGCACGATGCGCAGGATCCCGATCGCGGCGCGCCGCAGGCCGAACGGGTCGGCGGCGCCGGTGGCCTTCTCGCCCACGCCGATGATGCCCGCGAGCTGGTGCAGCCGGTCGCCCAGCCCGACCAGCGCGCCGGCCTCGCCGCGCGGCATGTCCTCCGACGCGCCGATCGGCTTGTAGTGGTCCTCGACCCCTTCCGCGACCTCCGCCGGCTCGCCGTCGAGCCGGGCGTAGTGCCCGCCCATGACGCCCTGCAGCTCGGGGAACTCGCCCACCATGCCCGTGCCGAGGTCGGCCTTGCAGAGCCGGGCCACGCGCGCCACCACCAGGCGCTGCTCCTGAGGCAGCCCGAGCGCCTCGGCGAGCCGCGACGCGATGCGCTCGATGCGCTCCACGCGCTCCAGCTCGGTCCCGAGCTTCGCCTGGTAGGTGCGCCGCGCGAGGTCCTGCACGCGATCCTCGAGCCGCCGCTTGCGGTCCTCCTCGAAGAAGAAGCGCGCGTCGGCGAGGCGCGCGCGCAGCACGCGCTGGTATCCGTTCCGGGCGACCTTGGGGTCCTTCACGGGGGTACCCGAGATTGCGACGAACCGATTCGTCAGCTTCCCTCCTCGGTCGACCACCGCGAAGTAGCGCTGGTGGTTGCGCTGCTCGGAGATGACCACCTCCGCCGGCAGCTCCAGGTTCGAGGCCTCGAACTCGCCGAGGACGGCGGTGGGGTGCTCGACGAGGAACGTCACCTGGTCGAGGAGCGACTCGTCGGGCCGCACCTGGCCGCCGCCCTTCTTCGCGGTGGCCGCGAGCTGCGCCTCGATGAGCGCGCGCCGCTCCCCCGGATCGGCGATGACGAACGCCTTGCGCAGCTTCGCGAGGTAGTCCTCGGGCGTGCCCTTGAGCGCGATCGCCCTCGGCGCCTTGAAGCGATGGCCGTACGTGACGGCGCCCGAGACGATGTCGCCGTAGCGGACCTTCACCGCCTTGCCGCCGTAGAGCGCCGCCATCCACCGCATGGGCCGCGCGAAGGTGACGGTGGTGTCGCCCCAGCGCATCGCCTTCTTGAAGCGCAGCCCCGCCACGAGCTTCTCGAGCAGCGCCGGGAGCACCTTCTCCGCGCGCTGGCCCTTCTCCACCTTGTGCACCGCGAGCCGCTCACCCTTGGGCGTCTGCACGCGCGCCAGCGAGGCGACGTCCACGCCCTGGCTCTTGGCGAAGCCGAGGGCGGCGGCGGTGGGCTTGCCCTCCGCGTCGAAGGCCGCCTGCACCGACGGGCCGAGCGCCTCGGTCTTCGCGTCGGGCTGCTTCGCCGCCACGTCGCGTGCCCACACGCAGAGCCGCC
>DATLJU010000081.1:0-13485 GCA_035538735.1 Anaeromyxobacteraceae bacterium | reverse complement strand
TGCTCGCCTACGACCGCCGCCATCCGGCGGACGAGGTCGGGCGCGACGGCGGGCAGGGGCATGCCTGTCTCCCGGCTTGATGCGTCGCGCGAGTGTGGACGCGACCGCCGCCCCCGTGAAGAGGGGGGCCTCATCAGGGTTTCTAGGACGAATCGCAGCGTCGCGCCGATGACCCTGGCGGGGGGTGCATCGAGCGGTTTCTAGTTGAGTCGGACGTCACGTTCAGTCATCGTCGGGCGCATGAGCACGCCCCGCCCGCTTCACGCGCCGTACGGTATCGTCCCACCGCACGTCCTCCGCCACGTGGCGCAGCACGGCGAGGACGAGGAGCGTGAGGGCGCCATCGACACGCTCGTCGCCACCGAGCGGATGCGCGGCGAGCGTCACGCCGTGGCCGGCCAGCGCGGCGGTGTTCAGGCCGGTGAGAAGCGGCGGACCCTGTACGACGCAGGGCACGTGCAGCGCCTGCCTGGCAAGCTGGTCCGGGGTGAGACCGACGCGCCGGCGCGCGATCCCGCCGTGAACGAGGCGTTCGACGGGCTTGGCGCGACCTACGATTTCTATGCCGAGGTGCTGGGGCGGCGGTCCATCGACGACAGGGGCGAGCGGCTCGACGCCTCGGTCCACTTCGGCCGCCACTACGACAACGCCTTCTGGAACGGGCGCGAGATGGTGTTCGGCGACGGCGACGGAAAGCTCTTCCAGGGGTTCACGCGGTGCCTCGAGGTCATCGGCCACGAGCTCACGCACGGCGTCGTCGAGACCGAGGCGGCGCTCCTCTACGACGGGCAGTCGGGCGCGCTCAACGAGTCGTTCGCGGACGTGATGGGCGTGCTCGTCAAGCAGTGGAAGCTCGGGCAGACCGTCGACCAGGCGAGCTGGCTCATCGGCGAGGGGCTCCTCGCGCCGGGCGTGCACGGCCGCGCGTTGCGGTCGATGAAGGCACCTGGCACGGCTTACGACGATCGGCGGCTCGGGAAGGATCCGCAGCCCGCGACGATGAATGGCTACGTCGAGACGGAGGAGGACAACGGCGGCGTGCACGTGAACTCGGGCATCCCGAACCACGCCTTCTACCTGGCGGCCCAAGCGTTCGGTGGCCACGCCTGGGAGAAGGCGGGCCGGATCTGGTACCACGCGCTCTGCCATACGCTCTCCCGCGGCGCCGACTTCCGAGGCGCCGCGCTGGCGACCGCGCTCTCCGCCCGCGAGCTCGCCGGCGCCGCCGCGCACGAGATCGTGACGGAAGCCTGGGCGGCGGTCGGGGTCGAGGCCGCGCCCGCGCGGATGGCGTGACACATGCGCGCCGTCCTGATCCGAACGGGCGGCTTCGGCGGGCTCACCCGCCGCTGGACCGCCGAGCCGCCGGCGCTGACCGCGGAGGGCGAGGCACGGCTCCGCCAGGCGGCCGACCGGGCGGGCTTCTTCGCGCTTCCGCCGCTGCAGCGCGCCGCGCGCCCCTCGCCCGACCGGTTCGTCTGGTCGCTCGAGGTGGATGACGGGGCGCGCCGCAACGCCGTCCGCTTCGACGAGGACGCCGCCAGCGAGGAGCTCATGGCGCTCGTCGAGCTGGTGCAGGACCTCGCCGGCGGCTGAGCTCGCGGCGGGAGCGGCGCCGCCACCGTACACTCCGGAGCGATGCCGGCGGGCCGGACCCCACGGCTGTTCCTCCTCTCGCCGTCTCACGCCGGCGGCGATCGCGCCGCCCTCCTGCTCAGACCGGGCTCGGCGCTCCCGCTCGCACGGGCGGTGCAGTCGGCGGGGGCGCCGCTGGGAGAGGTGTTCGAGTTCACGAGCGGACTCTACTTCCGCGGGAAGCTGGCCTACGCCCAGGCATTCGCCCGGCCGCCGCGCGGCGTGCCGGGCGCGCTCGTCATCACGGCGGGGGCGGGGCTCGTGCCGCCCGAGGCGCGCGTCACGACCGCCCACCTGCGCGCGTTCGCGGCGGTGCCGATCGACCCCACCGACACGCGCTACCGGGCGCCGCTCGAGCGCGACGTGCGGGCGCTGTGCGAGGCCGCGCCGCGCGGCGAGGTCGTGCTGCTCGGCAGCGTCGCCTCTGGCAAGTACGTGGACGTGCTGCTGGCGCTGCTCGGAGAGCGGCTGCTCTTCCCCGGCGACTTCGTGGGCCGGGGCGACATGAGCCGCGGAGGCCTGCTCCTGCGCTGCGCCAGGGCCGGCGTCGAGCTGGATTACGTACCCGTGATGGGCGCGGTGCGGCACGGCGCGCGCCCGCCGCGCCTGCCGCCGCTACCGCGGCGCGGCGCCCGCTGACGGCGGCGCCCGAGCTGGAGCGCGATCTTGACGAGCTCGTCCTTGCGGCAGCGTGTGCTCGCCGTCGCCGAGCGGTCCCCCAGCACCGCCCGCACCTCGACCGCGCCGCCGGGCCGGCACGAGACGGTGGTGAGGAGCGGGCTGGTCCCCATCTCCTCGTCGTTCACGAGCACGCGCGCGCCGGGCGGTGTCGTGTCGACCTGGAGGCCGAAGCCGTGAAACGGCAGGACGCGCTCCCCGGTGGTGGGGTCGATTCGCTCGGGTCGCGGCGCGATACTCTCGCTGCCGACCCAGCTCTTCTGGAGTGCGGCGAGGTCCGACGGGGAGACGGGGGGCGGGGCCTCCGGCTCGGTGCGCGAGGTGCCCGACGCCCCGCCGAGCGCGGTGGTGGCCGCCGCCGCGGTGCGCCGCGCCGTGCGGAGGTGCTCGGACGCGCCGCGCAGGCCGAGCGCCGCGCCGGCCGCGAGGGCGACGAACGCGGCCCCAGCGAGGGCGACGCGCCACCACGCCGCGCCGTGCGCGCTGCGGCCCGAGCGGAGCGCCGGATCGGGGAGCGCCGCGCGATCGATGCGCCGCTCGCGTCCGCCCGCCGGGTTGCCGACCTCACCGTTCATCGCCAGTTCCTCCTCCGTGCCAGGTCGAGCGCGACCGCCCAGGCGGCCGGCACGCGGTGCGCGACGAGCGGCCACCAAGCCGCGCACGCGCAGATGGCGCCGACTCCCACCACGCACAGCGCGGCGCTCCGGCGCTCCTGCTCCACCGCGCGCCGGCGCTCCGCCGCCCTGCGCGCCGCCACGGCCTGATCCTCGGGCCCGCGAGCGGCGGCAGCCCGGAGGAGGAGCGCCGCGCCAGCCCAGGCGGCACCGACCGCGTTCCCCATGACCGCTTCGGCGACGCCCTTGCCGATCCCCGCCCCGACCTCGAGCAGGCCGGGCGGTGGGAGCGCGAGCCGCGCCTGGCGTCGCGGGGTACGCCGCGTCCGGCGCTCGAGCGCGGCCACCCGCGACCTCAGGATGAGCACTCGAAGCAGCGCTGCGGCGAGGAAGAAGAGCGCGTACAGGGCCTCCGGCGGCGGCGGGTAGGGCAGGCGCGCCAGCCCGGCCGGGAGCCGCCAGAACGGCAGCGACGCTGCGCCGACACCGAAGAGCAAGAACCACAAGGGCGGGACCCTCACGAGACCGAGCCACCCTAGCGCACGCTCGGCGCCGCTCGCATCGGAGGCGTTGCGAGACGACGTGGGCGGACGGAGGTCGAATGCGCGCATGCGCCCACCTGGTGTGTTTCGGCCGGACGCGCGTTCACTCGGAGCGGGTCACGGACGACACAGCCCCAACGTCAACAGCCCAGAAGGGGGTTGCCATCGCTCGGCCCGGCCGGTCACAGACGACAGCGGCGCCGGGCGTCCGGTGCGGAGAGGGACATGGAAGAGACGCACGTCTGGAACAAGAGGCTGGAGCTCGGCCACGAGGCGCTCGATCGCGAGCACCACCTCCAGCTCGCGCTGGTGAGCGCGCTCGCCGACGCGCTCGAGCGCGGCCGCCCGCGCGTCGCGCGGCGCGTCGTCGAGCAGCTCGCCGGTTACAGCGCGGCGCACTTCGCGGGCGAGGAGCTGCTCATGGAGTCCGCGGGGTACCGGCACCTCGCGTCGCACCGCCAGGAGCATCGCGACCTGCTCGCGCAGATCGCCGAGATGCAGCAGCTCGTGACCGCCGGCGAGCGCGACCTCGCCGTCATGATGGCGCTCGACCTCCGGGCCGAGCTCGGGTCGCACATGTCGGCCTCGGATCGGCGCTTCGCCGAGCTCGTGGAGCGCCCCCGCGACAGGCAGTGATCACCGGTCGCCAGCCGGCCGCCAGGTGATCCGGTACTGGAACCACTCGGTGTCGGTCGCCCACTCGGCTTCGGCCTTGCCCTCGAGGCCGCAGTACGCCGGGATGGCCGCGAAGGCGCCGACCAGGGGGAGCACCGTCGCGCTGCGCCGCAGCTCCACCGGCGTTGGCCCCTGCATGAGGCGGACCGAGCCCGGCTCACGCGCGACCATGAGCAGGTCACCGCAGCCGCTGTAGAGCAGGGGCCAGGCCTTGAGCAGGAAGGAGAGCAGGACGGCCGGGTTGTGGCGCTTGCTGCCGAGCGCGGCCAGGAAGAACGCCCGGGTCAACGGCGCGCCGGCGGCGGCGTAGAGGGCGGCAGCCCCCCACCGCCGCAGCCCTTCCTCCCCCAGCAGCGGGGCCGCGGCCTCGCAGCTCTCGACGAGCAGCCGCACCGGCAACCACGCGAGGCGCCCAGCGCGGCGAATGCGGGTCAGCTCCGCCGGAGGGATCCTGTCCACGACGGCGCCCGCCACCTCCGCCCCCAACACCGGCAGGGCGTCGAGGAGCATGCGGAGGTGAAGCGCACGCACCTCCGGGGCCCGCCTCGCGGTCACGGCGCCAGGGCCCCGGGCGGTGGCGCCGGCGCGGCGGAGGAGCGCTCCAGATCCCCGGCCGCGAACATGTTGTACGCGACGGTCAGCGCCACGGCGAACGCGACCGCCACCGCGCCCAGGACCGCGTTGAGATAGACCGGCGCGGAGAGCGCGAGGCGCAGCAGGACGGTCGAGACCGCCACCCCCGAGTTGCGGAAGACGACGCGGTAGGTGGAGCTGTACCGCGCCGAGATGAGGACGACCAGGATGTCCGCGAAGATGAGGAGCGTGTAGAGCGACTCGAAGAACGCGGGCCACGGATGGCGCAGGACGAGCGCGGTGAACGCGGTCCACGCCGCGCCGCCCGCGAAGACCGCGAGCAGCGCCAGCGCGACCGCCTTCTTGGCGTGGATGAAGCTCTGGCGATCCCTCGCGTCGGGCGACAGCGGCTGGTGCCGCTGCAGCCGGTAATAGAGCCCGAGCAGGACGAAGATGACGATCGCCCCCGCGCAGTCGGAGAGCATCTCGAGGACGGTGCCGCGCACCTCCCCCCACACGATCGGCTCCTGCAGGTCGCCGAACGCCTCGAACGACTGGCGGAGCAGGATGAGCGAGAAGATCTCGAACTGCTTGCCGGCCGCGTTCGCGACCGAACGGGCGAGCCCGAAGACGAGGCCGACCACCTCGTACCCGAGGAGCAGGTAGAACGCGACCTGCACCGCGTGGAAGTGGTTCTGCGGATGGGCCGGCGCGAGGACGGCCGGGAGGAGCCCGCGCCGTCCCAGCTCCACGTGGAGCAGGCTCGCCAGGAACACGAACACCAGGCCATCGGCGACGACGCGACGGGCCGTCGCACCCTCCCAGCGCGCCTCGAGCGCGTCGAAGAGGACGCTGGCGAGCGGCGGTCGCGGCGCGGTCGTGGTCAACTCACGGCTCGATGGTCGAGACGTACTTCGGCTTGTTGTGCTCGATGCCGAGCACCACGGCCGACTTTACCGGGTTGTGGTCCGCGTCGAAGCTGATGTTGCCGGTCACGCCCTGGAAGCCCTTCGTCTGCTCGATCGCGTCGCGCACCGCGGCGCGGGTCGGGGAGGGCGCGCGCTGCAGCGCCTCGATCGCCACGCGCGCCGCGTCGTACCCCAGGGCGGCGAAGGCATCCGGACGCGTCCCGTACAGCTGCTGGTACTTCTTCACGAAGTCCTGGACCACCGGGCTGGGGTTCTCGTCCGTGTAGTGGTTCGAGAAGTACGAGCCGTCGAGCGCGCCCTGGGCGATCTCGTACAGCTTGCCCGAGTCCCAGCCGTCGCCGCCGGCCATCGGCACCTTGAGGCCGATCTCGCGCGCCTGCCTCCCGATGAGGGCGACGTCGGTGTAGTAGCCGGGGAGGTAGACGAGCTCGGGGGACTTCGCCTTCACCGCCACGAGCTGCGCCTTGAAGTCCTGATCGCCCGCCTTGTAGCTCACGTCGGCGACGATCTGGCCGCCGAGCCGCGTGAACTCGCGGGTGAAGAAGTCGGCCAGCCCGACCGAGTAGTCGCTCGTGACGTCGCGGAGGATGGCGACCTTCCCGAGGTGCAGGTTCTGGCGGGCGAACCGCGCCATGACCGTGCCCTGGAACGGATCGATGAAGCAGACCCGGAACATGTTCGGGCGCGTCTTCTCCCCGTCCTTCGTGACCTTGGGGTTCGTGGAGGCCGGGCTGATGGTGGGCAGCTGGTTCGTGTCCGCGATGGGCGCGATCGCGAGCGAGCGGCTCGAGGTGAGCTCGCCGAGGAGCACCGTGACCTGGTCCTGGGTGGCGAGGCGGGTGGCCGCGGTGGCGGCCTCCTCGGGCTTGCCCTGGTCGTCGTACACGACGAGCTTCAGCTGCTTGCCCTTCACGCCGCCCTTCGCGTTCGCCTCGTCGATGGCGAGCTTCACGCCGTTGTTGGCGGACAGTCCGAACGTCGCCTCGTTCCCCGCCAGGCTGGTCACGTGACCGACGAGGATCGCCTCGCCGGGGGCCGGCGCGCTCGCGGCCGTGGGCGCGGGAGACGATCCCGGCGAGGTCTCCTGCTTCTTCTGGCAGCCGGTGGCGACGACGAACGCCACGAGCGCGAGCGAGTGCGCGAATCGCATGTGGTCTTCTCCGCGGTGAGGATCGAGGGGGCGCTCGTTTATCACCCCGACGGGCGGCCTTCAATCCTCGCTCGGGATCGAAGGCGCCGGGCAGCCCCTCGCCGTCAGGCCGCCGCGGCCGCGGCGAGGTCGGCCTGCAGCGCAGCCCGCTGGTCCGCGTCGAGCGTCGTCTCGAGCTCGAGGCCCGGCAGATCCGAGCCGACGCCGACCGGCGCTCCCGCGCCGACCGGGAACTTGAGGTACTGCACCGAGGAGAGGCGGTCGTCGCCCACCTGGCGCGGGTCGTAGCGCGCGCGGACGCGCCGCCCGTCGGGGAGCTTCACGTACAGGTGCGCCGGGAGCTCGCGCCACGCCCTCAGCTTCGCGCCCCGTTCCACCGGATCGGCGAGCTCGATGAGGAGCGAGCAGCCGAGCTCCCCGGGGCCGCCGAGCAGCTCGTTGTAGGTGTCGAGCTCGTGCCGGAGCTCCTCCTCCAGGTAGAGCCGCTCGGCGCGCGCCATCTCGTGCACCTGGTAGCGGACCGTCTCGGGGTTCTCGAAGAGGAACGTGAGCGGCCCGACGTGAACGCGCCGGCGCCGCTTCTCCACCAGCACCTTGGCGCGGATGTCCGGCCGGCGCGCGTCGTACTCCTCGAGGCGCAGGATCTCGGAGCGCTCCACCTTCATGTCTTCACCTCCAGGTCGTCGAAGCCGCCCGGCCTCGTGGCCCGGGCCAGGATCGCGAGCGGGTGGAGCGGCTTCCTCCCCGCGTGCTGCTGGAACTGCAAGGCCGCCAGCGGGCAGTCGGTGGCCCACACGTCGGCGGCGGCCGCCTTCATGCCGTCGAAAGCCTTCTTACCGACGCGCTGAGAGGGGCCGAAGCCTTCCACCGTCAGGGCGTAGGTCCCGTCGTGCCCGCAGCATTCCAGCACCGTGGCCGCGACCGTGACGCCCGGGATGCGCCGGAGGAGGTCGCGCCCCTTGAACCCGATCCCCTGCGCGCGGAGATGGCAGGGCGCGTGATAGGCCACCTTGCCTCCCGGCGGTGTGCTCTGGAAGGCCTTCACGAAGCGGGGCTCGTCCCGCATCGCCCACAGGAACTCGGAGGGATCGCGCACCGCCGGTGCGAGCCGCTGGGCCCGGGCGCGGTCCTCGCCCTCGAGCAGGTGGGGCCACTCGCGCCGCATCATCATGGAGCAGGTCGGGTTGATCACGAGCACCTTCGCGCCCGCGTCGACGTACGGGAGGAGCAGGTCGAGGTCCTGGTGCGCCTGCTTCCGGAGCGCGGCCAGATCGCCGTGCTCCCAGGCCGGCATCCCGCAGCAGGCGAGCCCCTTCACGACGCGGACGTCCACCTGGCACGCGCGGAGCACCTCGAGCACGTCCTGGCCGAGCTGGGGGTCGTTGTGCTGGACGAAGCAGGTCTGGAACAGGACCGCCTCGCCGCCCGGCTCGGCCTTCACGTGGCCGTTCTCCTCGGCCCAGGCGTCGAACGGCTGCCGCGCGAAGTCGGGCAGCAGCTTGTCGCGGTGGATGCCGATCGTCTTCTCCATGATGACGCGCAGCGGCCGCGCGCGGTTGGCGGCGTTGGCGAGGCCGAGCGACGCCCGCGCCGCGCGGGCCGCGCCGTCGGGGTCGCCGAGAAGCCGCTCGCGCAGCGTCTTGCCGCGGCGGCGCAGCCGCAAGGCGTCGTGGCGGTGGACCAGCTTCGGGAAGTCGAGCTGGAACTCGTGCCCTTCGCGAGGCGTGTAGGGGCACTGCACCTCGCACAGCTTGCACTGGAAGCAAGCGTCCATGACGGTCTCGACGTCGCCCTCCGAGAGGCGGCGCACGTCACCGTCGTACTTCTCGTCGAGCAGGGAGAAGAGCGTGGGGAAGCTGTCGCAGTACTTGAAGCACATGCGGCAGCCGTGACAGATCTCGAAGGCCCGCCGGATCTCCTGCTCGAGCCCGGAGGCGTCCCAGTACTTCTCCTCGCTCGGATCGTAGGAGAGCCCGGGCGTCGGCTGGTACGAGATCCGCGCCCCCACGCTCCCTCCCTCGCTCGATGCGCTCATGTCGAGGTCTGGCGCGTGCTCAGGAGACCTGGCCGAGCATCTTCTGGAAGCGGCCCGCGTGCGACTTCTCGGCCTTGGCCAGCGTCTCGAACCAGTCGGCGATCTCGGCGAAGCCCTCGTCGCGGGCCGTCTTCGCCATGCCGGGGTACATGTCCGTGTACTCGTGCGTCTCGCCGGCGATGGACGCCTTGAGGTTCGTGGCCGTGTCGCCGAGCGGCAGGCCGGTGGCGGGATCGCCGACCGTCTTCAGGTAGTCGAGGTGGCCGTGAGCGTGGCCGGTCTCGCCCTCCGCCGTCTCGCGGAAGTTCATCGCCACCTCCGGATAGCCCTCCACGTCCGCGACCTTCGCGAAGTAGAGGTACCGGCGGTTCGCTTGCGACTCGCCCGCGAACGCGTCCTTCAGGTTCTGGTGGGTCTTCGAGCCCTTCAGGTTCTCCATGGCTCCTCCGTCGTGTGCCGGGTTGGGTTAGACACTGTCTAAGTCCGGCGCTGGGGCCGCGGCAGCTCCCGGTTGGGCCGTGCGACATCGAGCCACGCCGCGCTCGACCCTCACTGCGCGTTGCGATCGGTGCACCGCCCGCGTTAACTCCGAGGCGTGGATCGCGAAGCGATCGCCCGCGCGCTCACGGAACGAGGCATCCACGCCTCGGCGCAGCGGCTCGCGATCGCCGACTACGTGCTCGCCACGAAGGATCACCCATCGGCCGATCGCGTGTTCGAGGTCGTCCGCAGCCGGACCCCGGCCATCTCGCGCGCCACGGTCTACAACACGCTCAACCTGCTCGTGCGCGAGGGCCTGCTCCGGCAGCTCGTCCTGTCCGAGGGAAGGGTGGTGTTCGACCCGCACGTCGAGCCGCACCACCACTTTATCGACGACGCGACGGGAACGATCCACGACGTGCCGTGGGATGCGCTCGAGGTGCGCCACGTCGGCGAGCTCCGCGGGCTCGACGTGCGCGAGTACCAGGTCGTGCTGCGCGGGACGCGTCGCCGTCCGCGCTAGGAGTGTCCAGGACGACCGTGTGACGGCCGCCGCGCCGCCCGCCTGGCGGGCCGGCGGTCACTCCGCGACGGATTCTCGCCGCAATGGCGGGCACCGCGGCGCGACCCCGATCATGAATACGACCAGCCGTGAGAATCGCCGGCGCAGGAGGTCCCGTGATCGTCGCGCTCACCGTGCTCGCGCTCGCGTGCCAGGCGAGCCCGGCGAGCCCGGCGGCACCGCCGCCCGCGCCCGAGCGGCAGGAGGTCACCGTGTCGAGCTTCCACAAGCCCACCGACGAGGAGCTGCGCAAGGGCCTCAGCCCGCTCCAGTACGAGGTCACGCAGCGCGAGGGGACCGAGGCCCCGTTTCAGAACGCCTACTGGGACAACCACCGGGCCGGGCTCTACGTCGACGTGGTCTCGGGCGAGCCGCTCTTCAGCTCGCTCGACAAGTTCGACAGCGGGACCGGCTGGCCGAGCTTCACGCGGCCGCTCGATCCGGACCACGTCACGACCCGCACCGATCGCAAGTTGGTCCTGCCGCGCACCGAGGTGCGCTCCCGGCTCGCAGGTTCTCACCTCGGCCACGTCTTCGACGATGGCCCTGCACCGACCGGGCTGCGCTACTGCATGAACTCGGCGGCGCTCCGCTTCGTGCCGGTCGAGCGGCTCGCCGCGGAGGGGTATGGGCAGTACCTGCCGCTGTTCGAGAAGACCGGCGTCGCGCCGCCGCACGCCGGGGGCGCGCGGTGAGGACACTGCTCCTGCTCGGCGCCGCGCTGGCGGTGGCGCTCGCGGCCGGCGGGCTCCTCGGGGGCTCGGCGCCTGCCGTGGGCGGTGGGCAGGCGGCGGTCGGTAACCCAGCGTGCGGGACACACCCAGGTCACGTGGGTCACGGGACCGCGCTGACGCCGTCCGGGAACGACCAGCTTGCCATCTTCGCCCAGGGCTGCTTCTGGGGCGTGGAGGAGCGCTTCCGGAGGGTGCCGGGCGTGGTCGCGACGGCGGTCGGCTACACCGGTGGCCACACGCGCGAACCCAGCTACGAGGACGTGTGCACGGATCGGACCGGGCACGCCGAGGCGGTCCTGGTGGAGTTCGATCCCGCTCGCGTCAGCTACGCCGAGCTGCTCAGCTTCTTCTGGCAGTCGCACGATCCGACGAGCGGCAACGCGCAGGGACCTGACCACGGGACGCAGTACCGCTCCGCCATCTTCACCTTCGGTCCGGAGCAGCTCGCGGCGGCACGCGCTTCTCGGGACGAGCAGCTGCGGCGGCTCGCCGATCCGATCACGACCGAGATCGCCGCCGCCGGGCCGTTCTGGGTGGCAGAGGATTACCACCAGCAGTGGGACGAGAAGCACGGGACGCGCTCCTGCCCGGCGCCGCACCGGCCGCGCGCGAGGTGAAGCTCCCGGAGTCTACGGGCTCTGTCGCCGCGCCGAATTCAACCGGATGACCGCGCCGGGCCTCGCCGCCGGGCGGCTGCTCCAGCCGTCGGACGTGTCGAGACGGCGGAACAGGATCCAGACCCCCAGCGCGAGCGTCATGGGCGGGAGCGCCAGCACCGCTGGCGGCAGCACGAACATGAGCGAAAGGAGGAGGGGGGGGACGACGAACATGCCGCCGACCACCAGCCACACGCCGCGCCAGCGCTCGATTCGAGCGATCCTGGGCACCCCGTCGCGCCGCAGCCGCACGACCGTTCGGGCCATCGCAGGAACCATGTCGGCCGACGCGGGGCGGCGCCACGCTACGAGAGGAACTCACAGGGTTGTTCAAGATGCCCGGGACCGAGCCAGGCGAGCGAGACGCAAGCAGTGCGAGGCGCGACGACCGAGCATAGCCGGAGGCTATGTGAGGGAGGAGCAACGAAGCGATGCGCCGCGGATCGCTCGCCGCGGCGATGGGACGGGCGTTTTGGACAACCCTCTCAAGCCAGGCCCGGCGGGACGGACACGACGTCGGGGCGCTGCGGCTCGAGCCGAGGCTGTGGCTCGCCGCCGGCGGGAGGCAGCCTCGGCGTCAGCTCCTCGACCGTCAGGTCGAGCCCTATTCCGCCCTTCTCCAGCCAGGCGTGGTCGCCCGCCAGGATCGCGCGTCCGGTGCGGTAGGCGAGCTCGTCGTGGTTGTGCCAGAGCGCGTGGAAGAGCTGGTCCACCTTCTCGCGCGCCTGGGTGCAGAAGCTCTCGGCCAGCGCCGCGGCGTGCGCCGCCTCGGGCCTCCCCGCCCGCGCGAGCGCCTGCGCCCGCGAGATGCTCGCCGACATCGCGAAGAGCTCGTTCGCGATGTCGACCAGGCGGAAGAGGAAGGCCTGCTTTCGCTCGGCCGCGGCGCGGAACACGATCATCGAGTGGAAGATCTCGCGCGCGAGCTTGCGGCTCTTCCGCTCGACGAAGCGCAGGTGGCGGGCGAGGCTTCCGAAGCCCGCGAACCGCGGCGCGTAGGCGCCCCGCAGCCAGAGGCCGAGGTACCAGACGACGTAGAAGGCGCCGATCCGCGGCAGCGACGCGAGCTTCTTCCCCAGCGGCACCTTCGGGTCGATGAGAGCGCCCGAGATCTGGAGGTGCTTGTCGACGGCCTCGCGCGCCATGAAGAGATGCATGATCTCGGACGAGCCCTCGAAGATGAGGTTGATGCGGGCGTCGCGCATCCAGCGCTCGACCGCGACCGGCACCTCGCCCCGCCCCTCGAGCGATCGCGCCGTCTCGTAGCCGCGGCCGCCGCGGATCTGCATCGTGTCGTCGAGGAGCTTCCAGGTGCGGACGGTGTTCCACTCCTTCGCGGCGGCGGCCTCGAGCCGGATGTCGTAGCCCTTCCGGTCGGCGAGCGCCTGGGCGAGGTCCGACACGGCCTCCATGGCGTAGACGGTCGAGCCCATCTCGGCCAGCTTGTGCGCGATCGCCTCGTGCTTGCCGATCTCCTGTCCCCACTGCACGCGCGCGGCGGACCACTTCCGGCAAAGCTCGAGCGCGTTCTTCGCCGCGCCCACCACCGAGGCGGGGAGCGACAGGCGCCCGGTGTTGAGGGTGGTGAGCGCGATCTTGAGCCCGCGGCCCTCCTTGCCGATGAGGTTCTCGCGCGGGACCTTCACGTTCGTGAAGCGGAGCGCGGCGTTCGCCAGCGCGCGCAGGCCCATGAACCGGCAGCGGTGCGTCACCTCCACCCCTGGCCAGCTCGCCTCGACCACGAAGGCGCTGATGGCGTTCGTGGTGGGGTTGCGCGCCATCACGACCAGGAGCTCGGCGAGGGTGCCGTTCGTGCACCACAGCTTCGAGCCGTTGAGGACGAAGAATCGACCGTCCTCGGTCGGCTCGGCCGTGGTGGTGAGCCGGCCTGGATCGGACCCGACCACCGTCTCGGTGAGCGCGAACGCGGTGATGGCGCCCCGCGCGACGCGGGGCAGGTACTTCTCCTTGAGCTGGTCCGAGCCGAACAGCTTGAGCGGCTGCGGGACGCCGATCGACTGGTGCGCGGAGAGCAGCGCGCCGAGGTTCGCGTCGTAGCTCCCGACGAGCTGCATCACGCGGCCGTACTCGACCTGGTTCAGCCCGAGCCCGCCGTACTCCTGGGGGACCTTCATCCCGAACGCGCCGAGCTCGCGGAGACCCTCGACGACGTCCTCGGGATACTCGCCGAGCGCATCGATCTCGACCGGGTCGACGTGGTC
>DATLJU010000080.1:0-26901 GCA_035538735.1 Anaeromyxobacteraceae bacterium | reverse complement strand
GGCCGGCGGACGATCCGCTGGCCGGGGTTCATCTCCACACGAGCTGGTGCCACATGAATCCACGGATCGGCATCTTCACGTACGGGGACGATCCCCACGGACACCTCATCAAGAAGAAGCTCGAAGAGCAGCACGGGGCCTGGTGCTGCCTGATCCCGTGCGACGAGCTCGCCCTCCGGGGGAGAATCACGTGGTCGACGCAGAGTGAGGACCCCGCGCTGCTCCCCACCGTCGACGGGCAGACCGTCGACGTGAAGACGCTCGATGCTCTGTGGTACCGGCGCATGTCCCCGAAGCAGATCCTGCCAGACGGAGCGGACGCCACCTATCACCAGCACATCAACGCCACGGTCGAGCGGGTCGTCGAGGGCATCCTGGTGAACGAGTTTCAGGGGCGCTGGGTCAGCCATCCCGTTGCCACGCGGCTGGCCGAGAACAAGCTGGTGCAGCTTCGTGCCGCGGCGCGCGCCGGTCTCCGCATCCCGGCCACGCTGGTCAGCCAGGATCCCGCGGGAATCCGCAGCTTCTGCTCGCAGCACCCGGGCGCGATCATCAAGCCCGTCGCGACGCCGCGTGGAGTCGAGCTGGCAAGGACCGCGGAGGTCAGCCAGGAGCTGCTCGACAGCGACGACGTCCTCGCGCTGACACCAGCGATCTACCAGGAGTGCATCCCGGGAGAGCGCCATCTGCGCATCTCCGTCGTCGGTGAGCGCTGCGATGCCGCCCTCATCGAGGCCAAGGACCTCGACTGGCGGTTCGACCTGAACGTGCCATTCCGTCCCTACCCGCTCGACGCCAGCTTCGAGCAGGGCTTGCACCGGACGCTCCGCGAGCTCCGATTGGTCATGGGAATCTTCGACGTGAAGCTGACCGACGAGGACGAGCCCGTCTTCCTCGAGGTCAACTCGCAGGGACAATTCCTGTTCATCGAGGGGCTCTGCGGGATCCCTCTCGCGGATCAGTTCGCCGCCTTCCTCGTCGATCAGGCAGTGCAGCCCGTCAGCCCTCGGCCGAGCGTCGACATGTGGTGATGACATGAAGAAGAGCCCTTCGAAAGGCGAGTCTCCCTCCGAGCTGATCGACGCGAGGATCAAGGAGCTGGGCGACTGGCGGGGCCAGACGCTCTCTCGGCTACGCACCCTGATCAAGCAGGCAGATCCCGAGGTGGTCGAGGAGTGGAAGTGGAGAGGCGTCCCCGTGTGGTCTCACCACGGGATGATCTGCACCGGGGAGACCTACAAGAACGTCGTGAAGTTGACCTTCGCCAAGGGCGCCTCGTTGAAGGATCCCTCACGGCTCTTCAACTCCAGCCTGGAGGGCAACGCCAGGCGCGCCATCGACGTCCACGAGGGCGAGAAGATCGACGAGGAGGCGCTGAAGGCCCTCGTCCGCGCCGCCGTCACCCTGAACGAATCCTCAGCGCGCCGCTAGCAATCCCGGCCAAGATGTACGACGCATGAACGCCCCCGCGCTCCCCACCTATGACGACGTGATCGCCGCCGCCGGACGCCTCCAGGGTCACGCGCACCGCACCCCGGTCCTCACCTCGCGGACGGCGGACGAGGAGCTCGGGGCGAGGGTGTTCTTCAAGTGCGAGAACCTCCAACGCATGGGCGCGTTCAAGTTCCGCGGCGCGTTCAACGCCCTGTCCCGGTTCGACGAGCGGCAGCGGCGCGCCGGCGTCGTCGCCTTCTCCTCCGGCAACCACGCCCAGGCCATCGCGCTCTCGGCCCGGCTCCTCGGCATCCCGGCCACCATCGTGATGCCGCGCGACGCTCCGGCGGCGAAGGTGGCGGCGACCCGCGGCTATGGCGGCCAGGTCGTCGTGTACGACCGCTACACCCAGGACCGTGAGCAGATCGGCCGCGAGCTTGCGGAGAAGCACGGTCTCACCCTGGTCCCGCCCTACGACCATCCCGACGTCATCGCCGGCCAGGGGACGGCGGCGAAGGAGCTCCTCGAGGAGGTGGGGCCGCTCGACGCGCTGTTCGTCCCGCTCGGCGGCGGTGGGCTGCTCTCCGGCACCGCCCTCGCTGCGCGGAAGCTCTCGCCGGCTTGCAAGCTGTACGGCGTCGAGCCGGAGGCGGGCGACGACGGGCAGCGGTCGTTCCGCTCCGGCGCCATCGTCCACATCGACACGCCGAAGACCGTCGCCGACGGCGCGCAGACGCAGCACCTCGGGCAGCTCACGTTCCCCATCATCCGGCGCGACGTCGAGGACGTGCTGACCGCCACCGACGCGCAGCTCGTCGACGCGATGCGCTTCTTCGCCTCGCGGATGAAGCTCGTCGTCGAGCCCACCGGCTGCCTCGGGTTTGCCGGGGCGCGGGGGATGAAGGACCGCCTGGCGGGGAAGCGCGTCGGCGTCGTGCTGAGCGGCGGAAACGTGGACCTCGAGCGGTTCTGCGCGCTCCTCGCGACCCCGCCCGCCACAACCTGACAGGAGTCCGGGCCATCCATGAAAGCAGTGATCTACGAGGCGTTCTCCTCCCCTCCGCACCTGGCCGACGTTCCGGACCCGGTCCCGGAGCCCCATGGCGTCGTCATCAAGGTCATGGCCACAGGCGTCTGCCGTAGCGATTGGCACGGCTGGAAGGGGCACGACCCCGACATCCGCCTGCCCCACGTCCCTGGTCACGAACTGGCCGGAGTCGTCGAAGCGACGGGCAAGGACGTGAGGAGGTGGAAGGCCGGGGACCCGGTGACCGTCCCGTTCGTCTGCGGTTGTGGAGAGTGCCCGGAGTGTCGCACCGGGAACCATCAGGTCTGTGAGGCACAGTTCCAGCCTGGCTTCACGCACTGGGGGTCGTTCGCCCAGTACGTTTCGATCCACCGGGCGGACATCAACCTCGTGCGGCTGCCCGACGGGCTCGACTTCACCACGGCCGCGAGCCTGGGGTGCCGATTCGTCACGTCGTTCCGGGCCATCGTCGACCAGGGGAGGACGTCGGCCGGGCAGTGGGTGGCGGTCCACGGCTGCGGCGGCGTCGGCCTCTCGGCCGTCCACATCGCCAACGCGCTCGGCGCCAACGTCGTCGCCGTCGACATCTCGGAGGAGAAGCTCGATCTCGCCCGGAGGCTCGGCGCGGTCGCGACGGTGAACGCGAGCACGGTGACAGGCGTGGTCGAGGCGGTCATCGGCATCACCACGGGCGGCGCCCACGTCTCCATCGACGCGCTCGGGCACCCCACGACCTGCTTCAACTCCATCAGCAGCCTGAGGAGGCGCGGCAGGCACGTCCAGGTCGGACTCATGCTCGGTGAGCACGGCACGCCGAGGATCCCGATGGCCAAGGTCATCGCTCACGAGCTCGAACTCCTGGGCAGCCACGGCATGCAAGCGCACCGCTACGACGCCATGCTGGCGATGATTCAGTCGGGGAAGCTGACACCCGCAAAGCTCGTCGGCCGCACCATCAGCTTGGAGGAGTCCATGGAGGCGTTGACGTCCATGGACCGCTTCGAGGGCGCGGGCGTTACCGGCGTGACGAAGTTCTGACCGCTACGCCCACGTCGGTGAGCGGACACCGGAGGGCCCCGTTCCCTCTCCGCGAGCTCTCTCACTGCGCCACGATGCTGGCCGCGTTCACGGCGGCGCTCGCGTCCCCCGCGTGGAACCGGAACCTCACGCTCGCCGTCGCGCCGCCGACGCTGACCTGCTCGAGGTACTCGTAGTCGCCGGGAGGCAGCGGCATCGTGATCCCGTCGCGTCGCACGGTCGTGAACTCGCGCGTGATCTCCTGGAACAGCGACGAGACCTGGCCGCTGTCCGGATTCGAGACGAAGCGGCCCCGACCGGCGGCCGCGACAGCGCTCAGCTCGGACGTGTGGATGGCGTTGCCCAGGCCGATGACGTGCACCTTCAGCTGCGGGAACGCCTGCAGCTTGGCGATGAGATCGGCGAGCGCCATGGGCCCCGGTCCTGCGCACGAGAAGGAGCCGCCGGTCGCCAGGAAGCTCGTCGCAACGGCGGCGGTATCGTCGTGCCAGCTGTAGTTGTCCCAGCCGTCGGTGAAGACCACCAGCGCGAAGTGGTCCGAGGAGCTCCAGCCGGGATTGGCGTCGTACATTTGCTTCATCCGATCCACCATCTGCGCCGTCGCGGCGTACAGCTTGGTGGCGTCGCCAGGCTTCGGCGTCGGGATGTCGAGGACCGCGCTATCCGGCATCGACGCGCTCGACGGGACGCAGACGTACTGATCCTGGAACCAGCTCGCGAATGAGGTGAACGTCCCGCTGTTCCAGGTCGAGAACTGCGCCCGGATCGACGTCTGGGTATCGAGCGCCGCCTGCTTCATGGGCTGGAACGCCGGCGGCTGCCAGGTCGTCATGGAGTAACTAGCGTCGAGCACGAGCCCGAGCCTGAGGCTCGACGCGAGCTTCGTGTCCTGAAAGTTCGGCACCGACTCGACGTCGGTTGCCTGATCATCCACGAAACGCTGCAGCTTCGTCGTCGCGGGATCCACGGACCTCCCGGACCCGTCTCTCACCAGGAACTCGAGGACGACGGTGGTCTTGCCACTCGCGGCATCGTAGAGGGCGACCGGGTTGCTCTGAAGCTCGATGTGCGCCTTCGCGAGTGGCGCTCCGTCGTTCAAGCTACTCCCGCACGCCGCCATCGACGCCAGGTTCACCAAGGCCAGCGCCAACTTCCAGAAGCCGGCGCCCTCCTGTCTACGATTCATGTGACACTCCTCCGACCCGCGTCGTAGCACGCGGCACGGGGGGAGCAAGAAAACGGATATCGCGCGATGAGTCTCCGCTGGAGATCGCGCTCGCGCTGGGCCGTCAGTTCGGGACGAGCCCGCGGCGTGGCCACCGTCAGCGCGCGATTCGGCGGCGGCGACGCGGACTAGCACCCGTGTGGATGGCCTTCCCGTGCTCGCGCGCCGTCTGGACGAAGAGTTCCAGCGCCGGCGGGGTCCAGCGCGTTTCGCTCCAGGCGAGGTGAGTCGCCACATCGAGCGAATCGTCGGCCCACCTCACCGCCACGAGCTCCCCCTCCTCGATCTCGCGCGCTACCGCCACGGCCGGCAGCGCCGCGACGCCCATCCCCGAGGCCACGCATCGCTTGATCGCCTCGACGCTCTGGAACTCCGTGCGGACTCTCGGATGCGCGCCTGCCCGGATCAGCGCGCGCTCGAACCGGTTCCGGTAGCTGCACCCGAGCTCCGTGAAGAAGACGGCTTCGCTGACGAGGTCGCCCGCACGAACCGAATCGCGGAGCCGGAGGGGATGTTCCGGGCTGACGACCACGACGACCGGCTCGTGGCGCAGGGTCTCGACGTGAAGGGCCCCGGGCGCGAAGCTCTCTTCCAGGATGAAGGCCAGGTCGAGCGACCCTTCGAGCAGTGACCGCTTGAACTCCCGGACAGGCAGGGGAACGAAGCGCACCTCGACATCGGGGCAGCGCGCCTGGAACGCGCGCAGGATGGGCGGCAGCACGTAAGTGCAGACGGTTTCGGGCGCCGTGAGCGTCAACGCACCCGCCGGCTTTCCACCGCGGACGGCGGCCCGAGCCTCCTCGACCAGCGCGAGGAGGCGGTCCGCGTAGCCGCGCAACCGGTCCCCGGGCTCCGTCAAGCGCAGGCGGTTCCCGATCCGGTCGAAGAGCGGGACCTCCAAAGACTCTTCGAGCGCCTTGATCTGAGCGGTCACGCTCGACTGCGCGTAGTTCAGCGCCGCGGCGGTCTGCGTGAAGCTCAGCGTGCGAGCAGCGACCTGGAAGGTCTTCAGCGTGCGGAGGTCCATGCCGGTCTCCATCGTTTATATCGATTTCAAGCATCGTATCATTTCGCTGTTTTCGATGCTCGATCACGTGCTACCGAGCTCGCATGACCGACCACGAGGAACGCAGGAGCGCACCCGGAGCCGCCGGGCGAGCCAGACGACGAGGGCTCACCGCGGCCAGCATCACCGTGGTGTGCTGGGCATCGGCTTTCGTGGCCATCCGGGTGGCGGTGCGAAGCTTCACGCCGGAGGACGTCGCGTGGCTGCGGTTCGGTTCCGCGGCGGTCGTCCTCGGGCTGATCGCGCTCTCCACGCGGATGCCCCTCCCTCGCGCCCGAGACCTCCCCGCCCTCGCCGGTCTCGGCCTCGTCGGCCACGCTCTTTACAACCTGGCGCTCGCATGGGGACAGGCTCGCGTCCCGGCAGCGAGTGCCTCCTTCATCATCTCGTCCGCTCCGATCTGGATGTTGGTCCTGGCCGCCGGGCTGCGTCAGGAGCGGCCCAGTGCAGCGCGCGTCCTGGCGATGCTGGTGAGCCTCGCCGGCGTCGCGCTCATCGCGGTAGGGCGCGGCGGTCACCTCGTGCTCGACCCACCCGCGCTGGTCGTGGTCGCGGCGTCCGTGATGCAGGCCATCTACTCCATGGGGCAGCGACCACTGCTTTCCCGGTACTCCGCCCTCCAGGTCAGCACCTTCACCGTCTTCGCGGCCCTGCTCTGGCTGACTCCGTTCGCGCCGAACGCGATCCGACATCTGTTCGAGCGTCCGTGGTCGCATGGCGCCGCCGCGCTGTTTCTCGGCGTGGTGCCGACCGCGGTCGGCTACTCGACGTGGGCGAGCGCCATGAGGAACCTTTCACCGAGCTCTGCGGGCTCGTTCCTCTACCTCGTCCCCGCGGTCGTCCTCGCCCTCGCCTGGGCGGTTCTCGGCGAGTTTCCGTCGGGCCTGGCCGTCACGGGAGGCGTGCTCGTGGTGATCGGAGTGGTCGCTGTCCAGCGGCTGCGCCAGACGCCCCGAGCGCCCACCTCTCCACTTCTCGAGGATAGGGACCGAGCCCTTCCTTCGCGCCTGTGCCGGTCAGGACGCTAGGCCGTCCAGCACGGTCAGAAAGAGTACGAGATGGCGTAGAAGAGCGAGATCGATTGCACCTTGACTTCGCCTCCCTGGATCGGCTGATCGCCCAGATCGAGGGGCGTCGCGGGAGAGGTGCCGAACTGGTAGCCGGCGCCGAGGGAGGCCCCGAAGTGATCGAACTGGAAATCGACACCTCCCGTGAATCCGAAGAGGTCCGCCTTCCGGAGAGGCGACGTCGCGGCGTCAGCGACCGGCGACAGGGCGGTGTAGAACCCGCCGTGCACGGTCACCGTCTCGGCCACACGCACGTTGCCGCCCACCGAGGCGTTGAACACGCGCCGAGCCGCGTACCTGACGGTCGGCGCTGGCTGTGACGAAGCACTCGTCGAGCCATCCGGATTCTGCGTCGTCACCTGCACCGGCATCGAGGGGCGGAAGAAGTCGTACGCCCCCGTCGCGTCGTGGAACCGCAGGTCGCCTTCGACTTGCGCGCCCCCAAATCGGTACGCGATGCCGAAGCTCGCCTCGAGCGGCAGCCTGTACTCGAACCGGCCGGTTTCATCGCGGAAGAATGCGCTCATCGGCGCCTGCCCAGGCACAAGCTCGGTTGCCTCATACGTGAACGTTGAGCTCGAGGTGACCCGGACGCCCGGAGACCGCACCACGGCGCCTAGGGTCAAGCCGGCCACGACGTCCCACTGGACGCCGAGCCCGAACACCGCGTCCCACTGGTTGCCGCTGGCGCGGAGCGAGCTGGAGAACTGCCCCGGATTTCCACCGACCGTGACGAGGCCGGACAGGGTGTCTTCGCTGTCGAAGGTGGTGTTGGCCAGCCCCAACGATGCACCGAGGCGGAGAGAGCGGTCCGAGATCGGCGCCCAGGCCACGGCAGCCTGATAGAGCGTCGTCGTGAAGCTGGCCTGGGACGAATACGTGATGCGATGGACCTCGCCCGCGGCCGACGGCATCGCGCTCTCGTCGATCTCCCCTGGCGCCCAGGCGACCTGCCGCGTCAGAGAAAGACCGATCCGAAGGTTACGCATCCCCACCCAGGGCGGGGCGATGACGGCTCCGAAGAAACCAGGGACATTGTCGACCTTGCTGCTGGTCACCGACGTGTTGAGCTCCTCGGAGGTCACTCTCGTCAGGACCCAGCCGGTCGAACTGGCGTTGAGTGAGGTCTTCTCGGACTGGACCAGGCCGGCGGGATTGTAGAAGTTGGCCGACGCGTCGCCAGTGCGGGCGATGTAGGCCCCGCCCTCGAGTGCCTGATCCTTGCCCAGCAGCACGTTGTCGTAATTGGGGAAGACGAGCGCCTTCGGGATCTCGACCGGGAAGCGCTGGGCAGCCCCTATCGCCGGCAGGCAGGCGGAGATGATCGCAGCGGCGAGTCTGGCCTTCATGACGTCCCCACGTCCCGAGTGACAAGGCCGTTCGAGAATTTCAGGTCGCCGTTCGTGACGCGGGCGCTGCTCCGGGGGGCCGCTCGCCGGATCCTTCCTGCGCCGCTGCGGGGCGGCGCGCGGGCGCAGCGTACCACTGGTCACGGGGGACGATCTTGGCCTGCTCGGGGTCACCCTCGTACGCGGGCGTCATGATCTGTACGCCATACTCGTTGAAGACATCGAGGATGTTGCGCTGAAGCGCCGTCCGCGTGGCGACCATGGCGGACGCATCGCGGGTGTAGCCATTGATCTCGTAATTGACACAGAAGTCGCCGAGTTGCTGGTACACGATGAAGGGCGATGGCTCGCGCTCGATACCCGAGGTCCGTGCCGCGGCCTCGAG
The DNA here is from genome assembly GCA_035538735.1 of Anaeromyxobacteraceae bacterium. GTDB lineage: Bacteria > Myxococcota > Myxococcia > Myxococcales > Anaeromyxobacteraceae > Anaeromyxobacter_A. The sequence continues at coordinate 18,310 of DATLJU010000080.1, read as the reverse complement.
CAACATGGCCTCGACCTGCCGCCAGGGCGTCTCGTATCCGATCCCGACCGTGACGTGGACGATGAGGCCCTGCTTGCCGGCCAGCGCGCTGAAGTTCACGACGTTGCCCGAGAGGATCGTGGAGTTGGGGATGACGACCTCCTCGTTCTTGATCGACCGGACGCGTGTGACGAGGAGCTTCACCTCCAGGACGTCGCCGATCACCTCACTGATCCCGACGCGATCTCCGACGCGGAAGGCCCGCCGGTACGTCATCGTGTAGCCCGCGATCACGTTGGCGATGATCGACGAGGAGCCGAGCGAAAAGACGACGCCCGCGAAGATCGAGATGCCCTTGAAGACGCCTGACTCCGAACCCGGGATGTGCGGGTAGGCGATGACCACCGCGAACGCGACGAAGACGAGCCGGACGATCCGGAAGGTCGGAGCGGCCCACTCTCGCTCGAACCCCGAGAGCCGAATCGTTCCCGCCTCGACCGCATTGAAGAAGGTCTTCACGACCCGGAGCAGGGCCCGTACCAGCACCCACAGTACGGCCAGGAAGACGAGGTTCGGGAGCTCGGCGACGAAGCCTCGGCCCACCGTCGCGAGCGGCTGGAAGACGAGGGGCAGGACCATCCTCGACGCGGCGCGGGTCCAGGGGAAGAGCTCGAGCACGATGAGCAGGTAGGCCAGGGCGATGACCACGTACGTGAGGAGTCGGGCGCCGCGAAGGACGCCGATGAACATCTGGTGAGCACGTTCGACGTTGACGAGAGGCAGTCCCTGAATCTGGAGGTGCTTCGCGCGGCTGTCGAACGCTCGCTCTGCTACGAAGTCGATTCGGCGCGCGAGCCGCGACACGGAGAACGACAGGAGAACCAGCACGGCGGTCCAGGCCGCGGCCCAACCAGCGGAGCGGCCGAGGCTCTGTGCCGTCCGCTCTTGCCGGTATGAGCGAACCGCCGACTTGATCCGCTCGGCGATGACGGGCGCGATGGCCTCTCGCGGAAGTCCGGTGGCGGCCGCATCTTGCGCCGTGATCGTCACGACGTTCGCGCCGCGAGCGCGAATGCTCGTCCCGAGCGGCACCTCGGCAATCTCGAGGTTATCCGGATCGAACGTGCGATCGGCCGCGATTGCCTCGATTCGATCCGATATGGCGCCGGCCCGCTTCGTCGCGGGGAGCGCCGGGACACCTACCACCCCGAATAGCGTTCGGCCGTCGACCTTCACTCGACCTGTCTCTGCTTCTGGCTGCTCGGGGATGGCCTGATCAGGGCGATCCGCAGGTGCAGCGCAGGTGCGAGATGGCGCGAACGCGAGTGGTGCCGCGAGCGAGATCGCGGCCAAGCGTGCAACGGCTGACATTTCTTCCCCCTGGCTTCCTCTGCGGGACCCCCAGGCGGGCCGCTTCCTTGCCAGATCGTAAGCAGGCTCCCAGGTCTCTCTCCGAGGGGACCATGGGGGACCCCCGTGAAGGCTTGCGGCAGCTCCGTGGCCCTCGGAAGGCTTGGCGCAGGCCGAACGAGTGTAACGTCGTGATCAGCGTGAAAGGGCCGGTGATGCGATGACCGATGCCATCGTTGAAACAATCAACAGCACGCCGGGATGGGTCAAGGAAATGGGGATCATCATCCTCGCTGCCAACCCCGACGAAGTGACGTGCGAATGGGTCGTGGAGCAAAAGCACCACCAAGCTTACGGAATCGTTCATGGCGGCGTTCATTGTGGTGTGATCGAAACCCTGGCCTCCATCGGCGCGGCAGTCGTGGCCAGTCCACGCGGACAGAGGGTGGTCGGGTTGGAGAACAGCACCTCGTTCATCCGGGCTGTCCGCTCCGGCAAGCTCCACGCGCGCGCAACGCCCGTCACCCGAGGCCGCACGACGCAGGTATGGGAAGCGTCGATCCGCGACGAGCAGGGCCAGCTCGTTGCGCAGGGACGAGTACGGCTCCTGTGCGTGGATGAAGCCCGCAGCCTGGGGTAGCAGAGGAGCGTGCCATGGCAGACCCATCCCAAGTCGTCAGCGTGTATGACGTGTCCGCCCGCTCGACCGACGTGTTCGGTCGGGTCCTGTGCGGCGTCCGCGACCATCACTTCGTCATCGACGGGCCGGTGCAGAACGGCTGTCCCGGTGAGGAGGTGACGCCGGTCGAAGGCTTCCTGTCCGCCATCGCAGCGTGCGGTGTGGAGCTCATCCAGGCCATCGGCCAGCGCCGTCGGGTCCCGCTGCGAACGGTGACCGTGCGTATCCACGGTATCCTGGACCGTGCTCAGCAACCCCGCACCGACGTGAGAACGCTCAACTCCGTCGCACTCGATTTCACGTTTTCGGGCGTCACCGAAGAGCAGGCGGATGCGCTCGTCGATGGGTTCAAGAAGGGCTGACCGCTCTACGGAACGGTCGCGGTCGCGACCCCTGATGTACAGGTCAGCTATCGTCTGGCGTAGAGTGCCCGGACGCGCTGGAGTGCTCGCGGCGCTGCTCCGTGAGCATGTCACCGGCGCGACGATGCGGGCGTCCCCCGGCGCTCCAACTACTTGACCGCATCGGCAACCTGGACGATGCGCTTCGCCTGCTCGGGGTCGAGTCGCTGCACGAGCTCGAGCTCCAGGTCGAGGTTGCGGGACCGCTCCTCGCTGGGCGACGACCCCGTGAGCCTGATGGCGGTGAACCTGACCTGACAGGCCTTGCCGTCGAGGTCTCTTCCTTCGGCGCGGTACCTGACGCCCGAGGCGTCCGTCATCGTCTCCAGCACGAGTCCATGGTCGGTCTTCCCGGTCTCGAACCCGCCGGCCGTGAGCCGCTTGTACCGAGCCGCGGGCGGCGCGCCCACGACGAGGCGGTCGCGCCCGACGAGCTGGTAGCCGTGGTCTGCGAGGAGGTGGAGGACGACCGGCCAGACTTCGGCCAGCGGTTGGTTGATTCGCGCGTCGTCGAGCTCACGGCGGAACTGGGCGTCGCGCCTGGCCTGCGTCGTCATGGAGCAGGCCACGAGCATGAACGCGGCGGCCAGCCCGGCACTCCACGAGGATGGCCTGGTCCGGCGACTGCGGATGCAGTGCATCTCGACCAGGCGGCGGTGCTCGACCATGACTCGTTCTACCCCACTGCGTCGTCGGCTTGTCAGACGCGAGCGGCACGGAGTGCCTCAAGGGCGTGTCCGCCCTCGGATGACGGGTGGCGGGATACGGTACTCCTGGTGCGCTGCCGAGGGGTGCATCACCTTCGAGCGCCGCCCCTCGGCCTGGAGACGTCGATGCGCCTCGGCCCTGCAGCCGCCTTGCCCTACCCCACCGCGTCGTCCGACCGAAGCAGGCGGTCCTGCGAGCGCCAGCGACCCGTGGCACCGCGGCGTGCGGCCCGGTAGGTGAGGCCGCGGAGGGAACGCCTATGGTCGAGCGTGAGGAGGCAATGGAAGAGCTGCACGAGGCCGCGGAGGACCTGGCCGACGTTGGGGTGAGCGAGGAGGAGTTCGTCTCCTTGGCGCGCCAGGCGTTCGAGGATGTCGTCGCTGAGCGCGAGGCCGCCAGGCCCAGCTCCGCCACCGAGGGCGCTGGCGACTACAGCATCTAGCGCCTCGCGGTCAGTGTGCATCGATGGTCGCTTCGCCGAGCAAGGGTGCCTCGCTGATTGGCGCCAATGCGATGGTCGCGCTGGCCGTGTTCGTGGCGGGTGCTGCGTCGCAGTCGTCCACGGCACCGGCACGAGAAGGGCTGGCGGCGCCCGAGCAGGCGGCGAGAAACGAGATGGTCGAGCAGCAAATCGCGGCCCGCGGCATTCGGGACCAGCGCGTCCTCGAGGCGATGCGGACAGTCCCACGGCACGAGTTCGTACCGGAACAGCTCAAGGCCAGCGCGTACGAAGATGGACCGCTGCCCATCGGTCGTGGCCAGACCATCAGCCAGCCCTACGTCGTCGCCGCGATGGTGCAGACCCTCGCGCTTCGCGGGGGTGAGCGCGTCCTGGAGGTGGGATCCGGCTCTGGCTACGCTGCGGCGGTGCTGTCACTCCTCGCGTCCGAGGTCTACGGAATCGAGCTCGAGCCGGAGCTCCACGCGCGCAGCTTGGCGACGATCAAACGCCTCGGCTATCGAAACATCCAACTGCGACAGGGCGATGGCTTCGTCGGGTGGCCCGAGGTCGCGCCGTTCGACGCCATCCTGATCAGCTGCGCGGCTGGGGAGATCCCACCGCCCTTGTGGGAACAGCTCCGCGAAGGAGGGCGGCTCGTCTACCCTCGGGGAGCGCGCTGGCGCCAGGAGCTCGTGGCGGTGACCAAGACGGCCGGGGGATCGGTGTCGCGCACGCTAGAGGAGGTCCAGTTCGTGCCATTGCGACGCACGCCGTAGCGTGTGCGGGCGGCACTCTCTTCGCGATCAGCTTCGAGCTCATTGGCAGAAGCTCTACCTGCACTTCTTGGCTGTCGGAATCGATGGCGAGAATGTTGTGGCAGACGATCTCCGCCGACCGTTCGGACGCAGGATCATCGGCACGCCGGGCTTCGGACGCAGCGTGAGCCCGGGGTCGAGGGCAACGGCGGAGCCCGGCACGAGCGCGAGCTCGTAGCGCTGCGCGACCATCGCGACCACGAGTTGTAGCTCGACCGACGCCAGCCAGCTTCCGATGCAGCCGCGGGGTCCGCCTCCGAACGGGAAGTATGCGAATGGCGCTGAACGACTCTCCGGCGTGAACCGATCAGGATCGAAGCGGTCGGGCTCCGGCCAGAATGCGGGCTGGCGTTGCGTCACGAACGGGCTCAGCAACACGATCGAGCCCGCAGCGATCCGATAACCGCGGATGCGATCGTCCCGAAGCGGCGTGCGGGCGGTCACCCAGGTGGGCGGATAGAGGCGCAGCACCTCATCGATCACCCGGCGCGTGTAAGGCAGCGAGGGGAGATCGTCCGCGCCTGGCGAGCGCCCGTCGAGAACCTCGCGAACCTCCGCGCGAACGGACTCGCTGGCGGCGGGATGCGTCGAAAGCACGTAGAACGTCCAAGCCAGCGCGCTCGCGGTCGTGGTGTGGCCGGCGAAGAGGAGCGCCTTCAGCTCGTGGCACAGATCGACGTCGCGCATCCGTTCGCCGCGCCCGGCATCGTGTGCGTCCAGCAGGGCGGTGAGCAGCGTCCCTGCAGGCCGCGCATTCTCGCGGGCGCGGGCGACCATCGTGCAAACGAAGGTATCGACGGTCCGCAGCGCGGCCTCGAACCGACGCTGGCCGGGCGTCGGAATCTCGAGCGAACCGAGCGGGCTCCACAGCCGACGGTTCGCGTGCTGCACGGCCTCCTCGAGCGCCTCGCTGACATCTCGAGCCCGCGCCTCGCCGACCTCGCCGAACAGGATCTTGAGGATGATCGCCTGCGTCAGATCGGTCATCTCCCGCAACATGTCCACCGTCTCGCCGCGCTCCGCGATCGACGCCCAACGGTCGAGCATCTGCGCCGTCGTCTCGGTGACGATGGGGAGGGATTGAAGCAACGACCTGGGCCGGAAGGCCGGCCGCATCAGGCGGCGCTGGCGCTGCCAGTGTTCGCCGTCGACGGTCGTGAGGCTGTCGCCGAAGAGCGCCCTCACGCGCGCCGCCGTCGGAGCCTTCGCATAGATACCCTGGTCGTCCTCGAGCACGTGCCGTACGTCCTCGGGGTGGCTCAGCAGATACGCGCGGCGGCGCCCGAATGGCATGCAAACGACGTCGCCATATCGGCCCATGCTCTCCAGGAAGAAACCGAGCGGATCGCGCCGCGCCATGAGGAAGACACCCAGGACGGGATGGCCGCGAGGACCGGGAGGCGTGTCGTCGGCGTGGCGCAGTCCGCGGAGCATGCTGTGAAAGGCCACGGCGTCCGCCAATTGGAGTCAGAGCTGCACGTACTGGCCCAACTCGACGACGCGATTGGGCGGTAGGACGAAGAACGAGGACGCGCTCGGGGCATTGCGGGCCATCCGGATGAAGAGCCGCTTGCGCCAGCCTCCCATCTTCGCCGGGCCGGTGGGGAGCACCGTGTCGCGCCCCAGGTAGTAGCTCGCGCCGGCGGCCGGCTCGATGCGCGCGCCGCGCAGGCAGGACTCGGGGAGCGAGCTCAACAGCATCGGGACGTCGGGCGCCTCCATGAAGCCGAAGCGCCCGACCACCTGGAACAGCCCGCCGCCGAGATCCTGAACCGTGAAGCGCTCCCCCTCGGGCACGGTAGGCGCGTCGTAGACCGAGACGTAGAGCAGGAGGACCCGCTCGTGGAGCACCAGGTTGTGCCGCAGGTGACAGAGCAGGACCGGGGGCACCGTCCCCGGGTGCGGGCTCAAGACCACCGCGGTGCCGGGGATCCGCTGCGGCGGGTTCCGCTCCAGCTCCACCAGGAACGCGTCGAGCGGCTTGCCGCCCCCGCGCAGCCGCTCGCTGAGCAGGTCGCGCCCCTGCTTCCAGGTGGACATCAGCATGAACACCAACGCGCCCGCGGCCAGCGGCAGCCACCCGCCCTTCTCGATCTTCACCACGTTCGCGGAGAGGAACGAGAGGTCCACCGCCAGGAAGAGGAGGGTCAGGGGCCAGGCCTGCCAGGCGCGCCACCGCCAGCGATCGCGCATCACCCGGTAGAACAGCAGGGTGGTGATGGTCATCGTCCCGGTCACGGCAATGCCGTAGGCCGCCGCCAGCGCGCCCGAGCTCCTGAACCCCAGCACCAGGGCGATGCAGGTGGCGCCGAGGAGCCAGTTCACCCCGGGCATGTAGATCTGGCCATAGGCGGTATGGGACGTGTGACGGATGGTGACGAGTGGTGAGTAGCCGAGCTGCACCGCCTGGTGCGTGAGCGAGAACGCCCCGGAGATGAGGGCCTGCGACGCCACCACGGCGGCCACGGTGGCGATGGCGACGAGTGGGTAGAGGGACCAACCCGGCGCCGCCAGGTAGAAGGGGTTCACTGCGGCGGCGGGATCGCGGAGCAGGACCGCGCCCTGCCCGAAGTAGACGAGCAGCAGCGCCGGCATGGCGATGCCGTACCATGCGAGGCGGATGGGCCGCCGCCCGAAGTGGCCCATGTCCGCGTAGAGCGCCTCGCCGCCGGTGACGACAAGGACGACGCCGCCCAGCACCAGCAGCGCGTGCACCCGGTGCGCGAGGAAGAAGTCGACGGCGAAGCGGGGGGAGAGCGCGGAAAGGATCTCGGGCGCCTGCGCGATACCCCTGAGCCCGATGAGCGCGAGGCAGGCGAACCAGACGAGCATGACCGGGCCGAAGACGGCGCCGACCGATCCTGTGCCGCGCTTCTGGAACAGGAACAGCAGGACGAGGACCCCCACCGAGAGCGGGACGACGAACGGTCTCAGGGTCGGCGTGGCCACCTCCAGCCCCTCGACCGCGCCGAGCACGCTGATGGCGGGGGTGATGGCGCCGTCACCGTAGAGGAGCGCGGCGCCGAAGAGCCCCGCCACGAGCAGCGCCCGGCGCGCCGGCGCGGAGGTGCGGCGCCGGCCGACCAGCGCGAGGAGAGCCATGATCCCGCCCTCGCCGCGGTTGTCGGCCCGCATGACGAGGGTGACGTACTTGAAGGAGATGACGAAGGTGAGCGCCCAGAAGACGAGCGAGAGCACGCCCATCACGTCCGCGCGAGTGGGCGGGACGCCGTGTGGTCCGTTGAAGCACTCCTTCAGCGCATAGAGAGGACTCGTCCCGATGTCGCCGAAGACGACGCCGAGCGCTCCCAGCCCGAGCCCGGCCAGCGCCTTGCCCCCCACGTCCTCGCCGCCGTGGCCCCTGCCTGCCGGCCGGGCGCCACTCGCCCGTGCGCCGCTCCCCTCACCGGAGGTGGAGGCGACCGCGCGAGGGGGAAGCGGGCCCGCCTGCGACGGATCGGACGAGATCGAGGCCATGCGTCACCGCCTGGACGATAACGGTGTGGTCGCGTCCGTCGCAGCGCGCGTGGGCCCGGATGGGCTTCCACGCAGTTGCCGCCCGGGTCGGGGCCCCGCGCGGCGGGTGCTCTCGCCAGACGCTCTCGGTGAGGAACGTCAGGGCAGGAGGAGAGCATGTACGGGACCATCAGGCGCTACAAGATCGCGCGGCCTAGGGAGTTCACCGAGAAGGTGAACGCTTCGTTCATCAACGTCGTCCGCAAGGTGCCGGGCTTCATCTCCTACATCGCCATCGACGAGGGCGACGGCTGGTGGGCCTCGGTGAGCCTGTTCGAGGGGCGTGAGGGCATCGTCGAGTCCGATCGCGTGGCCGCTGAGTGGGTCGCACAGCAAGCGCCCGGGATGGTCACCTCCGGCCCCGAGATCACGGAAGGTTCAGTCGTGGTGAAGTGAGCGCTGGGTTGGCACGTCGCGTCGGTGCGGGTCAGCGCCGCCGAGGGATCTCTCGGTGACGCCTACGGCCCGCCACCCCCCTCCTCGCCGTAGCTCGGCGGGAGCGCCCCGGAGTCCTCGCCGAGGTTGTAGCTCGGTCCGTCGCCGCGCTCGTCGCCCCGGACGGCGCCGCCGCGGATCTCCTGCTCCTCGTCCTCCGCCATCGCCCACGGTGCGCGCGGCGAGGTGTCGAGGCCGCCCGCCAGGCCGACCGTGAAGCTCTCGCCGAGGCCGCCCTCGCGCGCCACAGCGTGCTCGCCGTGCGCGAGCGCCTGCTCCCGGCGCGAGAGGCGGACTTCCTCGCCGGAGACGTCCTCCACGTCACCGTAGCGCGCGACGTAGTCGGTCGCGAAGAAGCACCCCTTCTCGACGATGAACCCTTCCTGCTCGCAGGCCAGCACTCGGCCCAGCTTCTTGCCGTCGGCGCTGCGGACCGTCATCCCCTCGTGAACCTGGCTGCGGTCGAACACGTCGGACCTCCTCCTCTCTGCGAGTGGCTCACGGCCCTGGCGGCGGCGTCGCGGCGTCCGGGCCGAGGGTGCGCTGCATCTCATCGGGCGGGAAGACGACGTCGCCGTCCTCGACGTAGGCGCAGATCTCCGCGCCCTCGAGGAGGCACGGCTGGCCGAAGCGCTCGACGAAGGTCCGGAACTGGTCGGAGCGCAGGAACGCCTCCGCGTCGTCCTGGGTCTCCCAGACATAGTTGGCCCCGAACTCACCGCGCTCCGGCGAGAACACGAAGGCCCTGGACCGGAGCCCGGAGATGCGGAACGTCTCGTGGGCGCGCCGGACCTGGAGCTGGCGGAGCTCTTCCCAGTTGGTGCTCGCAGGGACGGCGAACCTGATCACTGTCGCGTACATGGCTCACCTCCGCAGGCGGTGCTGGCATAAGCGAGGCGCAGCACTGCGCCACACCCTCTCTCGGGCGCGGGGCGTGCCCGAATCCGCCTTGTGGGCCCGCGCTCCTCTGGCCGCCTGTGCGACGGCATCGTGATCGACCAGTCCCTAGCCCGCCTGTCGTACGCGTTCGACGGCCCCGCCGCGCGCCTTCCGGAGGCGATCCTCGTCCGGACGAGCGAGGGCGATCGCCACCGCATCGACCTCACCATGCTTCGGGAATTTAACGACTTCGGATGCCCAAGCCGCGCGCGACGCTCGAGGCGATGATCACTGGCCTTCCGAGAAAAGTGACCATCACTAACAGTCAATACGCGACCGTTGTCGCTTGACAGGTTCGTCTTGGCGCGATAGCCGGTGCGTGTCGTACCGCTCGGAGGAACAGGGAAGCCGGTCCAAGCGCCCGCCGCACGGGGCGCCCAGTCCGGCGCGGTCCCGCCACTGTAGCCGGGGTGAAGCGCCTGCGGATCGTCACCACTGCCGCGTCCTCTCGAGCGGTGGGAAGGTGCAGGCGCCGCGGTCGCGCGAGGTGAAGCCTCGCCGCCCGCGCCCCGGGAGCCAGGAGACCTCTCCCCGAGCGGTCCGCCCGCGCATGGTGCGCGGCGGATGAGCTTTTCGCGTCCTCAGGAGACGCGCGAGCTTGACCCTGCCCTTCCGCGCCTGCGCGCTGGTCGCGCTCTCTGCGTCGTGCTCCGCCGGCCTGGCGCTCGAGCCTCCCGCCCACGAGCCTGGCGGCGATCCACGCTCCTCGGGGGCGGACGGCCTGGCCTCGCCGCCGGCCTTCGGCGAGGAGGTGGTGGTCACGGGCAGCCGCCTTCCCCCGGCCGACGCCACCGCGGCCGCCTCCGTGGTCGATGCCCGGCGTTTCGCCGGCGAGCAGAAGACGGTCGCGGAGCTCATCGCCACCGCGCCCGGCGTGGCGGTGAATGGCTACGGTGGGCTCGGCCAGCTCACCACCGTCTCGATCCGCGGCTCATCCCCGGACGAGGTCAAGGTCCTCCTCGACGGGCTCCCGCTCAACACCGCGGCCGGCGGCGGCGTCGACCTCTCGCGCATCCCGCGAGCCTGGATCGACCGCATCGAGATCGTCCGCGGCGCCGCCGGGGCGAGCTACGGCCCAGGTGCGATGGCCGGCGCGGTGGACGTGGTCACGCGGCGTGGCGCCGCGGGCAGCTGGTCGGCTGAAGCCGGCGGGGGATCGTTCGGCACGTTCTCCGCCGGCGCGGACGGTGCGCTCGGCGGTGAGGGCTGGGGTCTCCTCCTCGCCGGCGCCTACGATCGCACCGACGGCCGCTTCACCTACGAGCTCGAGCAGGCGCCCTCCGTGCCCGGCTCGGACCGGGTGACGCTCCAGCGAGACCACGATCGATCCTGGAGCGGCGGCGGCCTCGCCAAGCTGTGGGCCGAGGTCGGCCGAGCGTGTTTCGACGCCGTCGCGCAGCTCTCCGGCGGTCGGCGCGATCTCCCCGGTACCGCCTACCACTTCACCCCCGACGACGGCCAGGACGACTCGCGCGTCGGCGTCGTCACGCGGATGCTCGCTCCGGTCGGCGAGGACCTCGAGCTCGAGCTGGGTGCGACGTACCGCCAGGATCGACTCGACGTGAGCATCGCCCCCTTCCCCGAGTACCGCCAGCTGGACCGCGCCGGCGAGGCGAGCGCGCGGCTCCTCTGGCGAGCCGGCCCGAGCGCGCTCGCCCTGCGCGTCTCCGGCTCCTTCGAGCGCCTCACGCTCGAGGGCGCGGGCGCGCACGCCTGGGGCGGCGGCGCGGTGACGCTCGCCGACGAGCTGGCGCTCGTGCAGGGCCGGCTGCGACTCACGGCGTCTGCCCGCTATGACCGCCAGGGCCCGTTCGACGGCGTGAGCGCGCGGCTCGGCGCGCGCTGGGCGCTCACCGAGGTGCTGTCCGTGCGCGCGGGCGGCGGCCACGCCTTCCGCGTTCCGAGCTTCGGGGAGCTCTACCTCGAGCAAGGGCTCCTCCTGCCGAACCCCGCGCTCGTCCCCGAATCGAGCTGGAGCGTCGACGCGGCGCTCGTCGCGGAGGGGCGGCTCGGGCTCGCCTCGGCCGGAGCGTTCGCCCAGCTCTACGACGACCTCATCGTCTACGAGGCCATCTGGCAGGGGCGCATGAAGCCGTTCAACGAGGACCGCGCCGCCGCGCGCGGGGTCGAGCTCGAGCTCGCCTCGGCGCCCCTCGGCCCGGCCGCGCTCTCGGCGAGCCTCGCCTACACCTGGCTCTCCACCGAGACGCTGCGCGGAACGGAGCTCACCCTCGGCAAGGAGCTGCCTCACCGCGCCCCGCACCGCCTCTTCGCGCGCCTCGCCGCGGCTCCCGGGCGCGTCGAGGTGCACGGTGAGGCGCACTACGTGGCGGCGCAGTGGGGCGACGCCGAGAGCTCTGCGGCGCTCCGCATCCCGGCCGCGCTCACCCTCAACGCCGGCGCGTCGGTGCTCCTCGCCCGCGCCCCCGACCTGCACCTCGGACTCGAGGTGCGGAACCTCCTCGACGACCGTTCGCTTCAGGACGGCTTCGGGTATCCGCTCCCCGGGCGCATGGCGCTCGTCACGCTGCGCGTGGCCGGGGGCAAGGAGACTCACACGCCATGAAGAAGCTCCTCCCCTGGCTCACGGCAGCGCTCGTCGCGACCGGCTGCTCCTCCCAGAAGGTTTGCTCCACGGACCAAGTGCTCTGCGGCAGCAGCTGCGTCTCGCTGCAGAGCGATCCCAGCAACTGCGGCGCCTGCGGCAACGCCTGCGGTGCGGGCCAGGGCTGCTCGCTCGGCGCCTGCGTCGCATGTGGTCCGGGCGGAGAGGGGTGCAAGGCCGAGGTGCTGGCGGCCTGTTTCAACGCCGCCCAGGTCCGCGCCTTCGACACCTCGCTCGCTGCTGTCGGCGCGCCCGTCACCACCGCGGCGGGACCGGCCAGCTTCTCCGCGCTCGGCGGCGCCATCTACGTCGCGGACAACACCGGTGGCGCCGTCGAGCAGGTCACGCCGCCCAAGGCCACGGCCGTCGCCAGCGTCACGGGCGCGAGCTACAACGACCTCGAGCACCTCGGCGCGTACGGCGGCCTGCTCTACGTCTCCAACGCGGCGGTGGGGAGCTTCGTCGCCATCGATCCGGTGGCGAGGAAGGTGGTGGACGAGGTCTCGCTGGCCTCGGGCGGCAGCGCGCCGAGCATCCAAGGCTTCGACTTCGCCAACAGGAAGGCGTACCTCGCCCTGACGCCACCCGTCGGCACGACGACTCCCAACGCGCTCGCGATCGTCGACCTCTCGGCGTCCCCGCCCTGGACGACGCTCCCCTCGATCAAGCTCGTCGATCTCTCGGGGTTCGCGACCGGAGCGGCCCTGCCCGGCGCGGCGCGGGTCCTGGCGTCGCCCGACGGGAGGCGCGTGTTCGTGACGCTGAACGACCTCTACGATCCGGCGTTCAACGTGGTCCCCGGCGCGAACGGAAAGCTCCTCGTGGTCGACACCGCCACGGATACCGTGATCGGAGGCGCTGCGATCGACCTCGGCGCCGGATGCACCAACCCGAGCGGCATGGCGCTCTCGGGGACGACGCTCTGGATCGGCTGCGGCCACGTCGATTTCGCCACCGGGCTGGGAGTTGGCGGCGCGCTGCTCGCCGTCGACGTCTCGGGCGCGACGCCGGTTCCCGGGACGCCGGTGCCGCTCCCGCAGGCCATCGGGAGCCTCGCCATGTGCGGCGGGCGCGGCTACGCCGGCGCGACGGATCGGGGGGCCCTGGTGGCCTTCGATCCGGCCACGGGCGCCGTCCTCAGCACGAACGAGGCGGCCTGCCCCGCCGGCACGGGCGGCTACAGCGCCGTCTTCGACGTGGCGTGCGCGCTGTGACGCCGCGCCCGACAACGAGGCGCGTCGTGTGCGCCGCCCTCCTCGCCCTCGCCGCGCGGGCGACGCTGGCGACCGACGCGCTCGCCCTGGAGGCGCCCCGGTCCGGCGCCGGGCGCGCTCCCACCTTTCTCGGACCGGGAGCGCCCTCCCGCCCGCGGCGCGTCGTCTCTCTCGCTCCCAGCCTCTCGGACCTGGTGGTGGCGATGGGGCTCGCCGATCGCCTCGTGGCCGTCACGCGGTTCGACGACGCGCCGGAGCTTGCGAGGCTCCCGCGGGTCGGCGGCTACCTCGACCCGAGCGCCGAGGCGGTGCTGGGGCTGCGCCCCGACCTCGTGATGTGGGCCGGTGACGACGCCGACGCGACCCCGGTCCGACGCTTCGCCGAGCTGGGCGTGCCCGTCGTCATCTTCCGCCTCGTGACGGTCGCGGACGTCCTCGACACCGCGAGGTCGCTCGGCGCGACTCTCGGCGCGCCGGTCGCGGGTGAGCGCGTCGCGCGCGAGCTGTCGGAGGCGGTGTCGAGGGCCCGGGCGCGAGCGCAAGCGCTCCCGCGCCGCCGGGCCCTGTTCGTCGTCGGCCATGATCCCCTCGTCGTGGCGGGCCCCGGATCGTACGCCGATGAGCTGCTGCGTCTGGCGGGCGGGGAGAACGTGGTCAGGGACGCGCGGCCGTGGTCCGTCTACTCGCTCGAGCAGGCGGTCGCCGACGACCCGGCCATCGACATCGACGGCGGGGTGCTCGAGCCGCCCGAGACGCTCGCGCGCCACTCCGTCATCGGCGCGGTGCGGCGCGGCGCGGTGCGCCGGCTCCCCGACGACGCCGCGCTCCGGCCCGGGCCGCGGCTCGTGCGCGCGCTCGCCGAGCTGTCGCGCATCCTGGAGGCAGCGCCATGACTCCTCGCTTCGTGCTCGTCGGTGGCGGCGTCCGCTCCGGGAAAAGCACCTTCGCGCTGCGGGCCGCGCGCCGGCTCGGGTCGCGACGGACGCTCGTCGCGACGGCGCAGCCGCTCGATGACGAGATGCGGGAGCGCATCGCCGCGCACCGGCGCGAGCGCGGCGCGGAATTCGACACGGTGGAGGAGCCGCTCGATGTCCCCGGCGCGCTCGACCGCCTCGCCACCGGCCCCGCGACCCCGGACGTCGTGGTGGTGGACTGCCTGACGCTCTGGCTGTCCAACCTCCTCTTGCGCGGCGACGACGCCGCCGCGCTCGAGGGGGCGGTGGAGCGGCTCGCCACCGCGATCGCGCGGCGCCCTTTCCACGTCGTGGTCGTGACGAACGAGGTCGGGCTGGGCGTCGTTCCGCCGAGCCCACTCGGGCGCACCTTCCGCGACATCGCGGGCCGGTCGCATCAGCGGCTCGCGCCGTTCGCGGATCACCTCTACTTCGCCGCGCTGGGCTGCATCCTGCGCCTCAAGCCCGGCCCGCTGTGCCTCGTCGTAGATGAAGGAGACCTTCCATGAAGACCCTCGAGCAGACGCTGGAAGCCATCCCCACCCCTGACCTGGCCGCGGCGAAGGAGGTGCAAACGCGGCTCGACCAGAAGACGAAGCCGCCCCGCAGCCTGGGCAGGCTGGAGGACCTCGCCTGTACGCTCGCCGCGATCCGGGGCACCGCCGACCTCGAGCTCCCGCGCAAGGCCGTCGTCGTGATGGCCGGCGACCACGGCGTGGCCGAGGAGGGTGTGAGCGCCTTCCCGCAGGAGGTCACCGCCCAGATGGTGCTCAACTTCGCGGCCGGGGGCGCGGGCATCAACGTCCTCGCGCGCCAGGCCGGGGCCGAGGTGCTCGTCGTCGACATGGGCGTGAAGTCGCCGCTGCCGGCGAGCCCCGCCATCCGCTCGGTCCGGGTGGCGCCCGGGACGGCCAACCTCGCCCGCGGTGCCGCCATGACCCGCGCCCAGGCCACCGCCGCCCTCGAGGCCGGCATCGCGATCTCGAACGAGCTCGCCGACCGCGGCGTGACGCTCCTCGCCATCGGCGAGATGGGGATCGCGAACACCACCGCGGCGAGCGCGCTGACCTCCGCCTTCACCGGACTTCCGCCGGCTGAGGTGACGGGCCGCGGCACCGGCATCGATGACGTGGCGCACCGGCGCAAGGTGGAGGTGATCGCCCGCGCGCTGCGGGTGAACCGGCCGGATCCGGCCGATCCCCTCGGCGTGCTGGCCGCGCTCGGCGGGCTCGAGATCGCCGGGCTGGCGGGCGTCGTGCTGGGCGCCGCGGCCAGGCGCGTGCCCGTCCTCACGGACGGCTTCATCGCCACCTCCGCCGCGCTCTGCGCGGTCCGGCTCGCGCCGCGTGCCGGCTTCGCCTTGCTCGCCTCGCACCGATCGGTGGAGGCGGGGCACCGGCACCTCCTCGCGGCGCTCGGGAAGGAGCCGCTCTTCGATCTCGATCTCCGCCTGGGCGAGGGGACCGGCGCGGCGCTCGCGATGAGCCTCGTCGAGGCCTCGGTCCGGATCCTGCGTGAGATGGCCACCTTCGCCTCGGCCGGCGTGAGCGGTAAGGCGTGAACGCGGTGGGGCGCGTCATGAAGCGGCTCCTGCACGCGGTCGCCTTCCTGACACGGCTGCCGGTGCCCGGCCCGCCCATCGCGGGCGCCGCCGACGTGGGCCGCGCCGCGATCTTCTTCCCGGTGGTGGGGGCGCTGCTCGGGAGCTTGCTCGCCGGCGCGGCGAGAGCGCTCGCGCCGCGGGTGCCGCCGCTGGCGCTCGCGGTGCTGCTCGTCCTCCTCCTCGCCGCGCTCACGGGAGCGCTCCACCTCGACGGCCTCGCCGACACCGCCGACGGCTTCGGCGGCGGGCGCACGCGGGAGGACGTGCTGCGCATCATGCGCGACCACGCCATCGGCGCCTACGGCGCGACCGCGCTCGCGCTGGTGCTGCTGCTCGACGCGGCGCTCCTCGCGGCGCTCC
This sequence comes from Anaeromyxobacteraceae bacterium, assembly GCA_035538735.1. Classification (GTDB taxonomy): domain Bacteria; phylum Myxococcota; class Myxococcia; order Myxococcales; family Anaeromyxobacteraceae; genus Anaeromyxobacter_A. The sequence continues at coordinate 2,311 of DATLJU010000080.1, read as the reverse complement.
TCGAGCGGGGGCGCGCCGCGCCGTGGCTCGCCGTCGCGCCGGCGCTCGGGCGGTGGGTGCCGGTGCCGCTCTCGCGCTTCCTGCCCTATGCGCGGGCCGGCGGCGGCCTCGGTGCCTCGGTCACCGAGCACGGCGGCGCGGTCGAGCTCGCGGGCGCGACCGCGCTCGCGCTCGCCGCCGCGGTCGGGCTCGCCGGTGCGGCGGGGCTGCTCGCCTTCGCGGCGGTGGCCCTCCTCGCGCTGGCCCTGGGCGCGCTGTGCCGGCGCCGGATCGGCGGGGTCACCGGGGATACGCTCGGTGCGGGGGTGGAGCTGGCGCAGGCGGTCGTGCTCCTCGTGGCGGTGGCCGCGGGGTGAGCGCGCTCCCGCCGCGGTGGCTGCACCTCGTGCGCCACGGAGAAACGGCGCTGTCCGGGACGGGCGTCATCGCCGGCCGGCTCGACGTCCCGCTCTCCGCGCGCGGCGAGGAGCAGGCACGCGCCGCCGCGCGAGCGCTCCGGGCGCGATCGCTCGCCGCGGTCGTCTCGAGCCCGCTCTCGCGCGCCCGCGCCACGGCCGAGCTCGTCGCCGCGCCGCACGGCCTCGCCGTGGAGATCGAGCCCGACCTGCGCGAGCTCGATTTCGGCGTCGCCGAGGGGCTCACGTTCGACGAGCTCGAGCGCCTTCACCCCGAGGTGGCGGCGACCTGGTTGGCCCGTCCGCACGAGGTCGTCTTCCCAGGCGGCGAAGGTCGGGACGACATCGCCGCCCGCGTCGTGCGCGCCGCCCACGCGATCGCCGCGCGCCACCCGCGTGGCGAGTGCGCGGTCGTCTCGCACGCCGGGCCGATTCGCGTCCTGCTAGGCCTCGCGCGGCGGCTCGAGCCCGGCGCGGCGCTCGCCCTGCCGTGTGCACACGGATCGATCACGTCGGTCGGCCTGTACCCCACCGACTTCGGCGTCGCGCTCCGGGAGCCGGACGAACCCGACGATGCTGTGAGCTAGTCGGGGACTGGCAGCGGGAGCGCCGCCAGGATGGGGTCGCGCCGGGCGCGCGGTCGAGCAAACAGGAGCTGGACGTCGCCGAGGTAGCGCTCCTCGAACCCCGCCTCGCACGCGGCGAGGTCGTGCAGGAACGCGCGCAGGAAGCGCTCGTCGCGCCCCAGCGCTCGCGCGTCGTCCCACCGCGCCAGCAGCCGCTCGCGCCAGGCGCGCAGGGTGCGAGCGTAGTGCGGCCCGATCTCCTCCATGTGGAACAAGCGCAGGTCGCTCGCCCGCGCGGCGGCGTCGAGGAGCGCCGTCGCGGAGGGGATACGGATCCCGGGGAACACGACCCGGTCGGCCTCGCGGCGCGCCCGCTCGCGCCGCGACCCGCGGCATTCGGGCACCGTGATGGCCTGGACGAGCGCCAAGCCGTCGTGGGCGAGCCGCTCGCAGATCGCACGGAAGTAGGTCTCGCGGTCGGAGGGCCCCGCGAGCGCCTCCACCATCTCGATCGAGACGACGCGGTCGAAGGTGCCCACCACGTCGCGGTAGTCGGCGAACAGCACCTCGACCTGCCCCTCCAGGCCGGCGGCGCGCACGCGCGCGCTCACGTGCGCGTGCTGCGCGCGAGAGCGCGTGAGGGAGGCGACGCGGACGCCATGTCGGCGCGCCGCGTGGATCGAGAGGCCGCCCCATCCCGACCCGATCTCGAGGACCGCCTGGCCCGGCCGCAGGTCGAGCTTGCGGCAGACACGCTCGAGCTTCGCGACCTGGGCGTCCCGCAGCGACGACCGGGGCGTCTCGAAGACGCCGCAGGAGTACGACATCGTCTCGTCGAGGAAGAGCGACAGGAACTCGCTCCCGAGCTCCGACCGAGCAGGCGTGGCGGGGGCGTCGCGACCGCCCGCCCGCCGGGCCGCGCGCCGCAGCGCGTCCGAGAGCGCCCCGACGCGGCCGATCCACCCGCTCGCTGCGCGCCGATCCGCGGCGGAGAGCAGGATGCGCAGCGCCGCGACGAGGTCGTCCGCGTCCCAGAGCCCATCCGCGTACGCCTCCGCGAGTCCCGCGCCGCCGCCGAACGCAAGCGCGGCGAAAGCCCAGGGGTGTCGAATCGCGACGGTCGCCTGCACCGGGTCGGCCTCGTCGCCGAAGGCGTGGCGGTCGCCGCCTTCGAGCAGCACGAGGCGCCCTCGCTCGAGCGTCGCGAGGCGAGCGAGCACCGCCCGGCGCGCGAAGCTCGTGAATCGGCCCGGTGGCGGCCCCTCCGGCGCGATCGCGAGCCCCAGCGAGCGGCGGCGTGGGTCGATGCGGACGATGTTCGGCGCCTTCATCGCGGCACCAGCTTAGAGC
>DATLJU010000079.1:0-6991 GCA_035538735.1 Anaeromyxobacteraceae bacterium | reverse complement strand
GTAGACCCACTCCTTGCTGGCGATGGTGGGCCGCGCGAGCAGGTCGAGGAGCACCGCGCCGAGGTCGCCCGGCTGGGAGAGCGTGTCCGGATCGAAGGCGTGCAGGGCCGGGAGCGCGGGGTGCGGCATCATCGGGCGCTCGTAGCGCGGCGCGCCCTCGGTGAGCGGCTCGACGGGGAGGTCGGCCACCACCTGATCGGCGGAGAGGACGCGCCAGCGGCCGCTGCCGGTGACGATGCCCACCACGGCCACGTCGAGGTCCCACTTCTCGCAGATGCGGCGCACCTCGTCCTCGCGCCCGCGCGCGGCGACGAGCAGCATGCGCTCCTGCGACTCCGAGAGCAGCACCTCGTACGGCGTCATCCCCTCCTCGCGCCGCGGCACGAGGTCGATGTAGAGGTCGAGCCCGTTGCCGGCGCGGCCCGCCATCTCGACCGAGGAGCTGGTGAGCCCGGCCGCGCCCATGTCCTGGATCCCGACCACCGCGTCGGTCTGGAACAGCTCCAGGCACGCCTCGAGGAGCAGCTTCTCCATGAAGGGATCGCCCACCTGCACGGTCGGGCGCTTCTCCTCGGTCGAGGCGTCGAACTCCGCCGACGCCATCGTCGCGCCGTGGATGCCGTCGCGGCCGGTCTTGGCCCCGATGTACATGACCGGGTTGCCGACGCCGGCCGCCTTGCCGCGGAAGATCTTGTCGGCCGGCAACACGCCGACCGTGAAGGCGTTCACGAGGCAGTTGCCGTTGTAGCTCGGGTGGAACATGACCTCGCCGCCCACCGTCGGCACGCCCATGCAGTTGCCGTAGCCGGCGATGCCGCCCACCACGCCCTCGAGCAGGAAGGCGGTCTTGGGGTGCGAGGGGTCGCCGAAGCGGAGCGAGTTGAGGTTCGCCACCGGGCGCGCGCCCATCGTGAAGACGTCGCGCAGGATGCCGCCCACCCCGGTGGCCGCTCCCTGGAATGGCTCGATGTACGAGGGGTGGTTGTGGCTCTCCATCTTGAAGGCGGCGGCGAGGCCGTCGCCCAGGTCGATGACGCCCGCGTTCTCGCCCGGCCCCTGCAGCACGCGCGGGCCGCGGGTGGGCAGGTTCTTGAGGTGGACCCGCGACGACTTGTAGGAGCAGTGCTCGCTCCACATGACCGAGAAGACGCCCAGCTCGGTCAGGTTCGGCTCGCGACCGAGGTGGCGCTTCACCTGCTCGTATTCCTCGGGCGTGAAGCCGTGCCGCGCGACGACCTCGGGTGTGATCTCGCTCATGGGGAGGCGGATTCTAGCGGCGAGGCCAGGGCAGATCGAGCACGGCGAGGGGCCCGGCGCGACACGGGCGGCCGGCCGCCCGTCCGGGAGGAACGCCGCCGTGACCTCCCTCGGGCTCGAGGCGCAGCGCCCTCAGCTGGGCGCCCCCGTCACCTTCACGAACTCGACCCGCCGGTTGTTGGCACGCCCCTCGGCGGAGTCGTTGGTGTCGATGGCCTTGGTGGCGCCGAGCCCCTTCGACACGAGCCGCTTCTCATCGATCCCCTGCTTCACGAGCCAGGTCCTCACCGCGGCCGCGCGGCGCTCCGAGAGTGGCCCGTTCACCTTCGGCCCGCCCTGGTCGTCGGTGTGACCCTCGATGCGGAAGCGAAGCGACGCGTCGTCGGTGAGGAGGGCCAGCACGGCGCGCAGCGTCGGGCCGGACTCGGGCTTGATGACGTCCGAGCCGCTGTCGAACAGGATGCCGTGCGTGACGACGCGGCCCTCGCCGGCCAGCATGGCCTTCGGATCCTTCCCGCCGCCCTCCGCCAGCTGGAAGTTCGTGACGAACTCGTGGTCGCCAGCGGTCCCCCCGCCGTAGATCACGCCGAAACCGAGGCCGAGGCGCGTGACGGGACGCTCCACCGCCTCCGGGTCCGCGAGGACGCGCTCCCCGTCGACGTAGGCCTTTACCTGTGTCCCGGAGACGGCCACGGCTACGTGGTGGATCCCCTTCGCGAAGGGGTCCTTCCCGCGCGCGTTGGCCGAGCTCACCTCGCGCCCGACCTCGTGGAAGACGACCGCGTGGCCGCCCTCGTTGCGCGCCTTCGAGAAGACGAGCTCGAAGGGCCCCTCGACGTCGGCGTCGAACTCGACGGTGAACTTCTTCGGCAGGTCGCCCTTCACTGTGTAGCGCAGCCAGTGCAGCGAGCCCTGCTGTCCGTCCTTCTGGTAGCGGGCCTTGAGGTACCTTTTCCCGCCGACCTCGACCACCTCGACGGCGTTCCCGCCTCCGCCCTTGATCGTCCACTTGGCCGGGTACTCGCCGACGTCGGTGTCGCTGAAGTCGTCGCAGGCGAGCACCTTGTCGCCGCGGACGAAGTCGTAGTGGTTGCCGTAGACCTCACCCGGCGGCGGCGCGTCGGCCGCCTTGGCGTCGCCCTGCGGCGCGGCGTCTGCTTTCCCGGTGGCGGCCTGCTGCCCGTTCGTCGCCCCTGGCTTCTGTGGCTGCCCCCCAGTCTTGTCGTCGACGCGGACCGCACTGCGCGCCGCGCCCTCCGCCTGCCGGCCGATCTCGTCCTCGGCGCCGTGCTTGGCCCGCTCCTTGACCTGATCGAGGAGCCCGCCGAACTGCGCCTGGGCTTGCGACGCGAGGGCCAGCGCCACGGCGCACACCACCGCTCGGAGTGACATGCAGTCCCCCTTCCGCGAGGTGTTGTAGGGCGAGCGCACCGCGCGCGACCCCGCCTGGCGGGGGATGGCCTTCGGGGCTAACCGCCCCGAGCCGAGGGCGGCGACCGGACCTCGATCGTCTCGCCCACCGCCGGCACCCGGACGCGCTCCGGAGGCAAACCGAGCCGCGCGCGTTCGGCCTCGAGCCGCTTCGGTGGCTCGTCGAGCGGCTCGTCCGCGAGCTTGAACGTCCCCCAGTGCATCGCGACGAAGGTGTTGGCCCGCAGCTCGCCGAACGCGCGCAGCGCCTCCTCCGGGTTCATGTGCTGGGGCGACATGAACCAGGGAGGGTCGTACGCTCCGATGGGGAGCAGCGCGGCGTCGATCCGGAACCGGCGCCCGATCTCGGCGAACCCTTCGAACCAGCCGGTGTCGCCCGCGTGGTAGACGGTCGCCGACGAGCCCTTCACGACGAAGCCGCCCCACAGCGTGCGGTTCGTGTCGCTCAGCGTCCGCCGGCTCCAGTGCTGCGCCGGCACGAACGTCACCTCGACCGGACCGATCCGCGCCGACTGCCACCAGCCGAGCTCGGCGCAGGCGAGCCCCTCCTTCTCCAGGAGCTTGCGCAGCCCCAGGCCGGCGTACACGACGGCGCCGACGCGCTTCAGCGTGGGCAGGTCGAGGTGGTCGTAGTGGCTGTGCGACACCAGGGCCGCGTCGATGTGCGGGAGCTGCTCGAAGGTGAGGCCGGGCGGCACGTTCCGGGGGACGGTCACGACCTTCTCGACGAGCACCGGATCGACGAGCAGCGACACGCCGTCGAGCTGGACGAGGAAGCTCGCGTGGCCGAGCCAGGTGATGCGAGCGCCCTCCCCCGCCGGCGGGGGCGCGGCGAGCCGGTGGAGGTCCGGCGCGACCACCGGCACCGGCGCTCGATCGGGCGTGCGGCGGCGCTTCCCGGTGAGGCGGTCGAGCACCGACCACTTCAGCACCTCTCCCAGGCCCTTCGGCCCCGAGCCGTCGAGGTTCACGAACCGACCCTGGTCGTCCCGGGGCTGGCGGAAGGGCGGCGCGGCGACGGCTGCGGCGAGGACCATGGGGGCGAGGGCGAAGAGGGCGTGGTGCATCGGGTCAAATCGCGGGCAGCCGCTTCCACACGTCGTAACCATCTCCCGGCGAGCCGGCAGCACGGCGCTCGACGCCGGACGCGGCGCCGAGCCTCACGAGCGCCCGGCGTGCAGCGCGACCCAGCGCTCGACGGCGGCGCGGATCTTGGGAGCCGCGACACGCGCCGCCTCGATGCCCGCCTGCATGCAGCGCTTCTTCTGCGAGAAATCGAGCATCGTGACGTCACCCACCCTCGGCGCGATGAGCACGTCCGCGTCCTTCTTCGCGTGCTCCGCGTTCAGGGTGAACATGATGCTCGTCGCCTGCAGCGTGACGTCGACGAGGTTCGTGATGTTCGTCCGGCCCACGTTCTCGCCGATGTCGACGGCGACGACGATGTCCGCTCCCTTCGCGCGCGCCACCGATACCGGGATGTTGTCCACCACCCCGCCGTCGATGAGGAGCTTGCCGTCGACCTGCACCGGCTGGAAGACGCCCGGGATGGCAGAGCTCGCCCGCACCGCTCGCGCGACGGGCCCGCGGTCGAGGACGACCTTCGCGCCCCAGTTCAGATCGGTGGCGACGGCCGCGAACGGGATCTTGAGGTCCTCGATGTTCGCGACCTTCGACCGGTTCCGCACGAACTGCTCGAGCCTCTCCCCCTTGGCGAGGCCCATCCCCATCACGACCGTCATCACGCCGTAGTCGAACAGATCGTCCTTCTGCAGCTGGAACGCGGCCCACTCCAGCTCGAAGCTGTCCCCCTCGGCGGCGTACAGCGCGCCGATGAGGCTGCCGACGCTGGTGCCGACCACGAGATCGATCGGGATCTTCTCCTGCTCGAGCGCCCGGATGACACCGACGTGCGCGAACCCGCGGGCGGCCCCGCCCCCGAGCACGAGCGCGATCCTGGGCTGGGGCGGAGGCTTGGGCGGCTCCGACACGACGGGCGGCTGCGCGGGCACCGGAGCCGGCGCGGACCGACACGCGGTGAGGACGCTCAGGATCGCGAGCAGGCAGATGGCGGTGACGCGCATGGGGGCGGAGCCTCTGAACGAGCATACCGCGCGCGGCAGGCTTGCGCGTGTCGGGCGCGCGCAATAGGCACATCGCGCGGTGCACACCGGAGGCGAAGAGCGATGGCGAGCAGGTTGACGAAGGCCCAGCTGGACGAGTTGCATCGCAGGCTCGAGCAAGAGCGCGCCCGGCTCCTCCGGGTCCTGGACTCGCCTGCGCCGAGATCGCCGCAACCCGACCAGGAAAGCGAGTTCGAGGAGGCGGCACAGCGCGAGACGGAGCGGACGCAAGACATCGAGGTCGAGGCTCGCGAGCGAGCCCTCCTGGCCGACGTCGAGCGCGCGCTGGCGAAATTCGCGAACGGCCAGTACGGCGTCAGTGAGAAGACCGGCGACCCGATCCCTTACGAGCGCCTCGTGGCCGTGCCGTGGGCGCGTGAGCCCGTCGACGAGTGACCCGCCGGGGCTCCGGTCAGCGTGGTCTCCCGAGGCCGGGGGGCAGCGGCACGAACTCGTGCTCGTCACCAGGGACCTTTGCGCATCTCGGCTCGGCGTACGGCATCACGCTCATGTGCCCGTCCTCCCCCCTTATGCGGCGTAGGGGCTCGCGTAAGGGCGCGCGAGGCCGTGGGCAGCCCATTCGCGCGGAGGCTAATCTTCCGTCATGGCGATGCCTGAGATGGTCATCGAGCTGGATCACGTCGTCGTCGCGGCGCGCCGGCTGGACGAGGGCGTGCGCTGGGTCGAGGACCGCCTCGGCGTCGCGCCGGACGCGGGCGGCACGCACGACGGCTTCGGAACGCACAACGCGCTGCTGCGGCTCGGGGGCGACGTGTACCTCGAGGTGCTCGCGCCCGATCCGGCGCAGCCCCGTCCGCCCCGGCCACGCCTGTTCGGGCTGGGTGAGGAGGAAACCCGACGTCTCCTGGAGGCTGGGCCCCGCCTGTTGCACTGGGTGGTGCGGACGCGCGATCTTCCCGCGGCCCTCGCCGAGCTGGCCGGCGCGGCTGGCGAGCCGGCGGCGGCCCTCGGCGTCGCGTCACCGATGCGGCGCGGCGACCTGCGCTGGACGCTCGCGATCCGCGCCGACGGCGGTCGGCCGCCGCACGGGCTCCCGAGCGTGATCGACTGGGGCGGCGCCCCGCACCCGTGCGCTCGGCTACCGGACCGCGGCGTCGTGCTCGAGCGCCTCGACGTGGAGGCGCCCGCGACGACGATGGCCGCGCTCGCGCCGCTGCGCGACCCGCGGGTCGTCTTCACCGAGCGGGAGCGTGCGGCGCTCACGGCCCGGCTGCGCTCTCCCTCCGACCTCGTGACGATCCGCGGTGGCTCGACGTGAGGAGTCGGCCGGGCGCGGCGGGGCCTCATCGGTGATGCGCGGACGACCCGGCGTTGGCAGCGTCCTCCATGGAGGTTACGGATCACGGGGAGCCGGGTGATGACGACTGCGTTCGTGGACGATGCCGTGATCGAGGAGATCGTCGAGCGGGTCCGCCGGAGGTTCTCGATGAAGCCCAAGGTCGCCATCGCTGGGTTCGGCAAGTCGGGCAAGAGCTCGCTCTTCAACGCCATCTACGGCGAGAGGGTGGCGAAGGTCTCGATGAAGACGGACGAGACCACGCCCGACGACATGCTCACGAAGGAGCGGTTCGGAATCGACTTCACCGACACCCCGGGCTTCGGCACGGAGATGTTCTCGCTCGACACGGTCGCTGCTCTCCTCGACGGACAGCACGTCGTGGTCCATGTCCTCAACGGCGCCGCCGCCATCTCGGCTGAAGACCACCGACTGCACGCGAACCTGGGGGAGTCGCACGCCAGGCGCGTCACCGTGGTGAACAAGGTGGACCTGCTGGACGAGTCCGAGCAGGCGGACGTCAGGTCCAGCGTCCGCGAGAAGCTGGGCCTGGAACGGGACGCGTTCCTGTTCATCTCGGCGAAGCGGGGCACGAACATCCCTTCCCTGGTGCAGCGGATCACGGAGCTGCTGCCCGAGGCGATGCAGGACGCCTTCGTCGCTCAGCAGCAGGCGGACCTGCAGCTCAAGGAGCGCCGGATCCGGAAGCTCATCTACTCGAAGGCCGCCCTGGCAGGCGTCGTGGGTGCCGTACCCATTCCCGTCGCGGACATCGCCATCTTGACCCCCATGCAGATCGCCATGGTGGCGGGCATCGGCTACTTCCACGGGGTCGAGGTCACCAAGGACCGCGCCGTCGAGTTCCTCACCGTCGTGGGCGCTG
>DATLJU010000078.1:0-2017 GCA_035538735.1 Anaeromyxobacteraceae bacterium | reverse complement strand
AACGGAGCGGGAGAGGAAACACTCCGGTCCGTTCGTCCTGAGCGTAGCGCGACCTGCGGGCCGCGAGTACGGTGGAGAGCGCGTAGTCGAAGGACGAACGGGTGACCCATGGCGACCCTCGACACAGAAGTGGCCGGCCTCTTCTCCGTGGGATTCCAGGGCACCTCGCCTTCACCAGAGGTGCTGGAGCTCGTCCGCCGCGGCGCGCACGGGGTGATCCTGTTCGCCCGCAACGTCGTGGACGCCGAGCAGGTCGCCGAGCTCGTCTCGGCGCTGAAGCGCGCCGCGGGGCGGCCGCTGCTCGTGTCGATCGACCAGGAGGGCGGCCGCGTCGCGCGGCTGCGCTCGCCGCAGGGCTTCACCGAGCTGCCGCCGATGCGCGCCATCGGCCAGACCGGCGATCGCGAGCTGGCCTTCGCCGCGGGCGCGCTCCTCGGGCGCGAGCTGCGCGCGGTCGGCATCGATCAAGACTACGCGCCGGTGGTCGACGTCGACACGAACCCCCGGAACCCCGTCATCGGCGACCGCAGCTTCTCCCGCGACCCGGAGGTGGTGGCGAGGCTCGGGACGGCGCTGGCGCAGGGCCTGCAGTCGGCGGGCGTCGCCGCCTGCGCCAAGCACTTCCCCGGTCACGGCGACACGAGCCAGGACTCGCACCAGGACCTGCCCCACCTCCCCCACGACCTCGGGCGGCTGCGGGCCGTCGAGCTCGTCCCGTTCCGCGCCCTCGCCGCGGCCGGCGTCGCCTCGGCGATGACCGCCCACGTCGTGTTCGACGCGCTCGACCCCCATCGGCCGGCCACCATGTCGGGGCCGGTGCTGCGGCTCCTGCGCGAGGAGTGCCGCTTCGACGGGTGCGTCATCTCCGACGACCTCGAGATGAAGGCGGTGGCGGATCACTTCCCCCTGGAGGAGGCGGTCCCGGAGGCGCTCCGGGCCGGCGTCGACGCGCTGCTCGTCTGCCACCAGGCGGCGTTGCAGCACCGCGCGATCGATCTCGCCCGCGGCGCGGTCGAGTCGGGGAAGGTCTCGCGCGAGCGGCTCGCCGAGGCTCGGCGCCGCGTGGACGCGCTGCTCCGATGGGCAGGGCCAGCGCCCGACGCGGGGGTGGTCCGGGCGAGGCTCAGGACCGGAGAGCACCTCGCGCTCGCCGCGAGGATCCCGCCGCTCGCGACCGGGAGAGATCCGACGGCGGCGTGAGGAGCGCCGCCTCCTCTCCCTGGCCCCCCCTCCGGGGAGAGGGTGGAGCTAGCGAAGCGTTTCGTCTCCCTCGCCCCGCGCAAGCGGGGAGAGGGTCGGGGAGCTTCAACCCCGGCGCCTCTCGAAGATCTCGAGCGCCGCGAGCGCCCACAGGCTGGCCCGGACTTCCTCGGCGGGGCGCCTCGCCAGCGCCACCAGCTCCGCCACCGTCCGGGTCCCGTCGACGTGCGGCAGGAGCCGAGCCTCCCAGACCTCCAGCTCCACCTCGTGCAGCCCGAACGCCGGCTGCTGGGTGGGGATGAGGCGCTCCCCGTCGGGGAGCAGCCGGAGCAGGCGCTCGCGCCGGTAGAGCTTCCTCACGCCGCGCTGGACGAGGTGGGCGGGGTGGACGTCGATCTTGGTCGCCTCCGCCTGCGCGCGGCCGCTGAAGTGGATGCGGTAGCGCCCCTCGTCCCACGCGAAGAGCGAGTAGGCGATCGCCTTCACCTGCTGCGCGACGTAGTAGAGCTTCTCCGTCTCCTTGAGGATGCCGAGCTCCACCAGCGCATCCCCGGCGCGGACGCCGCGCCGCTCGCACGTCTTCTCGCACAGCTCGAGCTGGGCGGTGGTGAGCTTCCCCACGCGCACGAGGAAGTGTCCGAAGCGGTCCGCCACCAGGTTCGAGATGGCGTAGCAGGGCCGCCCCTTCTCGAAGTAGATGGTCTTCTTCACCTTCCCGCGCTGGACCGTCAGCTCGCCGCTCTGCTGCGTGAGCCAGAAGGCGGTGATGAGCTCGGGGAGGTTGTCCTCGAGCTTGCCCTCCGTGTGGGAGAGCCCC
>DATLJU010000077.1:0-11731 GCA_035538735.1 Anaeromyxobacteraceae bacterium | reverse complement strand
CCCCGGTCCGGGCTGCTCGGGCGTGCTCCCGATCGCGATCGCCGGATCGGATCAGACGATGTCGTCACCCGGCTACGTCTCGCTCAACGCGAGCGGCAGCCGACCGAACGGCGGCGCGAACGTCACCTTCCGCTGGTCGCTCGTGACGGCTCCAGCTGGAAGCCAGGCGGCTCTCAATGTCTTCGGCTCCTCGAGCGGCTTCTCCGCGAATCGCGCCGGCATCTACGTCGTCTCTCTCGTCGTGAACGACGGGTGCGCCGACAGCGCGCCGGCCTTCGTGAAGATCACGGTCCTGAACGCGCCGCCGACGGTCACCATGGGCTACGTCCCGAGCAGCGTCCCGTTCGGCGTACCGTTCCAGTTCAACGGGTACGCCTACGATCCGAACGGCGACCCGGTGACGTACACCTGGACGCTGGTCTCGCGGCCGCAGGGCAGCATCGCTGCCTTGACCGACGCGACCGCGCAGTCTCCGAGCTTCACGCCCGACCTCGAGGGACAGTACGTGGTGTCGCTCGTGGCGAGCGACGGCAAGCTCTCGAGCGCCGCCGCGACGGCGACGCTGACGGCGGTGAATGCGCCGCCTGTGGCCAGCGCTGGGGCGGACCAGGCCGCCGCGTCGGGCGCCCTGGTGACACTGGACGGCAGCGCCAGCACGGATCCGAATGGCACCTCCTTGACGTACGCGTGGACGCTCACGCCGCCGGCCGGCAGCAAGGCGACGCTCGCCGCGGCCGGCGTCGTCCGCCCGTCGTTCACGCCCGACGTGGCCGGCGTCTACGTCGCGACGCTGGTGGTGAGCGATAGCGTGAACAGTGCCTCCGCGAAGGTGAACGTGAGCGTGTGGCCGACGATCGCGCGTCTCACCTACCAGGTGGTGGACGCAGCGTATTCACCCGCGCTCGATAAGCTGGTCCTCGTCAGGGCGAGCCCGATGGCGCTCGTCCTCCACGACCCCCAGACGCACGCCGAGACGACGGTCGCCCTGTCCGCGGCGCCGACGAGCGTCAGCGTGAGCCCGAACGGACTCTCGGCCGCGGTCGGGCATGCCAACGCCGTCACCTTCGTCGACCTGAGCAGCTCGACGCCTGTGGCGACTCTCTTTGCATTGAACGGTACCGCCACGGGCGTGGCGGTCACGGACGACGGCTACGTCTACGCGGCGTCCTCAACGAGCGCGGGCCGCGTGCAGATCCTCTCGCTCGCGACGGCAACTGACGCCGAGACCGACGCGCTGTCGACGGTCGGCGGCCCGTCGGCGACGGTCCGCGTTCGCCCGGGAGCGCCTGCGCTGTACCTGTCCGGCAGCTACGGCGGGTTGGAAGGTTACGATCTGTCGAGCCACGTCCCCGTGCTGGTTTCGGTGTCGAGCGGCTCGTGGTGTAGTGGCAGCTCGTTCTGGACGACCTCGGCGGGCGATCGCCTCATCACCCGCTGCGGCGCCGTCCTCCGCGCGTCGTCATCGCCGGTCGACGACCTCACCTCCGTGGGCGCGCTCACGACGGGGGCGTACTCGACGTCCTTGAGGCACGCCAGCGACTCGACCGCCCGTGGCGAGCTCTCCTGCATCGCCTCCGGCGACCCATACTCCTACTACGACGACCGGACACTACGGCGCTTCTCGGCCGCCGACCTGTCGCCCCGCGAGACGGCGGTGTTCCCGGTCGACCCGTCCGGCCCGACGCCGTGGCGCGGGCGGTACGTCTTCTACCGGTCCGATGGGACGGAGCGGTACGTCGTGATGCAGCTCGATCCCTCGGTCTCGGGTCAGCAGGCGTTCGGGATCGCGACGTTCTGACCGCCGTCAGAGGTGGTTTCCGCCGGCGCCGCCAGCGCGCCCGGAGGCTCGCGCTCTTCCCCCTGCCGGCGTGCTGAGCCCGCACTACAAGGCGGATCGGCATGGAAACCGGAACCGTCCGGCCGAACTGGTGCGGCGGATGGTGATCGCGCGCGAGCTCCTGAGGTAGGCTGCCCATCCTCCGATGACATCCATCGCCGACCGAGTCTTGAAGGGTGATGTCCGCGCCGCCGCGCGGCTCATGCGCGACCTCGACGACGCGCTGCCCTCGGCGCGGGCGGCGCTGCAGGCGCTCTTCGGGCGCACGGGCCGCGCCTACGTGGTGGGGCTCACGGGCGCGCCGGGGGCCGGCAAGTCCTCGCTGACGGATCGGCTCGTGGCGCATCACCGCGCCGCCGGGCGGACGGTGGGGGTGGTGGCGGTCGATCCGACGAGCCCGTACACCGGAGGCGCCATCCTCGGCGACCGCATCCGGATGCAGGACCACGCGCTCGACCCCGGCGTCTTCATCCGGTCCATGGCCACGCGCGGCAACCTGGGCGGTCTCTCGCGCGCGACCGCGGACGTGGTCTCGGTGATGGACGCGATGGGCAAGGACGTCGTGCTCGTCGAGACGGTGGGCGTGGGCCAGGACGAGATCGAGATCGCGGCGCTGGCGCACACGGTGGTGGTCGTGGCGGTGCCCGGGCTCGGCGACGACGTGCAGGCCATCAAGGCGGGCGTGCTCGAGATCGCCGACGTCTTCGCCGTCAACAAGGCGGACCGGGAGGGCGCGGATCGCACGGCGCGCGACCTGCAGCAGATGCTGGAGCTGCGCCGGCAGAGCGCGACCCGCCCCGGGCTGGAGCACGACGCGGCGCACGTCCTCCGCGGCTCGCCCGCCTGGAGCCCGGAGGACCCCGGCTTCTGGGAGCCGCCCATCGTGAAGACAGTGGCGACGCGCGACGAGGGGGTGACCGACCTCGCCGCCGCGGTCGAGCGCCACCGGGCGCACCTCGAAGCCACCGGGCAGCGCCGGGCGCGCGAGGTCGCTCGTGCGCGCGCCGGGTTCCTGGCGCTCCTGCGCGACCGGCTCCTCGCCGGCGCGCTGGAGCGGCTCGCGGCCGAGGAGGGGCACCTCGACGAGCTGGCCGCCCGGATCGCCAATCGCGCCGAGGACCCATTCCGCCTCGCCGACGAGCTTGCCGCGCGCCTGCGCGCGTGACAGAGGTGTCGAACGCCATGGAGCGTCCCCAGCCGCGCCCGCCCGATCGCCCCTCCCGCGACCCTGCCGTCGAGGCGCTGGAGGCGCGGCTCGGCGTGGCGTTCGCGCGGCCGGACGTCGCGCTGGCTGCCATCACCCACAAGTCGTTCGTGAACGAGCACCGCGGCGAGGGGCTGGCGGACAACGAGCGGCTCGAGTTCCTCGGCGACGCCGTGCTCGACCTCGCCGTCTCGCACCGCCTCATGGAGCGCTTCCCGATCGCCCGCGAGGGCGAGCTCTCGAAGATCCGCGCGGCGGTGGTGGACGAGGCCGGGCTGGCCCGCATGGCGCGCACGCTCGACCTGGGCCCGCTCCTCCGGCTCGGGCGCGGCGAGGAGCTGACCGGCGGCCGGGACAAGAACTCGCTCCTCGCCGACGCGATGGAGGCGGTGGTGGCCGCCCTCTACCTCGGCGGTGGGCTCGAGCCGGTGCTGGCGCTCCTCGATCGCTTCCTCGGCGAGGCCTTCGCGCGCGCCGCCGCCGGCACGCTCGACCGCGACTACAAGACGCAGCTCCAGGAGCTGGCGCAGAGCCGCGTCCGCGCGTCGCCGCGGTACCGCGTGGTGGCGGAGCACGGCCCCGATCACTCGAAGGTGTTCGACGTCGAGGCCGAGCTCAAGGGCGAGGTCGTCGGACGCGGCACCGGGCGTTCGAAGAAGGACGCCGAGCAGGCCGCGGCCAAGCTGGCGCTGGAGACGATCTCGGCGCGCCTCGGGGAGGGGAGCGGCGCGGCACCGCAAGCGGCTCCCACGCCTCTCCCCGGACCTCTCCCTCAAGGCCGCCTCGAAGAAGGCCCCGCGGACGCCGGACCCGGCGATGGTGACGGGAATGTGGTCTCGCCGCCGGATGCGACCGAGGTCGAGGTCGAGGCGGTGATCCCGGCCGACCAGAAGGTCGCCGTCCAGGAGAGCTCAGACGCCAAGGTTGAAGGGGGCATTCTCCCTTCCCCCGCCGAGCCGGGGGAAGGTCCGGCGACCGCGGCGCCGCGCAGACCTCGCTCGAAGCGCGCCCCGGCGAAGCGGGCGCCCACGCGCAAGAAGACGACGGTGCGTCAACCGACGCGCAAGGCTTCCCGCGCCAAGCGACGCAGCTAGTGCCGGCAGACCCAAGCATTTCGTTGCGACCACGAGACACCGTCGCTAGCATGCCGCGCATGATGAGACCTGCCGTGCTCGCGGTGGCGCTGAGCCTCGCGCCCGCCGTCGCGTTCGCCCAGACGCCTTCCGCCCCCTCCAAGAATCCCCCCGCGAAGGAGAAGGGCGGGGCGCCGAAGGAGCTCTACGCCACCTTCGTCACGACCCAGGGCAAGATCGGCGTGCGGCTCTTCCCCGACCAGAAGCCGAACGCCGTGAAGAACTTCGTCGAGCTGGCGGAGGGCAAGAAGGCGTGGACCGACCCGCGCACCGGCCAGCGGGTCACGAAGCCGCTCTACGACGGGACGGTGTTCCACCGCGTCATCCCCGGCTTCATGGTCCAGGGCGGCGATCCGCTGGGGCTCGGCGTGGGCGGGCCCGGCTACGCCATCCCCGACGAGCTCGAGGCGAACGAGCACTTCTTCGACCAGCCGTGCCAGCTCGCCTACGCGAACTCCGGCCCGAACTCGAACGGCTCCCAGTTCTTCATCACCGAGGTGTCCACGCTGCACCTCAACCCCGTGAAGTGCGACCGCAGCCCGTCCGGCCTGTGCGGCTACGTCCGCTTCGGCGAGGGCGTGTGCGGTTGTGACCTGGTGGGCAAGATCGCCCGCCTCGGCAACAACAAGACGACGCTCGAGAAGGTCGTCATCTCGAAGACGAAGCCCACCTGTCAGTAGCACCCGGAGGCGCCCATGGCCGACCCGATCTACGCGACGTTCAAGACCTCCGCTGGCGACATCGTGGTGAAGCTGCTGCCCGAGAAGGCGCCCCAGACCGTGGAGAACTTCGTCGGCCTCGCCGAGGGGGCGAAGGAGTGGACCGACCCCACCGCCAACCAGAAGGTGAAGCGGCCACTCTACGACGGGACCGTCTTCCATCGCGTCATCCCGGACTTCATGATCCAGGGCGGCGATCCGCTCGGCACCGGCTACGGCGGCCCGGGCTTCCGCTTCGGCGACGAGATCGGCCCCGACAACCGGTTCGACAAGCCCGGCCTCCTGGCGATGGCCAACGCGGGTCCGAACACGAACGGCTCGCAGTTCTTCATCACCGAGGTGCCCACCCCGCACCTCAACCGCGGTCACACCATCTTCGGCGAGGTGGTGAAGGGGTTCGAGCTCGTGCCGAAGATCGCCCGCGGCGGCAACGGCAAGACGAAGCTCGAGAAGGTCACCATCACCCGCGGCGCGCAGCCCTGAGTGGAAAACCTCACCCCGAAGACCGAGCCGTACCGCGCCGGGTTCGTCGCCATCCTCGGCCGGCCCAACGTCGGCAAGTCCACCCTGCTCAACCGCGTGCTGGGCGAGAAGATCGCCATCGTCTCGCCGCGGCCGCAGACCACCCGAACCCGGATCCTCGGCGTGTGGAACGGGCCGCGCGCGCAGCTCGCCTTCTTCGACACGCCCGGGTTGCACCGCGCCCAGGGCCCCCTCAACCGCCGGATGGTCGAGGTCGGGCTCTCGACGCTGTCCGAGGTCGACGTGGCCTTGCTGCTCGTCGAGGCGGGCACCGGGCCCGAGGGGCGGGTGGAGGTGGGCGAGGCGACGCGCTGGATCGTCGAGGAGGTGAAGCGCAGCGGCAAACCGGCCGTGCTCGGCATCTCGAAGATCGATCGCGCTCCCAGAGAGGCGATCCTGCCGGTCATCGCGGCCTACAAGGACCTGCACGCCTGGAGCGAGGTGGTGCCGTTCTCCGCGCTGCGCGACGAGAACGTCGACGACCTGCTGCGAACGCTGGCGCGCCTGGTGCCCGAGACGGAGCAGCCGCTCTTTCCACCCGACGTGCTGACCGATCAGGCCGAGCGCCAGATCGCTGCCGAGTACGTGCGCGAGCAGGTCATGCTCCAGACGCGGCAGGAGATCCCTTACGCCGCCGCGGTGGCCGTCGAGGAGTTCGACGAATCGGAGCGCGAGAAAGGGCGGCACGGCCTCGTCCGCATCGACGCCACCATCTACGTCGAGCGGGAGAGCCAGAAGGGCATCGTCATCGGCAAGCGAGGCGCCCTGCTCAAGGAGATCGGCACCTCCGCCCGCACTGGGCTCGAGCGGTTGCTCGGCTGCAAGGTGTTCCTCCAGCTCCACGTCAAGGTCGATGAGCGGTGGAGCGAGCGCGAGGACGCGCTCCGCAAGCACGGACTCTGAGGGCGATAACGTGCTTGTAGGGCGGGGGCTTGTCCCCCGCCGAGAGTCAGCCGTCTGAGAGCCTGAGCGGGACCCCATCCACGATGTGCTAGAAAGCCATCGTGTCTCTCCCTCTCGTCGCCCTCGTAGGGCGCCCCAACGTCGGAAAGTCGACGCTCTTCAACCGCCTGGCGGGCCGCAGGCTCGCCATCGTCGAGGACGTCCCGGGCGTCACCCGCGACCGCCACTACGCCGACGCGGCGTGGGACGGGCGTGAGTTCTCGGTCGTGGACACCGGCGGGTTCGAGCCGCACGCGACGGGCGGTGAGCCCCTCAACGCGCTCGTCCAGCGTCAGGCGCAGCTCGCGGTCGAGGAGGCGGCCGCGGTGGTGCTGGTGGTCGACGGCCGCGAGGGGCTCACCAGCGTCGATCAGGCCGTCGCCGATCTGCTCCGCCGCGCCGGGAAGCCGCTCTTCGTCGCAGTGAACAAGGTCGACGCCGCCCGCCACGAGGGCGACCTCCCCATCGCCGAGTTCCACCGGCTCGGCTTCGGCGACGTGTTCGCGGTCTCGGCCGAGCACGCGCGCGGCGTCGCTGATCTGGTCGAGGCCGTCCTGGAGCGCCTCGCCGTCCCCGTCGCGCCGCCGCCCGAGGAGGCCGAGGAGCTGCCGGAGGAGGGCGCGGACGCGCCGAAGGGGCCCATCCGCCTCGCCATCGTCGGCCGCCCCAACGTGGGGAAGAGCACCTTCGTGAACGCGCTGCTGGGCCAGGAGCGGTTCGTCGTGTCCGACGTGCCCGGCACGACGCGTGACGCGATCGACTCCCTGGTCGATCATCGCGGCCAGCAGTTCATCGTGACGGACACCGCCGGCATCCGGCGCAAGAGCGGCGTCGCCCAGAAGGTCGAAGCCTACTCCGTCGTGCACGCCATGCGCTCCATCGACGAGGCCGAGGCGGTGGCCTGCCTCGTGGACGCCGGCGAGGCGGGCGTCGAGCAGGACGCGCGGCTGCTCGGCATGGTGGCGGAGAAGGGCCGCGCGCTCGTCGTGGTCGTGAACAAGTGGGACCTGGCCGAGGCCGCTGGAGCGACCCAGGCCTGGTACCGGCAGGAGCTCGGGAAGCGGATCCCGTTCGTCGGCTGGGCGCCGATGATCTTCACGTCCGGCAAGACGGGGCAGGGGGTCGGAAAGGTGCTCGACACCGCGGGGCGCCTCATGCAGCAGTTCCGCGCCCGGTTCCCCACCCACGCCATGAACGAGCTCCTGGAGACGATCCAGGTGAGCCACCCGGCGCCGCTGGTGCGGGGGCACCGGGTGAAGCTCTACTACGTGGCGCAGGTCGCGTACGCGCCGCCCACCTTCGTCATCCAGTGCAACCGGCCGGAGTCGGTGACCGAGCACTACCGGCGCTTCGTCGAGAACCGGTTCCGTGAAGCGTTCGGCCTCGAGGTGCCGCTGCGCATCGTCTACAAGCAGCGGCAGCGGCGCAGCCGGCCGCCCCCCGGGGCGAAGAAGGCTTGACCGGGCGCTCCGCGACCGCCTACATTGCGCCGGTTTTCCAAGGTTTTCCTGCCGAGAGGCCCCATGTCCAAGACCGCCCACCACGAGCTCACCCGCAAGGAGATGAAGGGTCCGGACAAGTTCCAGGTCGCCGCCACCGAGGCCGCGACCTGGGCCCGCCAGCGGCGGCGCCAGATCCTCCTCGCCGGCATCGCGGCGTTCGCGGTGCTCGCCGCCATGCTCGGGCTCTCGGCGTACCTCGAGAGCCAGCGCACGGTCGCCGGTAGCCTGCTGTTCCGCGCCATCGGCGCGGCGAGCGGCGAGGTCTCCTCCATTCCGCTGCCCGGCGTGGACACGACCTTCAAGACGAACGAGGAGAAGCAGCGGGCGGTGCTCGAGGCGGCCGGCAAGGTCCGCGAGCGCCACGGCGGGAGCCGCGCGGCGGCCACGGCGGCGCTGCTCGAGGGCGACGCCCACGTCTCGCTGGGCGAGTGGGACAAGGCCATCGCCGCCTACCAGAGCTTCCTCGAGAAGGCGCCGTCCGACGACAGCCTGCGCTTCGCTGGCCTGGATGGGCTGGCGCGCGCGCAGGAGGGGAAGGGCGACCTCGCGGCGGCCGCGGCCAGCTGGGAGCGGGCCGCCCAGGTCGACTTCTACAAGGACCGGGCGACACTGGAGCGGGCGCGCGTCCTCGCCAAGGCCGGGAAGAAGGACGAGGCGCAGAAGGTGCTCGAGGGCATTTCCAAGGAGTCCCCGCTCTCGGTCGAGGCGCAGGAGCGGCTGGCGCGGCAGGGCAAGTAGATGAGCCTGCTCGCGCTGGTCCTGGCGGCGCAGGCAGGCGTCGCGACGCAGCTGCCACCCGCGCCGGTCCGGCTCTGGACCATCCGGTGGCAGAAGCAGCTCGTGGCGCCGGTGGCGCTGGAGTGGAAGGCGCGCGAAAGCGGTGGTCCCGCCGTCGACGGCACCACCGGCCGCGTCGTGGTCGGCACGCGCGATGGCTGGCTGCGCGCCTACTCGCCCGACGGGGCGCTCGCGTGGGAGCTGCAGGCCAGCGGCCGCTTCGAGGCGTCGCCCCGCATCGACGGCAACACCGTCTACGCCGGCTCGAGCGACGGCTTCCTGTACGCGGTCGACCTCGGCTCCGGACAGCTCCGCT
Source organism: Anaeromyxobacteraceae bacterium (assembly GCA_035538735.1). Taxonomy (GTDB): domain Bacteria; phylum Myxococcota; class Myxococcia; order Myxococcales; family Anaeromyxobacteraceae; genus Anaeromyxobacter_A. The sequence continues at coordinate 2,779 of DATLJU010000077.1, read as the reverse complement.
GGAAGTACGACGCGCAGGAGGAGGTGGGGACCACGCCGGCGGTCGCGGGTGGGCTCGTCCTCGTCATGACGCTCCAGGACACGCTCTTCGCCGTCGACGCGAAGAGCGGGACCTGGAAATGGCACCACCGGCGCGAGCCGCGGGAGGGCTTCACCATCCGCGGGGCCGCCTCGCCCGTCGTCTCGGGGGCGGTGGCGTTCGGCGCCTACTCCGACGGGAACGTGGCCGCGCTCGACCTCCTCACGGGGACCGTGCAGTGGGAGCGCAAGGTCGCGCCCGCCAGCGACTTCGTGGACGTCGATGCGCTGCAGGTCCAGGGCGGGCGGCTGTTCGCCGCCGCCTTCTCGGGAGCGGTCTACGCGCTCGACGCCAAGACGGGTCTCCAGCAGTGGGAGCTGAAGACTCCCAACCCGAGCCGCCTCGCGCTGGGTGGCGGCCTCCTCGTCGCGGTCACCAACACGCAGGTGCTGGGGATCTCGCCACAGGACGGCGCGGTGCGCTGGACGGTGCCGCTCGAGGGCGCGCCGGCCGGCGAGCCGGTCGTGGCGAACGGGCGCGCCGCGGTGCCGAACGGCGAAGGCCTGCTCTGGATCGACACGCGACAGGGGCGCGTGCTGCGCGTCTTCAATCCCGGCACCGGCGTCTCGGCCGCGCCAGGCTGGTCAGGCTCGCGCCTGTACGTGCTGTCGAACGGCGGCAACCTCCTCGCGCTGGATCTCTCGTGAAGCAGGCGCGGGTGGTGGCGGCCGTGATCCGGCGCGGTCGCCACATCCTCATCACGCGCCGGCGCGACGACGCCGAACGCGGCGGGCTGTGGGAGTTTCCCGGCGGCAAGGTGGAGACCGGGGAGGCGGAGCCGGACGCGCTCCGGCGCGAGATCGGCGAGGAGCTCGGCTGTGAGGTCGCGGTCGGAGAGCTGATCCTCCGCCACCGCCACCGTTACCCGGACCTCGAGGTGGAGCTCGCGTTCTACGCCTGCGCGCTCCCGGCTGGCGCCGAGCCGCGCGAGCTGGGGGTGTCGGCGCTCCTCTGGGCCGAAGAGGGGACCCTCGCGGGCCATCCGTTCTGCGAGGCGGACGTGCCCGTCCTGCCGCTGCTGGAACAGGCATGAGGAGGCCCGCCCTCACGCTCGTCTGCGCGGCGCTGGCGGCCTGCGTGGCGCCGCTGCGCGTCCCGACGCCGCCCTCGGACCGGGGCGAGCGGCGCCGCGCCGAGGCGGACGCGTGCCGTCATGGAGCGCTCCCCGCCTGGCTCGACGACGCGGCGCTCTCGACGGCGGCCCAGGTCGATCGCGGCGAGGCTCAGGCCAGCTCGCTCAACGACAGCTTCATGACCGACACCGCAGGCGCGATGGCGCGTCCTCCGCCGGCGCTGCCGACCAGCAGCGCCAGCGCGGGTTCTCGCGCGGCGGCGATGCTGGCCGACCGGCGCGAGTTCGAGGAGCGCTGCCAGGCGATGCGCTCGGCCGGGCGCGAGCTCGTCCCCGGCGCACCACACCGATGAGCAAACGTTCGTCCTTCGACCGTTCGCCCTGAGCGTAGGCCGCGAAGCGGCCGAAGTCGAAGGGCGACGGCACGAACGGACCGCCGACGTCACCGGCGCGGGCCGCGCTTCTTTCGCGACGCCGCCGCCGGACGCTCGCCGCTCGTCTGGAGCTGAAGCACCACCGGTGCGTAAGCGCGGCCGTCGAGCCCGTGCGGCTCGCGCGTCACCGCGCCGTCGAGGCGGAGCGCGTAGCGCGATCCGGGCCGGAGCGGCTCGTCCGGCACGAGTCGATAACGGCTCGTGTTCTCGCCCAGCTCCGTCGTCCCGGTCGAGGCCACCATCGCGTCCGCCTCGTCGTGGAGCGCGAGCCGCCCATCGGCGAGGTGGACCGGGACCGTGAGCTCGAACGCCGCGACCGGATCGATGGTGGTGACGCCGCCGCGCTGGAGCGGCGCCTCCTGCGTCCCGACCCGCGCGACCGCCGCCGTGACGCGGGTGGGCTCCGGGGCCGGAGCTGCCGCAACCGGGACGGCAGGGGAGGGTGTCCCCCCGTCCGCCGCCGAGGCGGCGGGGGTCGCGGAGGTCGCGGGGCTCGCAGGCGGAGGCACCGCCGACACCGCGGCGTCCGCGACCTCGGCTGGCGGCGTCGCGGCTGCTGCGTCCGGCGGCGTCGAAACCGGCGCGACCGACCTGTCGCAGGCGAGCACGGCCGCCACCAGCGCTGGCGCAAGGATGCGATTCACGGGGGCACGCTAGCACGGTGCCGCTCGCATGAATATGCGCCGGCTCCAGTCCGTCGGTGGCACATGACCGCGACGACACGCAAGGCGCTCCTCCTGCACGGCGACGGCCTCGCGCGCCGGGTGTTGCGGCGCACCCTCGCCACCCACGGCTTCGAGGTGGTCACGGCGGAGGATGGCGAGCGCGGGCTCACGGCGCTCCTCGACGAGCTGCTCGACCTGGACGTGCTGGTGATCGACGCCGACCTGCCCATCCGCGACGGCTGGTCCCTCCTCCGGCTCATCCGCTCCGCCGGCGGCGAGCGCGACCTGCGCATCGTGGTGGTCGGGCGCGAGCTCGACGCGGCGCGCTGCGCCCAGCTGCGCTGGCTCGGCGCCGACGCCGCCCTCGACGTCGCGGAGGGCGCGGAGGCGGTCGCCGCCGCCGCCGAAGGAACGGCTTCGACGCCCTGGGCCGCAGCGGCGTGCGCGTGAAATACGGACTCGCCTAGCGGCGCGCGTCGGAAGAAGTGAGCCCACCGGGCGCGCGCCACGCGGGTGGGGGTTCGGGGGAG
>DATLJU010000076.1:0-6615 GCA_035538735.1 Anaeromyxobacteraceae bacterium | reverse complement strand
CGGAGGAAGCCGAGCACCTCGTCGAAGCGGCGGACCGCGCCGAGCTCGAAGGCGCGATCGAACCAGAGCCAGTTGTGCAGGTAGTAGGGGGTCGGCTCCCCCGCGAGCGCCCGGGCGAAGAGCGGGTCGAGCTTCTCGCGCCGGAGCTCGGCCGCGAGCGCGCCGTCCTCGATCAGCGCCAGCGCGTGGACCGAGGCGAGCTGCGGCAGCCCCTCGACCTGCGAGAGCGGCCTGCCGTCCACCGCATAGCGGTCGAGGATGCGCCGGTCGCGGCGCCAGGCGGCGGCGAAGGGCGCGAGCATCTTCTCGCGCAGCGCCTCCTCGCCTCGGCGCCACCAGGCGGCGTCGGCCGCGACGCGCCAGAACAGCGGCACGACGTCGTAGCCGAAGCTGGCCCGTTCGTGCGTCAGCGGGTGCTCGAGGAGCAGCCGCCCCGTGCCGCGGTCGAGCCAGATCTTCTCCGGCGGCATGGCGAGGCGCTGCTCGAGGTAGATGAAGTGCAGGGCGTCGTACGCGCTCTCGACGAGCTCCTTCCACGGGTGGCGTGGATCGACGGCGGCGAAGACCTGGTAGGCGTGCGGGGCGAGATAGCCGACGTGCAGCGTCGGGTAGCGCTCGACGGCGGCCCAGTTGCCGGCGGTGGGCCAGCGCCGGCCGCCCGCCTCGACCGTCTCGAGCCGCCACACGTCGTCGAGGAGCGCCGCCGCCTCACGCCCGTAGCCGGGGTCGGAGAAGCGGCGCGCGGCGAGCACGAGCGCGAGCGCCACGTCGACGTCGGCGTCCGTGGCGGCGTTCGCGTCGAGCACGCGCTCCTTCCACTTCCAGGAGAGGAGGCGGTCGCCGCGGCGGACCTGGAGGTGCTCGCGCGTCCAGCGCCACACCTCGTCGAAGGTGGCGCGGTCGCCCGACCACACGGCGCGGAGCAGCGCGTAGCTCTGCCCCTCCGAGGTGCTGATGCCGCCCTCGTCGAGCGCCGCGACGCGCCCCGCCTCGACGAAGGCGTACCGATAGTAGCTCCAGAGCGCCGAGAGCTCGTCCGCGTCGCGGGCGCGGGCGTCGCGGGCGCGCGAGGGCCCCGCGCCGGCGCAGGCGAGCAGCGCGACGGGGAGGAGGACGACCGTGGCCAGGCGGAGCATGCGGCGCCCGTACGGATTGTGCACCGACGAGCAGGCGGGCAAGCCCCTGCGACGGTTCTTCGCCCGCATGGGGAAGCCCCATGCGGCCGCCGCCGGTCGCCTCCTTCAGCTAGGGCAGCACTTCGAGGCGGGTCATCTTCACGTCGTCATTGTCGAGGGTTCCAGAGAAGGTTACGCGCACCTGATCGCCCTCGTTCAGTTGCAAGATCGAGAACTTCTGGCCGCCCTTCATCGCCTTCGTGTCATCCGAGAACCGAAACGTCTTCATGCTGTCCCTGAGGAACAGCGTGTGCGTCGCCGGGTCGATCTTCCTCACACGCCCGGTGATCTCGGCGTTCCGCTCGATTTCCGACGCTGTCGGCGAGCCGGCGGGCTCCCCGGCGCGAGCCGGTCCCGCGCCCGTGAGCGCGAGCAACCCGCCGAGCGCGGCGACCGCCCGAGCTGATGGTCTGGGCATGCACATACCTCCCGGCCGCCGTGAGCGAGGGGCGCCGGCGGCCTCGTCAGAGGTAGTGACGAGCGTTCCAGCGCGACAGGCAGCCGGCACGGACGCCGTAGGCTCGGCGGGCTGGCCGCGCGCCGTGAGCCGCTCGGACGGGAGGCCGTACCCGACGGCGAGTCACCACAGCCGCGCGACGTCGGCGGTGGCCGAGCGCGACTCCAGCGCGAGCGCGCCGCGGTGGCAGGCCGACCGGCACGTGCCGCACCCCCAGCACGCGGCGCGGTCGAGCGCGACCGCCCCCTTCCCGGCGCGGCGCAGGGCGCCGAACGGGCATCGCTCGACGCACAGCCCGCAGCCGCTGCAGCGCTCGGCCTCGAGGCGCGCCACGTCCTCACCGCGCCACATGACGCGCACGCCGGCCTGGAGCTGCACGCGCATGGCGAGGCAACCGCTGGGGAGGTCGCAGTTGCAGATGGCCGCGATGAAGGGCGTCCCGAACGTCCAGGCGGTGTGGGCGAGGCCCCGCTCCTCCGCGCGGCGGAGGTAGTCCACCGCGCGGGCGCGATCGAGCCTCTCGAAGCCTTCCGAGGCCGGCCCCCCGGCGTACGGGGCGAAGCACTCGGCGAGGAGCGCGTCGTGCGGGGTCACGGTCGCCACGATGCAGCAGGAGGGCGAATCCGAGCCGCGCCGCATCGCGCCGCGGCAGACGCAGGGGAGCCTCGTGATGTGCGTGGCGAGGGCCAGCATCTGCTCGCACTGCTCGAGCGGGACCGGCTGGCCGAAGTGCACCTCCTGCTGCCGCCGGGAGATGCCCTCCGCCACGCGGTCCCGGATGGGGCTGGGCAGATATCGGAGCGCACCGAGGCCGGCGAGCGCACGGCGCCGGGTGCGCTCGAAGTCCCGCACGAACGAGACCACGTACCCTCGCCGCAGGAGGTCCGACTCGAGGTCGAGCGCGTAGTTACGGGCGTTCCGGTACCAGCGCTTGCCGTCGCCGTGCTGAACGCAGAACTGGCACATGGGGCCGCCTCCGCGGCGCCGAGGAGAGCACGCCGAATTCGTCCTGTCGACGTGCCGTCGGGACTACTGGCGCATCGGGGCCGCAGGTGACATAGACTGCGCCAATCCCTTTCCTTGCACGCTCCCCAGGCGAGCTGCTTGGCGCGCGCACGTTCGAACGGAGGCGATATATGGAGCTCTCCCGCAGGACAGTGACCCTGGCCGCGCTCGCGGCGACACTCCTCACCGCGCCGGGCCTCGCCCGCGCCGGCAAGACCCTCGACGCCGTCCACAAGCGCGGCGAGCTGGTGTGCGGCGTCAACACCTCCGGCGCCGGCTTCTCCTCCACCGACAGCCAGGGCCACTGGCGCGGGCTCGACGTCGACTTCTGCCGCGCGGTCGCGGCGGCGGTGCTGAAGGACGCGGGCAAGGTGCGCTTCGTGCCGCTCAACTCGCAGCAGCGCTTCACGGCCCTCCAGGCGGGCGAGATCGACATCCTCTCCCGCAACACGACCTGGTCGCTCACCCGCGACGCGTCGCTCGGCATCGTGTTCACCGGCATCAACTACTTCGACGGCCAGGGCTTCATGGTCCCGAAGAAGCTCAACGTCGACAGCGCGACCAAGCTGGGCGGCGCGCAGATCTGCGTCCAGGCCGGCACGACGAGCGAGAAGAACGTCGCCGAGTGGGCCGCGGCGCGCGGGCTCAAGTACCGCTCGGTCGTCTTCGACACCGCCGAGGCGGTCCAGGCGGCCTTCTTCGCCGGCCGGTGCCAGGCCCTCACGACCGACATGTCCGATCTCGCCGGCGCGCGCACCCACGCTCCCAACCCGGGCGACTACGTGGTCCTCCCCGAGGTGATCTCCAAGGAGCCGCTCGGCCCCGCGGTGCGGCGCGGCGACGACGAGTTTTTCCAGATCGTGCGCTGGACGCTCTTCGCCATGCTCGAGGCCGAGGAGATTGGCATCACCCAGGCCAACGCCGACCAGCTCCGGGCGTCGAACAAGTCGCCCGACGTCCAGCGCATGCTCGGCGTGGGCGAGGACACCGGGAAGCTGCTCGGCCTCGACAAGGACTGGTCGTACCGGATCGTGAAGCAGGTCGGGACCTACGGCGACAGCTTCGATCGCAACATGGGACCGAACACGGCGATGGGCCTGCCGCGCGGCGTCAACAAGCTCTGGACCCACGGCGGACTCATGTACGCACCGCCGGTGCGCTGACCGGCCGCTCGCGCTGCGCGTCCGCGCAGCGCGAGCTCGTGCCGCACCATGTCGTAGCGGGCCTTCCCGCGCCGGCGACACCGCCGGCGCGGGTACCCGCCTCCCCGCCGAGCATCGCGGGCTCCATGCGCCGCGGGAGTGGCATTCGCCGATGCCCGGCGGCGCCCCACGCGCGCTCGCTTCGCTCCCGTAGTTCGGGATATTGGTACGTTCGTGCAGGCCAGCCCGCTCTCTTTCCGCACGCGCTCGGGACGGGCGCGCCTCTATCAGCTCGCCCTGGCCGCGGCACTCATCGCGCTCGCGATCGGGGCGGCCATCACCACGCGCCACAACCTGGAGGCACGGCAGATCCGCTCCGGGTTCGGGTTCCTCGCCGAGCCGGCCGGCTTCGACATCGGCGAGGGGCCCGTGCCGTACACGCCGCAGGACAGCTACCTGTGGGCGTTCCTGGCCGGGCTCGGCAATACCCTCCGCGTGGCGGCGGCGGGCGTGGTGCTGTCGACCCTGCTCGGCACGGTCATCGGGCTGGGGCGGCTCTCCCGGAACGCGCTCGCGCGCTGGCTCTGCACCGCCTACGTGGAGGTGCTCCGCAACGTCCCGCTGCTGGTGCAGCTCCTCGCCTGGTACATCTCCGTCACCGAGCTCCTCCCGGACGCCGCGAACCCCATCCGCCTGCTCCCGCACGTCTACCTCTCGAAGAGCGGCCTCGCCTACCCGACGCCGGTCTGGGCGCGCGGCTGGGCGTTCGCGCTGGCGGGGCTGCCGCTCGGCCTCGCCGCAACGTGGGCGCTCTTCCGCTGGGCGCGCGCCCGGCGCGAGCGGACCGGCCACACGCCGCAGGTGCGCTGGGCGGCCCTCGTCGTCTTCCTCGCGATCCCGGCGCTGGGCTGGGCCATCGGGGGCGCGCCGCGCGCGCTCGACGTCCCGGAGGTGACCCCCTTCAACGTGGCGGGCGGGGGCGGCGTCACCCCCGAGTTCCTGGCGCTGCTGCTCGGGCTCGTCGGGTTCACCGCCGCCTACGTGGCCGAGATCGTGCGCTCGGGCGTGCTGGCGGTCCCGCACGGCCAGACGGAGGCGGCGGCGGCGCTCGGCCTCACCCGTCGCCAGGCGCTGCGGCTCGTGCTCCTGCCGCAGGCGCTGCGCGTCATCGTGCCGCCGCTCACGAGCCAGTACCTCAACCTCACCAAGAACTCGTCGCTGGCGGTCGCCATCGGCTACCCCGACCTCGTCTCGATTGCCAACACCGCCATCAACCAGAACGGTCAGGCGCTGGAGTGCATCGTCATCATCATGGGCGTCTACCTCTTCGTGAACCTCGTCACCGCGCTCGGCATGGGCGTGTACAACCGCCGCGTGGCCCTGGTGGAGCGGTGAGCGAGCCGCTGCCCACCCCCGTGCGCAAGGGCGGCGTGGCCGGATGGCTGCGACGGAACCTGTTCGGCAACCCCGCGAGCGCGGTCGCCACCGTGCTGCTCGGCGCCGCTCTCGCCTGGGCGGTGCCGCGCGCCCTCCACTGGACCCTGACCGGCGCCGTCTTCCGCGCCGATGAGGCGGCCTGCCGCGCCCTCGGTCATCACGCGGCGTGCTGGGGGTTCGTGGCGGAGAAGCACCGGCTCATCCTCTTCGGCCGCTACCCGTACGAGGAGCAATGGCGCCCGCTCGTCGCCACGGCGCTCGTCCTCGCCATGCTGGTGGCGACCGCCTTCCCCCGCCTGTGGCGCCGGTGGATCCTCTCCGCGTGGGCGGTGGTCCTGGCCGTCTTCCTCTTCCTCATGGGCGGCGGGGCGCTCGGGCTCTCGCGCGTCGACCCGGGGGAGTGGGGCGGGCTCCCGCTCACCGTCCTCCTCACGGCCGTCGCGATGACCGCCTCGATCCCCCTCGGCGTGCTGCTCGCCCTCGGCCGCCGCTCGACGCTGCCGCTGGCGCGCACCCTCGCCTCGACCTACGTCGAGCTCGTACGCGGCGTCCCGCTCATCACCGTGCTCTTCGTCGCCTCCTTCGTGTTCCCGCTGATCCTGCCGCAGGGGCTCCCGCTGAGCGGGCTCGCGCGCATCTGTATCGCCATGACGCTGTTCGAGGCGGCCTACCTGGCCGAGGTGGTGCGCGGTGGGCTGCAGGCGCTCCCGCGCGGCCAGTACGAGGCTGCGGCCTCGCTCGGCCTCGGCTACTGGCAGACGCAGCGCCGCGTCATCCTTCCCCAGGCACTCGTGCTCGTCATCCCCAGCTTCGTGAACAGCCTGCTCTCCACGTTCATGGACACCTCGCTCGTGACCGTCGTGAGCATGTACGATCTCACCGGCTCGCTCCGGCTCGCGCTGGGCGACCCGCGGTGGCGCGGCTTCTTCCTCGAGGGGTACCTGTTCGTGGCCGGAATCTACTTCGTCTCGTGCCTGGCGCTCTCGCGCTACAGCCAGTGGCTGGAGCGTCGGCTCGGCGGCTGGGCGCGCCGCACGCGGGAGGCGCGGGCGTGAGCGTCCAGACCGAGCCCATCATCCGCCTCCGCGGCGTGTCGAAGTCGTTCGGCAGGTTCCAGGCGCTGCGCGACGTCGACCTCGACGTCGGGCGCGGCGAGCGCATCGTCATCTGCGGGCCGTCCGGCTCCGGTAAGTCGACCCTCATCCGCTGCATCAACCGGCTCGAGGAGCACGACGCGGGCACGGTGGTGGTGGACGGTGTCGAGCTCACCGAGGACCTGCGCGCCATCGACAAGATCCGCCGCGAGGTGGGGATGGTCTTCCAGCAGTTCAACCTCTTCCCGCACCTCACGGTGCTCGAGAACGTGGCGCTCGCCCCGCACACGGTGCTGAAGCTGCCG
>DATLJU010000075.1:0-16235 GCA_035538735.1 Anaeromyxobacteraceae bacterium | reverse complement strand
CACGTGGTGGCGCGCCTCGGGGCGCTCCACCACCTGAGGGACGCGTCCCCGGGGCCTAGCGCGCCAGGACGGACGCGCTCTGCTCGGCCGCCGCCGGCTGCGAGGTGACGGTGGGCCGCGGCTCGAGCCGCTCACCCTGAGCGAGCATCTTCAGCGAGAGCGTGAGGAGGCTCGAGATCAGCTCGCCCGATCCGGCGACGTCGAGCTTCCGGTAGATGCGCTTGCGCCGCGCCCGGATCGTCTCGGGCGAGACGCCCGCGGCAGCCGCGGAGTCCTTGCACGCGAAGCCCTGCGCCATGCGCAGCACCTCCGCGCGCTCCGCCGGGGTGAGAGTGGAGCCCTCCAGGTACTTCGCCGTGAAGGGAGCGAGGATCTCGACATCGATGTGGGGCATGGGACGCGTCCTTCTACAGTTCGGGCCCTGCTGGCCCGTTGGTGGTACGACCTTCCGGTGGATGGGTCACTTTCCCGCCACCTACTCGACCGCTTGCTGGCCGTGACGCCAACCTAGTCACGCCCCCTCCGGTTGCCACCTCACCGGTGCGAAACACCCCTACAGGTCGTACAACGACGTACCAACCCGTTTCAATCCCCGCTCTCGGGCGAGCACGTCCAGGTGCAACGTCGTCCAGTCCGCCAGGAACGTCCGCTCCTCGCCCTTTCCGGCGTAAGTCTTGAGGTATCCGCCACAGCTCTCGCAGGTGTCGAGGCGCAGGCGGGACTCTCCCTCCACCTCCAGGACCCGCAGACGATCGGGTGACTCGTTTCCGCAGAAGGGGCATCCGACCCGCCGGAAGACCCAAGAGGTACTGCAGCAGCCGCAGACGAGGTGCCTCCGGTGCCCTTCCTCGATGCTGGAGAGCTGCGCCATGAGCGGGGCGGCGCCGCAGGTCGGGCAGTCGCCGCGCAGCCATGGATCCTCTCCCCGCGCCGACGTGGCCGCCTCGCGCCAGGCCGCGTAGCCGCGCAGCGCCGGCGCGAGCGCCGTGCGCAGCGTCGACCAGCCCAGGAATCGCAGCAGCCCAGCGTGTGCCGCCGCGGGGCCCGAGCCGGCGGCGCCGCGCACGAACGCGACCGCCTCCGCGCGCGCCACCGGCGATGCTCTGAGGAGCGCCGCCAGCGCGGCGGCGTCCGAGCGCAGCTTCTCGGGCGCCTGGCCCTCGGCGACGCGCGCCACGACCTCCTCCAGCTGCTCGCCGGCGGGCGCGAGGTCGAGCGCGGCCGCGGGGCTGTGGAGGAGCGGCACGCCCGCCTCGTGATCGGGCGCGTACGCGTCGAGGCGTGCCGGCGCGAGCGAACGCGGCGGTACCGCCGCGACCGCCTCGTCGACGATGGCGTGGAAGCGCGCCAGGACCCTCAGGTAGGGGTGTGCCGCGATCCAGCTCAGCAGGGCTTCATCCATGTCGGTCCTTCCGTCGAGTTCGGGATCGGGGCCGCGCCGACCAGGAAAAGCGTCCGGGCCGCCACCGTTCCCTACGCGGGGAGGCGGGTGGCGGCCCGGAAAACGGCGCGGTGCAGGCTAGCGGTGGCTGGCGCCTTCCTCCTTCGGCAACACGGGCATGAGGCGCGCGCCGAGGCCGAAGAGGAAGATGGTGGCGGCGATGAGGCCGACCGAGATGCCCCACTCGAACACGCTCGGTGAGTAGGCCTGCGGCTCGTACGCCGGGGCGATGCCCTTCAGGTTCATCGCGAGCATCACCACGTTGACGCGGTTGAAGACGACGCCACCGCAGGAGAGCGCGGCGCCGAGGGCGAGCAGGCACGGGCTCCGGCGCGCCTTGTCACCCGCGAGCAGCGCGAGCGGCAGGAGACCACCGAGGACCAGCTCGGCCGCGAACAGCCCGGCCTTCGGCCCCGCGAAGGCGCTCCCGAGCTGGCCGCGGGCGGCGAGGTCGCCGAGGCGGAACGCCTCGAACACGAGCAGCGACCAGAAGGCCACCTTCCCCAGCGCCGCGAGCTGAGCGACGCGGAGCTCCCGCTTCCAGGCCTTCGCGATCCAGATCTCGACGAGGATCACGAGCGCCACGCCCGCGGCGATCGACGACAGGAAGAACGAGACCGGCATCGCCGGCGACCACCACTGGCGCGCGAGCTTGTCCGGCATGAGCAGGAACAGCGAGCCGAGCGAGCTCTGGTGCATGGTCGAGAGCGTGACCGCCGCGATGGCCAGCATGATCGGCTCGGGCTTCTGCCCGTCCTTCGTGCGGAAGGCCCAGGCCAGGAAGCCGAAGACGGCGAGCGCCGCCCCTGCGTACGCCACGTTGCGCGACAGCAGGTAGACGAACAGTCCGAGGGCGAAGACGACGTACAGGGGCGCGTACTTCTTCCAGGCCGCCAGCGCCTTCGTCATGCCCCACCGCTCGAACGGCACCGGCAGGAACTCGGCGAGGAGGACGGTCACGTACAGACCGACACACCAGGAGACCTCGAACATGGCCGAGTGTTCCGGCGCCTGCAGGCCCAGCTGGTAGAAGTGCCACGGCAGGCCGAGGTCGGCGAGCAGCGTCACCGTGACGAAGGAGTACGACAGCAGGCCCATGAGCACGGCCGACCTGCCGATGGAGTAGAGGTCCCTGCGCTGGAAGACGTAGATGAGGCCCGCCGTGGCGAACGCGCCCGCGGCGACCGCGATCCACACCAGGTCGAAGACGATCCAGAGCCCCCAGGCGTACGTGTCGGAGAGGTGAGTCGCGCCGCCGAGGCCGAGGGCGAACCGAGCCAGGAACGACACGCCGCCGAACGCCATGAGCGCCGCCAGCACGAGGTTGGCGGGCGTCCACAGCTCCTTCCGGAGCGGTTCGAACTCGGGGTGGTGGTCGTGCTTCGGAGCGCTCGCCTCCGCCTTCTCCACCTCGAGCTTGCGCTTCGACACCGCGTACGCGCCGCCCAGCGCGAGGCCGACGCCGAGGACCGCCGGCGGCACCGCGCCGAGGGCGACCTTCGACGGCGCCGGGTAGCTCCTCGTCCCGACGTCCGGGAACCCGAGCTCCGGGAACGGCACGGGCGAGAGGTACAGCATCCCCGTCCCGCCGGCCTCCTTCTCACCGTAGACGTGGTCGACGTACTTCCCCGGCGAGCCGGCCATCCGGGCGCGCGCCTCCCTCAGCAGCTCCTCCCGATCCCCGTACTGCAGCGCACCGGCCGGGCACTGCTTCACGCAGGCCGGGACGGCGTGGGCGGCGGCGAACCGCTTGCGATCCTCGTCGGAGAGCGCCTGCCCGTTGCGCTCCGCCGGGGGCGGCTGCGACAGCCGGTCGTGGCAGAGGGTGCACTTGCGGATCTTGGGCGCGAGCGAGTCCCACTCGGCGGTGGGCACGCCGAACGGGCAGGCCCACATGCAGTACCGGCAGCCGATGCACTTCGCGTCGTCGTAGACGACCGCGCCTTCCGCCGTCTTGTGCATGGCGGTGACGGGGCAGGCCGAGGCACAGGCCGGCTCGTCGCAGTGCATGCACTGGCGCTTGGCGAACACGTACTTGAGGCCGCCGGGCGCCGCGGCGTCGTCGACCTCGTGCGACTGGACGACGGTGAAGGTGCTGGCGGAGAGCTTCCGCGGGTTCTGCAGCCCGAGCCCGGGCTGCAGCCGGGTCGTCTCGGCCGGCAGGTCGTTCCACTGCTTGCAGGTGACCTGGCACGAGCGGCACCCGATGCACTTCGTCATGTCGATGAGCGTGGCCTTGGACATGGTCGTATCCCTCGCGGTCGCTAGCGCGACGCGACGGCCTCCGCTCGCTCGGCGCGCACCACGTTCACGAGGCACGCCTTCGTCTCCTGCGTCCCTGCGCCCGGGTCGACGGCGTCGATGGTGAGGTAGTTCGTGCTGGGGCCGGTGCTGAGGCCCTTGAAGCCCCAGTTGTACGGCATCCAGACCACCGTCACCTCCTGACCGTTGATCTTCATGACCTGCATGCGCTTCGTGACGACGGCCTTCACCACCACCTCACCGCGGGCGGACGAGACCTTCGCCTTGTCGCCGGTCTCGAGGCCGGCCTTCCGCGCGAGCTGCTCCGGAATCTCCACGACCGGCTCGGGCGCGAGCTCGTTGAGCCAGGGCACGTTGCGGGTCGTGGACCCGGCGCACCAGTGCTCGGCCATGCTGGACGTCATGAGCACGTACGGGAAGTCCTTGGCCGTCCCGATGGGCTGCTTCGACTTCACCCGCGGATACTTCACGCACGGGTTGGTCTGCACCTTCGGGTGGAGGACGTTCGACACTGGGCTCTCGATCGGCTCGTACATCTCCGGGAACGGGCCGTCCTTAGGCACGTACGAGCTGTCGCGCGGCAGGTCCTCGGGCTTGGCGCCCGGGTCCTTGTACGGCGTGGCCATGAGGCGGGCCACGCCCTCGCCGTTCATGCGGAACGGCTTCTGGCCGTTCGGGGTGTCGGGGCCGTCGGTCGGGACCGGCACGTCGGGCGTGTCGTTCCCGGCCCACTTCTTCTGGGCCTCGTCCCACCAGATGACCGGCGTCGCGTTCGGCCACGGCTTGCCATTCGCGTCGCAGGAGGCCCGGTTGTAGAGGATCTTCATGTTGCCGGGCCAGGTCCAGGCGAAGCCGGGGTACGTCCCGAGCCCGCTCGGATGGTCCTTCCCGTCGCGCCGCTGGGTCAGGTTCTTCCCGCCCTTGAAGCAGCCGGCGTAGATCCACACGCCCGACGAGGTCGAGCCGTCGGCCTGCAGCTCGCCGATGCCGCCCACCATCTCGCCGGTCTTGAAGTTCTTTCCGTTGATCTCCTTGAGGACGGCCTCGGCGCGCGAGTCGGCCGGGTAGTCCCAGCTCGCCTTGAGGATGGGCTGGTCCTTGGGGTCGGTCGAGCCGCGGTACAGGTCGCGGACGCTGCGGAAGACCGTGTCGAAGATCTCGAGGTCGGTCTTCGCGTCACCGGGCGGCTTCACGCCGGCGTACCGCCATTGCACCAGGCGGCCGGAGCCCGTGATGGTGCCCTCCTTCTCCATGAAGTAGGCGGCGGGGAGCAGCAGCACCTCGGTCTGGATCGTCTTCGGGTCGACGCCGGGCCGCTCCCAGAAGGCGGCGGTCTCCGTCTCCCACAGCTCCTGGACGACCAACATGTCGAGCTTGGCGAGCGCATCCTGCACCACGGACAGGTTGGCGTTCGTGACCATCGGGTTCTGCCCGACGGTCCACAGGAGCTTGACGTTCCCGGCCAGCGCCGCCTCGAAGATGCCGTAGGACGTGTAGTCCTTCTTGGCGCTCTTCTTCGGGAGCAGGCCGAACGCGAAGTCGTTCTCGGCCGTCGCGTTCTGGCCGAACCAGGCCCTGAGCCCGTTGACGGTGAACTTGGCGCGGAAGGTGCCGTTGTTCTTGGTCCACGCCTCGAGCGTCGGCTCGTTGTGCACCGGGTAGTTGAGGTAGCCGAACATGTACCCGTGCAGCACGGACATGTCGCAGGCGCCCTGCACGTTGGGCTCGCCGCGCAGCGCGTTCACGCCGCCGCCCGCCTTGCCCATGTTGCCGAGGAGCATCTGCAGGATGCCGTAGCACCGGATGTTCTGGATGCCGACCGTGTGCTGCGTCATCCCCAGCGCGTACAGGATCGTGCCGGGCTTGTTGTTCGCCATGAGCTCGGCGATCTGCTTGATCTGCTCGGCGGGGACCCCGGAGATCTGCGAGCCGACCTCGAGCGTGTAGCGGCTGAAGTGCTGCTTCAGCTTGGCGAACACCGTGCGCGGGTCGTCGAGGCCCGACGCCTTCTGCGGCTTCTTCGTCTTCCTGTCGAGCGCATAGCCCCACGAGGCCATGTCGTACTTGTGCTGGTCCTCGTGGTAGCCGGTGAACAGGCCGTCCTCGAACCCGAACGCGTCATCCACCGTGAGGAGCGCGTTCGTGTGCAGCTTCACGTACTCCTCGTCATAGAGCCCGTGCTCGAGGATGTAGTTGATCATCGCCGAGAGGAAGGCGATGTCCGCGCCGGGTCGGATCCGCGCGTACACGTCCGCGATCGACGAGGTCCGGTTGAAGCGCGGGTCGACGTGAATGATCTTCGCGCCGCGGGCCTGCGCCTTCCGGATCCACTTCATCGCGATGACGTGGTTCTCGGCGGTGTTGCTGCCCTCGATCAGGAAGACCTTCGCGTGCTGGAGGTCCGCCCAGTGGTTCGTCATCGCGCCACGGCCGAACGAGGCCCCCAGACTGGGGACCGTGGGGCTGTGTCAAAGCCGCGCTTGGTGCTCCACGTACGACGTGCCGAAGAGACGCCCCATCTTGTTGAAGAGGTAGCACTCCTCGTTCGTGTTCTGGGCGCCGCCCAGGAGCCCGATGGCGTCGGTCCGGTTGACCGGGTACTCGACGTCGCCGTCCTTCTCCGTCGCGACCCAGCTCGCGTCCCGGACGGCCTTGATCTTCTTCGCCACCTTCGCGATGGCCTCGTCCCAGGAGATCTCCTGCCACCGGTCCGAGCCCGGGGCGCGGTAGAGCGGCTTCTTCACGCGGCGCTCGGAGACGTGCGTCGCGATCATCGCGCTGCCCTTCGCGCAGAGCGAACCCTGGTTGATGACGTGGTCGGGATCGCCTTCCAGGTTCACGAGCTCGCCGTCTCGGACCCGCCCGACCATGCCGCAGCCCACCGAGCAGAAGTTGCAGGCGGTCGTGTACTCCTTCACGTCGGCCAGCTTGAGCTTGCGCGCGGCGGCATGCGCCTCCGGCATGCTCACCAGCTCGCCGAGCGCGAGGCCTGCGCCGCCCCCGGCCGCCAGCTTCAACCAGCTCCTTCGGCTGAGACTCATCGCGTGTCCTTTCGGCCGCGTGGCGCGGCCCTGTTCGTCCACGGCGGCGCGAGCCCGCCCGCCGTGCCGAGCTCTTGACGCAGCGCAGGAGTTTCGAGAAAACCCGGACCCTGCGTACGGTAAACGCACGTTTTGCGAGGAAGCGTGCGATCCCCGCCCCCCTCGAGGGGCACTGCGGGAATCGGGCCAGGGCGCGGCGTAAATTTTTCGAGTCAGATCGGGCAGCTGCGAGGCGTATTCACTCTCAGCGACGCCTGGTCGGCGAAGAAGAACGCGCAATTGCTGCACGATATGTCACGAAGGCTGGGCGAAGCAGGTGCGCCGTGACCGGTACGCCCTGCGGACGTGACATGCATCGGCTACCGTACCTCGAGTGACGGGCGCGCTGAGGCTGGCGGTGGTCGGGCACGTGGAGCACGTGACCCTCGGGCGCATCCCCGCCCTCCCCCCATCGGGCGGCATCGCACACCTCGAGGCACCGCACTTCTTCCCGGGGGGCGGGGGCGGCGTCGCGCTGCTGCAGTTGGCGAAGAGCCCGGCGGAGGTGCACCTCTTCACCGCGCTCGGAGCCGACGAGGCCGGGCGCGAGGTCGAGGCCGCGCTGCAGGGCACCGGCGCCGTCCTCCACATGGCACGCCGCGCCGAGCCCCACACCCGCGACGTCGTCCTCGTCACGCCGGACGGCGAGCGCACCATCGTCGTCGTGGGCGAGCCGCTTCACCCGCGCGCCGACGATCCGCTGCCGTGGGCGCTGCTCGCCGCCTGCGACGCCGTCTACTTCACCGCGCAGGATCCGGAGGCGCTGCGGCGCTGCCGCGCCGCCCGGCGCCTCGTCGTGACCGCCCGCCGGCGCGAGGCGCTCGCGGCCTCGGGCGTCCGCGCGGACGTGGTGGTGGGGAGCGCCCTCGATCCGCGCGAGATGAGCGCGCTCGCCGATTACCCGGTCCCGCCCGGCGCGCTCGTCATGACGGAAGGCTCGGCGGGCGGACGCGTCGAGCGTACCGACGGGCTGGAGCGCTTCCCTCCTCCGCCGCGGGCGCACGTCACCGGTGCCGCCTACGGCGCGGGCGACAGCTTCGCCGGGGCGCTCACCTTCTACCTCGCGTGCGGGCTCTCTGTCTTCGACGCCTGCACGCGCGCCGGTCCGCACGGAGCCGCCGTGCTGGCGGGCCTCGATCCCCGCACGACGCAGCTTCCGCTGACGCTCACGACGCCGTGAGAGCCCCCCCCGCAGGGTGACTTTCAGCGACCCTTCGCGAACTCGCCCATGAAGGCGACCAGCTCGTCGATCCAGGCCGGTTCGACCGCGTTGTAGGTGGAGACGCGGATGCCGCCGACGGAGCGGTGGCCCTTGAGGCCGACCATGCCCCGCTTCTTGGCCTCCGCGACGAAACGCTCCTCGTCCTGCTCGCTCGGGAGCCTGAACACGACGTTCATCACCGACCGGCTCTCCTTCTCGACCGGGGACCGGTAGGCGGACGCGTTCTGGTCGATGGCGGCGTACAGCTTCTGCGCCTTCTGCCGGTTGCGCTGCTCCATCGCCGCGAGCCCGCCGAGCCCCTTCAGCCAGGCGAGGACGTTGCGGATCATGTAGATGCCGAACGTGGGGGGCGTGTTGTAGAGCGAGCGGTTCTCGGCCGGCGTGCGGAACTGGAAGATCTTGGGGATGTCCTTGCGGCCGCGAGCGACGAGCTCCTTCGAGACGATCACGACCACCACGCCCGACGGGCCGATGTTCTTCTGGGCGCCGGCGTAGACGAGCCCGAAGCGAGCCGCGTCGAACTTCCGCCACAGGAAGTCGCTCGACATGTCCGCGATCAGCGGGACGCCCCCCGTCTGGGGGAAGGGCCGACCTGGGTCGACCTCGTACTGCACGCCGTGGATGGTCTCGTTGGAGGTGATGTGCACGTACGCGGCCTCCGGGTCGACCTTCACCTCGGACGGGCTGGGGACGCGCGTGTAGCTCTTCTCCTTCCCCTCGCCGGCGCCGGTCGAGCAGGAGACGCGGACGGCACCGCCCAGCATGGCGGTGGCGAGCTTCGCCTCGGAGAACGCCTTCTCGCCCCAGGCGCCGCTCACGACGTACTCGGCGGTGCGGCCCTTCTCGACCAGGTTCATCGGGATCTGCGCGAAGAGCTGCGAGGCGCCACCCTGCACGAAGAGCACCTCGTGCGAGTCCGGGACGGCGAGCAGCTCGCGCAGGAGCGCGATGGCCTCGTCATGGACCTTCTCGTACTCCTTGCCGCGGTGGCTGTGCTCCATGACCGACATGCCGCTGCCGACGAAGTCGATGAGCTCGTCGCGGGCGCGCTCGAGCGCGGGGAGCGGGAGGGCGGCCGGGCCAGCGTTGAAGTTCTTGACGCGGTTCATGCAGGACCTCGACGTCGAAGTGGGTGCGTGAGTGTAGCCGGATCGGGAGCGGCCGGCCGCACGAAGCGTCGCACGTCGATGTCGCAGGGTCGTAGGGCGGGGGCTCGTCCCCGCCGCCGGTCGACCGCATCAGGGGATTAGCTCGAAATCCGCCCATTCGGCGCCGCTCTCGCTCCGCGTCTGGTCGCCGTCGGTCAAGACCGCGACGCCGACCAGGTCGGGCACCTGCACGTCGGGATCGCCTTCTGCGAAGTGGTCGCGGTACGCCTGGCGCACATCCACCCGCTCGGCCAGCCACGTCCCCGGCGCTCCCCCGCGCTCGAGCACGATCGTGTCGCGGGTGAGGAGGAGGGAGCGCTTGCGATCGCATGTGGCGCCGAGCGGCGACAGCGGGCTCCAGACGTACTTCAGGACATACCACTTGAGCCCGCGCTTGAACGCAACCAGCACCGACGCCGCCGAGTCGCCGCGGCCGGCCCGGCACTCGTCGCCACCCTCGGGGAAGGCCAGCACACGCCAGCGCCAGCGCAGGTACCGTGCTCGTTGCCGCAGCGCCTGGGGCACCTCGATGCCCATCGTGACCGTCTCCAGGCCGGGCCGGTAACGGCCCTGGAGTACGGGACCTTCTGGTGGATCGCTCAAGACGTGGTAATAGACGGCGGGACCTGAGCTGGGCCCCTCCACCGGGCGAAAGGCTCTCACGTCCAGACGACCGGTTGGATGCGCTGGCTCTTCCGCCAGCGCAGACGTGGCGAATACCAGGGCCAGGAGGGCGCCACGCGACGGGTTGGACCAGGTCACGAGTCGGTAGCATCCAGCCCGCAACGCGCGGGCGCAATGTAGTCGCATCGGGTCGCCCGCCCGATAAGATGAGGGTTGGACGAAGGGCGAGAGGGAGTTTCGAGCTTGAGCTCGCGCATTCTGGTAACTGGGGCGGCGGGTTTCATCGGCAGCCACGTCAGCGCCACCCTGCTCGCGCGCGGGGACGAGGTGGTCGGGCTCGACAGCTTCGACCCGTATTACTCCCCCGCGCGCAAGCGCGACAACGTCGACGAGCTCCGGAGCGGTCCGGGGGGCTCGCGGTTCACGCTCATCCAGGGTGACATCCGCGACCGCGCCCTGGTCGAGAGTCTGTTCGCGAAGGGGTTCGACGCCGTGGCGCACCTGGCCGGTCTCGCCGGTGTGCGCGCCTCGGTGGAGCGGCCGCACGACTACATCGACGTGAACGTCGGGGGCACGCTCAACCTGCTCGAGGCCGCGCGGCGCAGCCGCGCGAAGAACCTCGTCATGACCTCCACGTCGTCCGCGTACGGCAACGCCGAGCCGCCGTTCGTCGAGGACCACCCGGCCGATCGACCGCTGGCGCCGTACGCGGCGACGAAGCGCGCCGCCGAGATGCTCTGCCACAGCTACTTCCACGTGCACCGGCTCCCCACCACGGTGGTGCGCCTCTTCACCGCCTACGGCCCGCGCAACCGGCCCGACATGATGGCGTACAAGGTGCTCGACAGCATCTTCACGGGCCGCGAGATCCCCCTCTACGGCGGCGGCGAGATGGTGCGCGACTGGACGTACGTGGAGGACATCGCGCGCGGCATCGTCGCCGCTCTCGACCGCCCGCTCGGTTACGAGATCGTGAACCTCGGCCACGGCGAACCGATGGTGCTTCGTGAGTTCATCGGGGAGATCGAGGCCCTGGCCGGCAAGAAGGCCAACTTCATCCCGGCGGCTCGGCAGGAGTCCGACGCGATCGCCACCGCGGCCGACATCTCCAAGGCGCGCCGGCTTCTCGGCTTCGAGCCGCGCGTGTCGGTGCGCGAGGGCGTCCAGCGGCTCGTCCGCTGGTACGTGAAGCGGGTCGCGCATGAGGAGCAGCCGATCCGTGGGCTGGCGCGCGTCGGGCTGGCGCATGGCAAGTAGCGGCACCTCCGAGCTCACCCATCCCACCCAGCTCCGCGGCCGCACCCCACCCTGGGGCGCGGTGGGCTGGTTCGTGCTCGCGTCGCTGGTGCTGGCCGCGCTGGCGCTCCGTCTCTCCGGCCTCGCCGCGGAGGGCTTTGCGGACGACGAGGTCCACAAGTGGCTGGCGGCCGCGCGCTACCTGACGGGCGACTTCGGCGGCGACGACGTCGAGCACCCGATGCTCATGAAGTCTCTCGTCGCGCTGTCGCTGGCGGCGTTCCGCGGCGCCCTCGCGCCGGAGACGATCACGCGGCTCCCCAGCGCGGCGGCGGGCGCGCTGACGGTGCTGGCGGGGGCGTTCCTCGGGCGGCGCCTGTTCGGGCGCGCCGCCGGGCTGATGGCGGCGGGCCTCCTCGCGCTGGCCCCCACGGCCGTCGGGTACCAGCGCATCGCGAAGGAGGACACGCTCCTCGGCCTCTTCTTCACGCTGTGCCTGTGGTGCCTGGCCGAGGCGCGGGCCGCGGCGGAGGACGGGCGCGCGCGCGAGCAGCGCCGGTTCGAGGCGTGGAGTGCGGCGTTCCTGGGCGCCGCCTTCGCCTCCAAGTACTTCGTCTTCTACTTCCTCATCCCCCTCCTCTGTTACGCCTGGCTGGAGCGGGTCTCGGCCTGGCGCGTCCCGCTGCGGCGCTGGGCGACGCTCGTCCTGCTCGCGCTGGCGGTCTTCCTGGTCCTCAACTGGGCGCCGCTCCTGCCCGGCACCGCCGACTACATGGTGCGCTACATCCGCGGCGACGCGGTCGGTGGCGACCGCGGGGTCTCGGAGAGCATCCTCTTCATGGGGAAGCTGTACGGGAACCTGGCGTTGCGAGGCGACGCCACGCCCTGGTGGTTTTTCGGCGCCTTCGCCGCGCTCAAGTTCGCGCCGGTCACGGCGCTGCTCGGCTTCGGCGGCCTCGCCCTCGCGCTCGTCCGGCGCGCCCCCGCGCACCGTGTCGTGCTCCCCTGGCTCGCCGTCTTCCTCGCCTTCTCGCTCATCGCGGGCGGGAAGTACGGCCGATTCTTCGTCTCCGCCATGCCGGCCTTCCTGCTGCTCGCGGCGCACGCCGCCGCCGAGCTGGCGCGGGGCGCCGCGGCAGGTCTCGCAGCGTGGCGCGGCGCCTCCCTCGCCCCGACCCGCCGATGGGCCACGGCGGCGGTCGCGGTGGCGCTGATCGCGCCGGAGGCCGAGGCGGCGGTGACGCACGCGCCCCACGACCGGCTCTACCTGTCGCCGCTCGCGGGCGGCGACCGGAACGTGACCTGGTTCCTGCCGCACTGCGATTATTTCGACGCCGGCGTGCGCGAGGCCGTGCAGTGGGTCGCCGCGAACGCCGAGCCCGGCGCGGAGGTCGCGTCGGAGGTGGACTGGACCGTCCGGCTCTACGCGGAGCGCGCCGGACGGACGGACCTCGCGAGCTCGCCGGTCCTCGCCGGCCGCGCCTGCCACTCCGGCCGCCCCTGTTACGTGCTCGTCCAGGCGGGTCGCCTCTACCGCCACAACGAGGTGGCGGTGGCGCGACTCCAGGCCCGAGATCCCGCCTTCGTGGCGCGCATCCGCGGGACGGACGCGGTGCGCGTGTACCGGCTCGCGCCGGGCGAGCCGCTGTTCCCCTCCGACGCCCAGCCGACGGTACGGCGGCCGTGAGCGGCTGGTCACCGAGGCGCCTCGCCCTCGGGTGCGTGGCGGGGATGGCCATCGCCACCGGCGGGAGCTGGTTACGCTTCGCGCTCCAACGCGACCTCCGCCTCGATACGCACGCCTGGGCCTTCGTCATCGGCACCCTCGTGGCCGGCTCGGGCCTCGCGCTCGCCGGCGCCTGCTCGCTGCGGCTGTCGGACCGCTCCGACGCGCTCTCGTGGCGCTCGCTCGGAGTCTGGACGGTGGCACTCCTCGGGGTCGCGCTGCCGTCGCTGGCGCTCACGTCGAGCGACGTCTTCACCAATCTGGCCTTCGGCGCGCTGTCGCTGAACGGCCAGAGCCCCTACTTGCACGCGCCCGCCGAGCTGGGCGGCCCGCTCGCGGCGCTCGTGCCGGCGCGCTGGGTGCACGATCCGACGCCGTATGGCCCGCTCTTCCACCCCGTCGTGGGGCTCGCGGCGTGGATCGGGGACAGCGCCGGCAGCCCGCTCTGGGCGAGCTTCTTCGCGTACAAGGCGCTCCTGGCGTGCGCGGTGGCCGCTGGCCTCACCCTGGCTGCGCGCCACCTGTGGCGGACACGCCCGTCCGAGGCGCGCTCGACCTTCGTCCTGCTCGCGCTCGGCCCCGTCCTGGGATGGGAGGTCGCGGCCCAGGGCCACAACGATGGCCTCCTCTTCCTCTCCGGAGTCGCGTTCGTGACGGCCGCGGCCGCCGGCCGGGACGCGCTCGCGGTGGCGGCGCTCGCGGCGGGCGTCGCGGTGAAGTACGCGATGGCCCCGCTGCTGGGGCTGTTCCTCGTCCTGCGGGGCCGCCGCTCCCCGGCGCGCGCGGCGGTGCTCGGCCTGCTCGCGCTGGGCGTGCTCGGAGCGGCGTTCGTCTGGGAGGGCCGCGGAGTGACGCTCCGGGCGGTGCTGCCGATGGTGGGGGGCGAGGCCGCCCGCCACGCCCATTCCCTGACCGACCTCGTCTGCCTCGCGCTCGACGCGCTCGCGCTGCCGGAGGCCTCCCGCCTCGCCTACCGAGTGCTCTCGGCGGGCTCGGGGCTGCTCGCGATCGCGCTGCTGGCGCGCGCCGCGCTCCGCGCCACGTCGCTCGAAGAGCTCGCCCGCGGATACCTCGTCTTCCTCTTCGGGCTGTTCCTCACCACGCCCTGGTTCCAGCCCTGGTACGCGAGCTGGACCCTGCCGCTGCTGCTGGTGGAGCGCGACGCGGCGTGGCGGCGCTTCGCGGCGACGTTCGCCGCCCTGGCGATGGCCTCGTGGGCGCTGCCGCTCGACCCCGTCACCAATGTGGCCCTCGACGTGTGGGCTCTGGTCCGCCTCTGGAAGCTGAGGGGGAGCACGACCGCGGCTGGCGCCCCGGGTGTTCCCCCGGACGGCGCGTGTTATCCTGCTCCGCCCGCGTCATGACCCACGTCGCACGCCCGACCCTTTCGATCGTCGTCCCCGTCTTCAACGAGGAGGCGGTGCTCGAGACGCTCCACCGCCGCATCGTCGCCGCGCTGCAGCGCTCGAGGGAGACCTTCGAGCTCGTGCTCGTCGACGACGGCAGCCGCGACGGCTCGTGGGAGAAGATGCGTCAGCTCGCCGCGCAGGATGCGCGGGTGACGCTGGTCCGGCTGTCCCGCAACTTCGGTCACCAGATCGCCGTCACGGCCGGAATCGACGCAGCGCTCGGCGAGGCCGTGGTGCTCATGGACGCCGATCTCCAGGACCCGCCGGAGGTCTTGCTGGAGATGATCGCGCGCTGGCGCGAGGGCTACGACGTGGTCTATGGCCGGCGCACCTGCCGCCGAGGCGAGACCTGGTTCAAGCGAGCCACGGCGGCTGCGTTCTACCGGATGCTCCGGCGGCTCACCTCCATCGACATCCCGGCCGACAGCGGCGACTTCAGGCTCATGAGCCGCCGGGTCGTCGAGGCGCTGAAGCAGCTGCGGGAGCGCAACCGGTTCGTGCGTGGGCTCGTGGCGTGGGTGGGCTACCGGCAGATCGCGGTCGAGTACGAGCGCGCCCCGCGCCTCGCCGGCGAGACGAAGTACCCGCTCCGCAAGATGGTGCGGTTCGCCGGCGACGCCATCGTCTCGTTCTCGTTCGCCCCGCTGCGCGCCGCGACCGCGCTCGGTTTGCTCGTCTCCGCCGCCTCGTTCAGCTACGCGGTCTACGCGGTGCTGGCCCGGATCTTCGACTGGAACGTCGTGCAGGGCTGGGCGTCGTTGATGGTGGCGATCCTCTTCCTGGGCGGCGTTCAGCTCGTCTGCCTCGGCGTCATCGGCGAGTACGTCGGCCGCGTCTACGACGAGGTCAAGGGGCGGCCCCTGTACCTCGGCGAGTTGCACAGGCCGGGCGAAGCGGCCCAGCAGGCGACGCCCGCCGACGAGGGCGCTCGCGATCGCGCCCTGGGCTGAGACCCCGGGCCGGCCTGACCACATCGGACGACACCGTCCGCCGACTTCGCGAAAGTCCCTCGTTCAAGTAGATTGCCGCTCCATGGTCGAGCCCACCCCGTCCCGACCGCTCTCCGAGCGCCTGCGCGACGGCCGCTCCATGGTGTTGTGGCTCACCGCCGCGGTGGTCATCCTGCGCGCGCCGGGCTTCGCGGCGGGCATCGCGAACCTCGACGAGTGCGACTTTGCCCTGTTCGGCCGCATGGTGCAGGCTGGCGCCGTCCCGTACCGCGGCGTCGCGGACATCAAGCCGCCGCTCACGTACCTCGCGTACCACGCCGCCGAGCGGCTGGCAGGCGGTCCGTCGTTCGCGGCGATCCACCTGCTCGGCGTGGCGTGCATCCTCGCGACGGCGCTCCTGCTCAGGGCCGCCGCTCGCGCGTGGACGGGGGATGAGCGGGCGGGCTGGGCCGCGGCGTGGCTCTCGGTGGCCGCCATCGTCTGCGAGTCGCCGGCGTCGAACGCCGAGATCCTGATGAACGTGCCGGTGGCCGCCGCGCTGCTCGCGGGCGTCCTCGCGGCGCAGCGCCCCTCGCTCGTTCTCGACCTCGCCTCCGGCGTGGCGCTCGGCCTCGCCTCCCTGGTCAAGCAGCAGGCGGGTATCGGCCTCCTCGCCTTCGGCCTCGCGCCGTTCGTGCCCTCGCCCTCCCGGGAGCGCCGGAGCGGCGTCGGCCGCGCGGTCCTCCGGGCCGTGGCCGTCGGCGCCGGCTTCGCCCTGCCCTGGGCGGCCGCGATCGCGATCGCGTCGCGCGGCGACCTGGCGGCCTTCTGGGACTGGGTCCTCGCGCGCAACCTGCACCAGGTCTCCGATGCGCGCGCTCACTCGGCGTGGCGCGCCCTGGGCAGCATCGGCCTGTGCGTCTCGAGCGCCGGGCTGGTGTGGTTCCTGGCCCTCCGGCGCGCCGCGCGCGCCCGGGACGAGGTCGGCGTACGGCTCACGCTGCTCCTCGCGCTCACCTGGATCCCCGTCAGCATCGGCGGGCGGTTCTACGAGCACTACTTCCTGCAGTTCGCGCCGCCGCTCGCGTTGCTGGCCGCGCCCGGGCTGGTCCACGTGCTCGAGCGCTGGACCGAGCTGGGCCGGGCGCGCCGGACGGC
>DATLJU010000074.1:0-1901 GCA_035538735.1 Anaeromyxobacteraceae bacterium | reverse complement strand
GACCGGCGGCGAGAGGAACAGGAAGCCCTCGGCCGCCTCCTTGCCCGCGATCTTGACGAGGTCCGGGTTGTTGATGGCGTCGCCGCCGATGAACGGCACCTTCCAGCCCATCTGCTTCTTCTGCTTCAGCAGGAGGCCGGCCTCGGGGTAGTAGCCGGTGAAGAAGACCACGTCGGGCCCGGCCGCCTTGAGCCTGGTGAGGATGGCCGAGTAGTCCTGCTCCTTGGGCGTGAGCGCGTCGAAGAAGACGACGTTCATCTTCTTCGCCTTGAGGAGCGCGTTGATCTCGTCGGCGAGCCCCTTCGAGTAGGCCGAGCTGTCGTGGAGCAGCGCGATCTTCTTCGCGCCCATCTTCTCGAGGAGCGCCGCGCCGACCCGGCCCTGCTCGTCGTCGCGCGGGCAGGTCCGGAGGAAGTTCTTCAGCCCCTTCTCGGTGAGGCGCACGGCGGTGGAGCCGTTCGCGACCTGCACGATCCCGGCCTCGTCGAAGATGTTCTGGGTCGCCTCGGTCACGGCGGACCCGTACGTGCCGACGACGGCCACCACGCCCTGCGTGGCGAGCCGCTGGGCGGCGAGCGACGCGGTGCGCGGGTCGCCGCCGTCGTCCTCGATCACCAGCTGGACCTGCTTGCCCGCCACGCCGCCCTTGGCGTTCACCTCGTCCACGAGCAGCTCGACGTTCTTCTTCATCTCCTGGCCCTCGCTGGCCCAGGATCCGGTGATCGGCGCGAGGAGGCCGATCTTGACGTTGTCCGCGCGCGCGGCCAGCGAGACGAGGCCGAGCGCCAGGGCGGCAATCGACTTCTTCATGTGGTGCTCCTTTCCGAGTTGCGTGGGGTGCAGCTGTTGCGGGGACGGACGGTGAGGCGGGCGAGTCCTTCGGTGGGTGGAGGGCGGCCTGCGCGCGCGCGGCGCGCTGCGTGCGCGTCGGCGTGTCTGCGGTCGCGCGCGCGAAGGGCGAGAGACGTTCGGTGAAGCCGTGCGCGCCTCGAGCCTGGCTCCGCGCGCGACTGCGAGGAGCGACGGCGCACGGAGGCGCGCATCGGGCAGGACCTCCGGGATCGCAGCAAGACGCCGATCCTAGTAGCACGCGCGTCGAGGCCGGGCCAGAAGCGTGGTCGGTTGATCAGCCCCTGCCCCGGCCGGTATCGTGGCCGCCCGTGCCCCCGAAGATCCTGCTGGTCGACGACAACCAGGAGCTGCTCACCCTGCTCGCGCGCCTGATCGAGGCCGAGGGGTGGACGCCGCTGCCGGCCGGCAAGGGGCGGAAGGCGATCGACCTCATCACGGCCGAGAAGCCGGCGGCCGCGGTCGTGGACGTGCTCCTGCCCGACATGATGGGCTACGACGTCGCCCACGCGCTCCGCAACGCCCAGATCCCGTTCGTCTTCATGACCGGCGTGTTCAAGGGCGGCCGGGCGGCGTCGGACTCCCGGACGCAGCACGGCGCGGCCGGCTACTTCGAGAAGCCGTTCGAGGCCCGCAAGCTCGTCGAGGCGATCCAGGCGCTCCTGCCGAAGCCGCCGCCCTCCCGCGCCGCGCCGACGCGCCGCGTCGAGCCCGCCACGCACGACTTCGACGTCGAGTTCGCGGTCGAGGCCGACGAGCCCATCGAGCCGATGGAGCTCACGGGCAAGGTGGTCCTGACCGAGGACGGCAAGGTCTCGGCGGTGCTCCGCGGCGCGACCATCACCGCCGCCCCGGTCGGCGCGCCGGCGCGCCCTCCGCCGATCCCGGCTCCGCCCCCCCGCGCTGCGGAGGTGCGGGCGCGGACGCGGCCGGACCTCTCGCGCACCGAGGGGAAGCTCGAGGAGAACCTGCCCGAGCTGATCACGGCCTTCTACCTCGCGCAGCAGACCGGCGAGCTGACCCTGCAGAAGGGCAAGGTCAAGAAGACGGTC
>DATLJU010000073.1:0-2629 GCA_035538735.1 Anaeromyxobacteraceae bacterium | reverse complement strand
TGGCACGGCCATGCGGTGCGCTTGCTCGTCCGCTTCGTCGCGCCGGTGCTCATCCTCGTGATCCTCCTGAACAGCCTCGGGGTGATCTCGCTGGCGTGAGCGCACGCACGTCTTGCGCGGCCTCCACCGCCTCGGCGCGGGGAGGAATGCGCCGCACGGGCTGCCGAGCGCCGGTGGTGGCGCCCCGCTTGCGACCGACCGGCAGCGGTGGCACCCTGCCGGGCGCTCAACGCTGGCTCTACATCGGAGCCCGCTCCCGCGGGCTCCACCGACTGCAGGAGGCTGCACAATGCACAGGTCGATCCGAGTCGTCGCCATCGCCGCGATCGCGGCGCTCGCTGGCTGCCAGAAGAAGCCGGCCCAGCCCACCACCGTGAAGCTCGGCGTGTTCGAGCCCATGACCGGCGCCAACGCCGCCGGCGGCGCGATGGAGGTCGAGGGCATCAAGCTCGCGAACGCGATGTTCCCGACGGTGAAGGTCGGGGACAAGGAGCTCAAGATCGAGCTCGTCGTCGCGGACAACAAGTCGGACAAGGTCGAGGCGGCCAACGCCGCCCAGCGCCTGGTCGACCAGGACAAGGTCACGGCCGTCCTCGGCTCGTGGGGCTCGTCCCTCTCGATGGCCGCCGGCCCGATCGTGAAGGACAAGAAGGTCCCGGCGATCGCGATGTCCGCCACGAACCCGCTCGTCACCAAGGGCAACGACTTCTACTTCCGCGTCTGCTTCATCGACCCGTTCCAGGGCACGGTGATGGCGAACTACGCGGCGAAGGAGCTCAAGGCGAAGAAGGCGGTCATCGTCCGCGAGGTCTCGAACGACTACTCGGTCGGCCTCGCGCGCTTCTTCGCGGACAGCTTCAAGAAGCTCACCGGCGACGAGGGCGCCGTCCTCTCGGAGCTCAACTACAACACGGGCGACCAGGACTTCACCGCGCAGCTCACCTCCCTCAAGTCGATGAAGCCGGACGTCATCTTCGCGCCGGGCAACTACACGGAGAGCGCGCTCCTCATCAAGCAGGCGCGCGAGCTGGGCATCACCGCGCCGTTCCTGGGCGGCGACACCTGGGAGGCGCCTGAGTTCACCGACGTGGGCAAGCAGGCGGTGGACGGCGCAGTCTTCTCGACCTTCTTCGCGACCGAGGTGCCGATCACCGAGACCTCGAAGACCTTCCTCGACGCCTACCGGAAGCAGTACTCGAAGGAGCCGGCCGCGGTGACCGCACTCGGCTTCGACGGCTACCTCGTGGTCCGCGCCGCCATCGAGAAGGCGGGGACGCTCGACGGCGCCAAGCTCCGCGACGCGCTCGCCGCCACGGCCGCCTTCCCCGGCGCCGCCGGCCTCATCACCTTCGACCAGAACCGCGACGCGACCAAGAGCGCCGTCATCAAGGTCGTGAAGGGCGGGAAGTTCACGTATCTCACGACGGTTCAGCCCTAGGGGCCGAAGGGCGCGGGGCCCGCCGCGGCCCCGCGCCCGTCCGCCGCCGCGCCATGACGCTGCCGCTCTTCCTGCAACACCTCACCAACGCGCTGTCGCTCGGCAGCCTCTACGCGCTCATCGCCATCGGCTACACGATGGTGTACGGCATCCTGCGGCTCATCAACTTCGCCCACGGCGACGTCTTCATGCTGGGGGCGTACCTCGCGTTCTACTCCGTCGCGACCTTCCTCCTGCCCTGGTGGGCGGCGCTCCTCCTCGCCATCCTCCTCACCGCCGCGTTCGGCGTGGTGCTGGAGCGCGTCGCGTACCGGCCGCTCCGCGACTCGCCGCGCATCTCGGTGATGATCAGCGCGATCGGCGCCTCGTTCCTCATCGAGAACGTCGGCATCGTCCTCTTCGGCGGGCGGCCCAAGGGCGTCACGGTTCCGCCGGTCCTCGACGTGAAGCTCGACCTGGGCGGCGTCTCGGTCATGTCCGTGAGCCTCCTCATTCCGGTGCTCACCTTCGCCGTGCTCGGGGCGCTGGTCTGGATCGTCCAGAAGACGCGCACCGGCATGGCGATGCGCGCCGTCTCGACGGACCTCGACGCCGCGCGCCTCCAGGCCATCGACGTGAACCGCGTGATCTCGTTCACCTTCGGGACCGGATCGCTCCTCGCCGCGCTGGGCGGCATCATGTGGTCGTACAAGTACCCGCAGCTCAATCCGCTGATGGGCACGATGCCCGGCCTCAAGTGCTTCATCGCCGCGGTGATCGGCGGGATCGGCTCGATCTCCGGCGCGGTCCTGGGCGGGTTCCTGCTCGGCGCCATCGAGCTGCTCACCATCGCGTTCCTGCCCACGCTCACGGGCTACCGGGACGCCTTCGCGTTCGTGCTCCTCATCCTCGTGTTGCTGGTGAAGCCCTCGGGGCTCCTGGGCGGCACGCAGGTCGAGAAGGTCTGAGCCCATGAGTCCGGTCGAGGGAAGGCGCGCCCACCTGCTCACCGCGGCGGCCGTGGTCGCGTTCGCGGTGTTCCTCGCGGTCGCCGATCGCACGTTCGATGCGTTCACGCTCCGCGTCCTCAACCTCTGCGGCATCTACGTGGTGCTGGCGCTCTCGCTCAACCTCGTGAACGGCTTCACCGGCCTCTTCTCGCTCGGCCACGCCGGGTTCATGGCGGTGGGCGCGTACACGTGCGCGCTGCTC
>DATLJU010000072.1:0-2813 GCA_035538735.1 Anaeromyxobacteraceae bacterium | reverse complement strand
GCTCGAGGTCGAAGAACGGATCGTCCTCCCAGGCACCCGACGCGAACCCGGCGCCCGGGACGACGCGCTGCCGGAACCGAGGATACGCGACCAGACGTTCCTCGATGATCGCCCGCAGCCGCTCGAAGCGCGGGAGCTCGCGAAAGACGAGCATCCCCACCACGTCGGCGCTGTTCTCGGGGCGATCCATGTGAAACCACGCCGCGTCGACGCTGCCGAGCCGCTCGCGCATGTGAAGGACCCCGGCCCCCATGTTCCCGCGGGCCGCAGCCCGCGTCGCGAGCCCGGGTGGGACGGACCGAGAGTACCGAGAGTGCGGCATGCCGTCGCGGCCGGCGTGCCGCGGTGGTCCGCGCCGGATATCTCCCCGGCGTGGCCTACCCGATCGCACCCCCGATCGAGCCCATGCTGGCGAAGCTGGCGGACGGCGTGCCCGAGGGGGATGGCTGGGTGTACGAGCCGAAGTGGGATGGTTTCCGGGCGCTCGTCTTCCGCGACGGGACGGACCTCTTCATCCAGTCGCGCGAGCTGCGCCCGCTCAACCGATACTTCCCGGAGCTGGCGTCGCCGCTCATGGCCCAGCTCCCGCCGCGCTGCCTCTTCGACGGCGAGATCGTGATCGCGGGGAGGAGAGGGCTCGACTTTGAGGCCCTGCTGCTCCGGATCCACCCCGCGGCGTCGAGGGTGAAGCTGCTGGCCGAGGAGAGCCCGGCCAGCTTCGTCGCCTTCGACCTGCTCGCGCTCGGCGACCGCGATCTGCGCGGCGCGCCGTTCGCCGAGCGCCGCAAGCTGCTCGAGGCGGCGCTCGCGCGCGCGCGACCGCCCATCCACCTCACCCCCGCCACGACGGACCGGACCCTGGCGGAAGACTGGTTCGCGCGCTTCGAGGGCGCCGGCCTCGACGGCGTGGTCGCGAAGCGAGCCGACCTCCCCTACCGCCCGGGCCAGCGCGCGATGATCAAGGTGAAGCACGCGCGCACCGCGGATTGCGCCGTGGGCGGGTTCCGGTGGCACAAGGAGGGCCGGGGGACGAGGGTCGGCTCGCTCCTCCTCGGCCTCTACGACGACGAGGGCAAGCTGCACCACGTCGGCATCTGCAGCAGCTTCACGGCCGCGCGGCGGAAGGAGCTCGTCCGCGAGCTGGCGCCGCTGCGCGAAGGCGCGCTCGACCACCACCCCTGGCGCGACTGGGCCTCGGCGGGCGAGGGCGGGCCGGAGCACGCGCAGCGCATGCCGGGCGCGTCGAGCCGGTGGAACCGCGGCAAGGATCTCTCCTGGGAGCCGTTGCGCGTCGAGCGGGTCTGCGAGGTCGCCTACGATCACCTCCAGGGCGAACGCTTCCGGCACGCGACCCACTTCCTCCGCTGGCGCCCCGACAAGCCTCCGCGCGAGTGCCGCTACGCCCAGCTCGAGGTCACGCCCGCCTACGAGCTGTCGCGGATCTTCCGGCGCGAAGGCGGGGCGCGCGGGGGCTCTCCCTCGCCCTTGGCGTAGTGCGGCGGCCACGGGGCGTCGGCTTGCCCTTCGGCGCGCTGTCGCTCCGAGAGCGCGAGGAGCGGCTCGAGGGAGCCCGCCGCGGCGTCGATGCCGCCGGCAGGATCGCCGCGCGCGGCGAAGCGCGCCGCGATCGTCCGCAGCGTGAACGCGGCAGGATCGCAACCCGGCACCTCGGCCCAGTCGAGGGGCGTCGAGACGCGCGCGTCCGGCGTGGGGCGCACCGCGTAGGCCGAGGCGACGGTGCGGTCCTTCGCGTTCTGGTTGTAGTCGATGAACACGCCGTGCCGCTCCTCCTTCCACCATTTGCTCGTGGCGAGCGCCGGCGCCCTCCGCTCCACCTCCCGCGCCAGCGCCAGCGCGGCCGCCCGCACCTCGCGGTGCGTCCAGCGGGGCAGCAGCCGGACGTAGACGTGCATGCCGCGCGAGCCGCTCGTCTTGGGCCAGCCGGTGAGGCCGTGCTCGCCGAGCACCTCGCGGGCGAGGAGCGCCACCTCGCGGACCTGGCTCCAGGGCACTCCCGGCACGGGATCGAGGTCGATCCGCAGCTCGTCGGGGTGGTCGAGGTCGGAGGCGCGCACCGGGTGCGGGTGGAGGTCGATGCACCCCAGGTTCACCACCCACGCCAGCTGGGCGGCGTCCCGCACGACGATCTCGTGCGCGCTCCGGCCCGATGGGAAGCGCAGCTCCACGACGTCGATCCAGGGCGGCCGCGCGGCGGGGGCCCGCTTTTGGAAGAAGAACTCGCCGTCCGCGCCGTCCACGTACCGCTTGAGCGCCATCGGGCGGTCGCGCACGCCGCGCAGCGCGCCCTCGGCGACGGCGAGGTAATGGCGGACGAGCTCGAGCTTCGTGATCCCGGCCGCCGGGAAGTAGACCTTCTCCGGGTTGGAGATGGCGACCTCGCGCCCCGCGATCTCCAGGATCTCCTTCTTCCGAGCGCCCGGCATCGGCGACCGACCATAGCCGGACGACGACGGCCGCGAAGGTCGCCGCAGGGTACTCGGCTGACGCGCCGCCGGGCGCTCGCCCGCAGCCCGGTCCCCCCGGCGGGCGGCGGCCAGGCTCGCGTTGACGCGCGGCGCGTGCGTGCAGAAATCGAGAGGGTTCCGGTAACCGGCAGCGCGACGGTGTTCGCGCGGGCATTCCAGGGAGGGGCGCCGATGGCCAAGTGCGAAGTGTGCGGTAACTCCTACGACAAGACGTTCGAGATCATCGCGTCGGGCGGCGCGAGGCACGTCTTCGACAGCTTCGAATGCGCCATTCACGCGCTGGCGCCGCACTGCGATCACTGCGGCTGCCGGATCGTCGGGCACGGC
>DATLJU010000071.1:0-2188 GCA_035538735.1 Anaeromyxobacteraceae bacterium | reverse complement strand
TTGATCGCGCGCCCCTCCCGCGTGCGCGCGGTGACGCCGCAGCCGGCCGCGCACTCGCGGCACACCGTTCGATAGAAGAGCGGCTCCCCGGGCACGATGTCGTCGGGCGGGACGATCCAGGGGACGAGCCTCTGGGCCGCGGCCCGGGGCGAGCAGCCCGCAGCAACGCCGGCCGCGCCCGCGGCGGCCGCCACCTGGAGGAACGTCCTTCGCCCGACGTGCCGCTGGCTGGGATCGGACACGTCCCCTCACTTGTGGCAGGTGACGCACTCGGTGAGCCGCGCGCGCCCCTCCGGCTTCTCGCGCTGCTTGCGGTGGTGGCACGCGAGGCACCAGCCCATCGTGAGCGGCGCCACCCGGGCGACGACGTCCATCTTCTCCACCTCGCCGTGGCACTCCTGGCAGCGCACGCCCGCGAGGACGTGGCGCTCGTGGGTGAAGTAGACGTGGTCGGGCAGGCGGTGGACGCGGATCCACTCGATCGCGGTGCCGTTCGCGAGGATCTCGAGCAGCGGCTTCAGCTCCGCCGTGATCTGCGGGCGCTCCGGATCCTCCTTCACGAACTTGTGGCAGCCCTGGCAGCGGGCCATCGACGGGACGCCCGCGACGGGGCCGCGCTCGGCGTAGGCGTGGCAGGAGGTGCACCCGATCCCGACCTCGCCGGCGTGGATCCGGTGGCTGAACGCGATCGGCTGCTTGGGCCCCGGCGTCGCCGCGCAGAGGAGCGCAAGCGCGCCGCCGGCGATGGCCAGGGCGCCTGGCTGGGGACGGGCCCGCACGCGCGCCACGCCCTCGGCCCTCACCGCTTCAGGGCGAAGCTCTCCGTCACCGTCTGCCCGGCCGCGACCGTGACGGTCTTCTCGGGCGCCTTGAGGTGCGAGTTCCACACCTCGAGCTTGTACGTGCCGGGCGGCACGTCCTTGATGGTGAAGGTGCCCTTCGCGTCGAGGGCGGCCGCGTACGGGTTCTGGTTCACGAACAGGTACCCGAGCATCTCCGGGTGAATGCTGCAGAGCAGCGAGTACGCGCCCTCCTTGGTGAAGGCGTGCGTCCGCTCCTCGTTCTGCTTGAACGTGCCGAGGTTGAACGCGTCGACGTCAGGCGAGTAGACGTTGTGCGCCACGTTGTCGTGGTTCAGGAACTTGACCGTGTCGCCCTTCGTCACGACGAGGACGTGCGGGATGAAGGTGAGGCTCTTCTGATCCACCGGCGCGGTCTTCGGGGCGAAGGTGCCGGGGGCCTGCTTCACATAGACGACCGTCTCCGCCAGGTACTTGGGCGGGGTCGCCTCGACCTTGCCGGTGATGATCCCGGTCTGCGCGAGCGCCGGGACGGCGGAGGCGGCGCAGAGCGACGCGACGACGGTGCGAGCGATGAGACGACGGATCATGGACGGCTCCTTGCAAGCGGGTTCACGCATCGTTCACGCATCGGCGCCTCCAGGCTCATATCGCCCAGGCGATGAACAGGGCGATCGACTCGAACTCGCCGAAGCTGCTCGTCGGGCCGGACGTCGCGCGCGGCGCCATCACGAAGTTGCCCCAGTCGGCGTTCCCGCCCATCCAGGGGAGCGGCGCTCCGGTCGCGTCCAGCCCGAACCCGTGCGTCGTCTCGATGTTCGCGACCAGGACCGCCTTGATGTTCGCGCGCAGCAGGAATGCGATGCCCGGCATGACGTGAAGGTCATGGACGTCCGGGGCGCCGGACGGGCGGAGACCGATGCGCTCCACCCGCACGGCCGGGACCATCCAGGGGAAGAGCACGTAGCTCAGCTCCGCCCACTCGACGTCCGAGTGCAGGGTTCCGAGCGTCGCGGTCGCGCGGTCGTGCTTCTGGTCGTAGCCGCCCAGGTCGAGCTCGAGCGACCCGAGCTGCGCGCGGATGGCGCCGCCCGCGCTCAGGGAGCTGTTGCCGGTGGGGGTCGCGGGGGTCACGCCTGGCGTCGGGAAGTACTCGCGAGAGTGGTACACGAAGCCGTCCACCGTCACGGCGGTCTCCGCCCACGGCTTCATCGCGTTCGCCGGCCCCTGGCTCCCCTCACCGTCGAGGCGCATCCCGCCGAGCTTGAACCCAGCGTGCGCGTACCAGTTCTCGCTGTTGAACTTGGTCCCGAAGGTGTTCTTCCCGGTGCTCACGCCGACCGAGTAATCGGCGCGACCGCGGACGACGCCCGTCGCCTCGGCGCCGT
>DATLJU010000070.1:0-6968 GCA_035538735.1 Anaeromyxobacteraceae bacterium | reverse complement strand
CTCCACAGCAAGTTGGGGGCCATCCCGCGTTCGCCTCGCTCGGCGCGTCAGGACTGCAATTCGTGCTCGTCTCTGCCGGGGTACCTGTCACGAACGCACGAGGGCGTTACATGAGACGAGCGCGTTACACGAAGTGTGACTGGGATCAAAGCCCGCGCCCGTTCGACCTGATGACGCCGGAGTAGAACCGAGCGCTGCGCTTCGGCGTCCGCCGCTGCGACGCGTGGTCGACGTGCACGATCCCGAAGCGCTTCGAGTAGCCGTGCGCCCACTCGAGGTTGTCGAGCAGCGACCACACGAAGTAGCCGCGCACATCGCAGCCCGCGGCGAGGGCCTCGCGCAAGGCCCGCAGGTGGTCGCGGAGGTAGTCGACGCGCAGGGGGTCCTCCACGTCGCCGGCGGTCGCCTGCTCCGGATCGGGAAAGGCCGCGCCGTTCTCCGTGACGTACAGCGGGATGTCGCCGTAGCGCTGCTTCACCCACGACAGGGTCTCCTCGAGGCCAGGGGCGTACACCTCCCAGCCGGTCTCGGTGCAGCGCGCGCCTTCCCGTCCCTGCCGCACCTCCGACACCCCCAGCGGCCAGCTCTCCGGGTCGGCGCGAGAGAAGCTGCGGGTGTAGTAGTTGACGCCGAGGAAATCCCCGGGAGCGCGGAGTGCCGCCACTTCCTCGGGCGACCAGCCGGGCCACGCGTCGCCGAAGATCTCCTCGAGCTCCTCGGGGTATCGGCCCTGGAGCGCGGGATCGAGGTACTGGCGGTTCATGTACGCGTCGGCGCGCTGCGCTGCTGCGACGTCCTCCGCGCTGGACGAGGAGGCGTATTTCGGCTCGAGGTTCACGACGAGCCCGATCTGGTTCCGCCCCTCGGCGCGGTACGCGGCGACCGAGGCCGCGTGCGCCCGCAGGAGGTTGTGCGAAGCGCGGGGCGCTTCGTAGGGGCTCCGGTGACCGGGCGCGAGCACGCCGTGCAGATAGCCGCCGTCGGCCACCACCCAGGGCTCGTTGAGGGTCGCCCACAGCCGGACGCGATCGTCGAGGCGCCGGAACACCGTGCGCGAGTAATCGGCGAACCACTGCGCGATGTCGGGGTTGAGCCAGCCGCCGCGGTCGTCCAGGGACGCGGGCAGGTCCCAGTGATAGAGGGTCGCCATGGGCTGGATCCCGCTGGCGAGCAGCTCGTCCACGAGGCGCTCGTAGAAGTCGAGCCCCCTGGAATTGACCGCGCCGGTGCCCGCGGGGAGGACGCGCCCCCAGTTGATGCTGAACCGGTAGGCGTTCAGCCCCAGCTCCCGCATGAGCGCGACGTCCTCTCGAAAGCGCCGGTAGTGGTCGCAGGCCACGTCCCCGGTGTCGCCGTCGCGGATCCGCCCGGGCGTGTGCGCGAAGCGGTGCCAGGTGCTCGGCCCCGCCCCGTCGGCCAGCGGAGAGCCCTCGATCTGGTAGGCCGACGTCGCCGCGCCCCACAGGAAGTGCTGAGGAAAGTCCATTTGGTCAGCTCAACTCCACTCGGAGGACCTGGGGTGGATCCGCGCGCAGCCGAGCGGCCCAGTCCTCGAGCGGGATCGCTGCGCCCCCGGCGCGGTACGGGTTGTCGACGCGGCTGAAGCTCAGGGGCCGTCCGTTGAGGACGACGGCCTGCGGGGCGTACCCCTGACGCGCGACGTGGTACTCCACGTTCACCCATCGGCCCAGGACGGGCACCTCGGCCCGAAGCCCGCTCAGCTCGGGCGCGATCACCGGGTCGATGACGAGCGCGTCCCCCTCGCGGCGCACGCCCAGCAGCCTGGTCACGATGAGCGACAGCGCGATGCCCGGACCGCTCGAGTAGACGCGCCAGCCTCCGTCCAGCGCGACCGTGCCTGCGGCCACCTGCGCGTAACGCTCCTGCGCCTCGTAGCGATCGCGAAACGCGGCGTCGGAGCTGGAGAAGTAACAGTTCGCCTGGCGCAGCGTGGCCTGCGGCAGGCGCTCCCGGAGCTCCACCGGGTGCGCCAGGGCCAGGGACTCGAGCAGGCCGCGGGCGTCGCCCACGTGCGCCTGCATCTCCGCGTAGCGCAGGTGCGCGTGGGTGTACATGAGGCCGATCTCGCGCCCGAAGAAGGCGCTGGTCTCGGCACGCTGGAACAGGCGCTCGATCCCTCCACGGTAAGTCAATGGTCGATCGAACAGGCGCGCGCCGTCCGGCGCCCACAGGTGCTCGCGGATCAGGGCGCGATGCGCCGCGGCCTCCTCCGGCGTGAGCAGGTCCTCGAGGATCGCGTGCATCATGGGCAGGAGGCTGTAGCGCACCCCCGTCCGTCGATCGCGAGGGTGAAGCAGCGGTTCGGGTGCGGCGTCCGCGGAGAACAGGACGTAGCCCGCCAGGACCCCGTCCACCCTCAGCAGGTCGCGAAGCTCGCGCCGGATGCGCCCGGCCTCGGACTCGAGCGGCGCCGCTCGCGCGGCATGGCCCGCGAACCTCGTCGCCCTCGCCAGCGCGGTCAACGTCTGGTGGTGCAGGATCACCGTCCAGGTGCTGCACAGCCGGTCGCGCAGGGAGGGATCGGCGGGCTGCAGCGAGTCGTTCCAGTCGCCGTGGCCGTAGGCCGCCAGCGCGGTGCCGGCCACGCGGCGCCGCCCGATGACGCCGAGCGCGCGGTCCACGTGCTGCAGGACCGTGGCCGGTCGGCCACGCGCGCCGTGGAACGGCGCCTGGGCCTCGAGCAACGACGCGTCGCCCGTGCCCAGCAGGTAGCGCGCCATGGCGAGCAGCGGCCAGAAGACGACGTCGCCGTGCGAGTCCGGCGCCCGCAGCTCCCGCTCGCGCTCGAAGAACTGGAACCACTGCGGCCAGTCGCCGTCCTCGTTCTGCGCGGCGAACACTCGCAGCAGCAGGTCGCGCGCCGCCGCGGGGCGGTCCAGGGCGAGGAGCATCTCCAGCGGGCCCTGGCACACGTCGCGGGTGCCCCAGCCGCCGCCGGAGTACTGCTCGAGCCCGCGCGGCGAGAGGTGGTGCACCTGCGCGTCGTGCAGGAGCCACGGGAGCATCTCGGCGAGCCGGCCGATGTCGGCCGAGGCGGCGCCCTCCCCCGGCGCGCCCAGCCTGGGCAGCGGCGGCGGCGCGGTGGCGGCGTACGCGTCCGGCACCAGCCTGCCGAGCAGGTCCAGGCCGAAGGCGCTGCACGCCGCGCCTTCCAGCACGAGGAACGGCAGCCCTCGCGTCTTCCCATCGGCGAAGAGGCGCCCGTCGCCGTGCACGCCGGCCACCGCCGTGTCGGCGTGCGGAGCCACCACGAAGGCGCCGTCCGGGAAGCGCGCGTGCAGCTCGCTCTCCTCGGGCATCCCCACGACGACCTCCCTCCCCTCCATGCGCCAGGGGATGGGCAGGAGCGCGTTGCCGTCGTCGCCTCCCAGCGCGACGTGCAGCGTCGCCAGCCACGGGAGGGGCGGTCCGTCGAGGACGCGCCCCCGCAGGCTCAGCGCGTGCGCGCCGTCGTGCACGGCGCTCGTGAGCTCGATGGCGCCGCGGGCGTGGCGGTAGATCCAGCGGCACGATCCCGGCCGCAGCTCGAACGCCGAGGGCACGCCGAGCTGCTCCCACCGGCCCTCCACCTGCAGGAAGATCCGCAGGCCGTGAGAGCGGAAAAGCCCCAGGTAGCTGTGCGCCGTGGACAGGAAGCGGTTGATGCTGACGTGACCCTGCGTGACCATCGAGTGGAAGACGCCCGACATCCACACGGTGGACGTGAGCGAGGCCTCCTCCGGCACCGGCGCCTGCCCGGTCCGGAGGATGTGGCCGTGCGGTCGCTGCGTCCGTGCCTCCTTCGCGCGCAGCACCACGTGGCCGTGCTCGCCGCAGAAGAAGGACAGGAGCCGCGCGCCGTCGCGCTCCACGTGTCGCCACGCGGAGGGGAAGAGCTCGTGCAGCTCCGCCTCGTCCAGGTCGCGGCACTCGAGCAGCGGGGTCGCGGCGAAGAGCGTGGCGTCGCCGCGTCCCTCGACGCCCGCCTGCGGCGGGCTCCGCTCGGGAGCCGAGAGACGGTCGAGGGAACCGAGGGAGCCGGCCCGAATCAGGGCCGCGTCCACCGCCGCCAGATCCGCCGTCGAGGTGGCCGGGGGATGATCGGCCTCGAGCGCGACGAAGAATCCGGCATACAGGAGCGCGCCGGGAGGAAGCGCGACCGCCTCGTCCTGGACGGCCGCCATCGCGTGCTCGTGCTGGAACCGCTGGCCGGGCAGCCCTTCTCGCACTCCGGCGGGCAGCTCGCCCAGCCGCGCGGCGAGGCCGAAGAGCTGGAGGCCGTCGGTGGCGAAGGAAGTCGCTCGCCGGAGCGAGCCGACCACGGCCCAGGGGTGGCGCCCGCCCTGCGCGAGGTTCTGCCGCGCGGCGACCACGAAGCCGCAGCGCGGGTGCTCGAGAGGGGTGAAGTCGATGTATTGGCTGACGTAGTACTCGTTGAGGCGCACCGCGCCCGCGCTCGCGAGCGCGATGTCCTGGCCGTAGAGCAGGTCGACGGTCCGCGCCTCCGACGTTCGGTTCTCGAGCCGCACCTGCCAGCAGAACGTCGGCTCCTGCTCGGCGAGCACGAGCCGAAGCGCGACGCCCAGCCCCTGCCACTCGCCATGGCGCTCGAAGCCATCGCCGCGGCCCTGCGCGCGCAGCGGCGACTGCGGCCCGAGCAACGGCACCGCCTCCACCTGGTCGCCGCGCCGCGATCGCAACCAGACGTTGGCAGGTCCGGGCTCCATCCCGTTGCCCATGAAGAGGTTGACCACGTCGTCGCCGCGCCGGATGCGCCGCACGCCGCCGTCGGGGTTGAGCTCCAGGCTCAATCCCGCCGCGTTGGCGAGGTGAAGGAAGGCGCCGCTATTCATGGATCAAACGGATCGCCTCCTCGTCCAGTCGGACGGTTGCGGGCCCGGGCGGCAGGACGAGCTCGCGGCCGGCCCAGCGGAGCTCCCGCCCCTGGGCCGTCGCGCGCGGCAGCGGCCCCGGGAACGGCCAGGCGAGGCGCACCCCGCCCGCGGGCGGCGCCACGCCGCCGGCGAGCTCCAGGACGTGGCCCTCCGGAACGGGCGCGAGCCGGTAGCTCAGCGGGCCGTGGCGCGTGGACAGGTTCTTCACGGCGACCCCGGCGGCCATCCACTCCTCGCTCAGCCCCGCGCCGAGGACCAGGACGTCGTCCGCCTCGCGTTCGTAGGCGAGCATGTCGAGCACCGAGCGCAGGTAGTCCGAGGCGATCCAGGCGTGCGGCATGTCGCCGAGGAAGTGCGGCTCCCGCGGGTCGGCCATCACGACCTCGGCCCACTGGTTCCATTCCTCCGGCCGGCGGAAGCGCAGGAACCACTGCAGCAGCTCGTGCGCCCGCTGCGACTGGCCGAGCCGCACGAGCGCGCCCACCGTGCGCAGCTCGTAGGGCGTGAAGTCCTTCCACGGGCGGGCGCCCGAGCGGCGCTGCTCGGATTCGTTCCAGTAGCGCTCGAAGGTGCGCTGCAGGAGGAGCGGCGAGATCCGCGCCTGCGCGGGATTGAGCGCGATGGTGGTCGAGGTCGGGTCGAAGTCGCCGCGGTCGGCGGCGCCCGCGAGCGTGTCCACTCCGAACCGCGCCGCGGTCGCCTCCACGGAGCGCGCCAGGTCGTTTTGGAATTCGTCCCCCCACCGCGCCCACTCCGCCGCAAGCTCCGGCTGGCCCATCGCTCGCGCGATGTCGACCGCGTCCTTGTATCCGCGCACGGCCCAGTAATCGTCCCAGTAGGAGTAGGCGGGCTTGTCCGAGTAGCCCTCGTGGCTGATGGAGGGGGGCAAGAGGCCCCGCTGGTTCTCGGGCTGCGCGGCCTGGAGCTCGCGCCCGCTCTCGCGCAGGCCCTCGAGGTGCGCCACGACGCGCTGCACGACCGGCCAGTGGCGCGTGAGGAAGGCCGCGTCTCCGGAGTGGCGCCACACCTCGGCCACGGCGTGGAGGTACTCACCGTCGCTGTCGTTCTCCGGCACCGGGTCGGCGCCGCGGGCGTCCACGCAGCAAGGCGCCTTCCCCGAGCGGAACACGTACTCGGCGTACCAGTCCACGAAGGCGCGCGCGACGTCGACCTCGCCCATGCGGACGAGGCCGTCCACCATCATCGCGCCGTCGCGGATCCACGTGCGCGCGTAGGCGCGGGTGCCGGGCTTGAGCGCGGCGCCGTCGCGCGACATCAGGATCTGCGCGAGCGCCGTCCGCAGCGTGTCGGCCACCTGCTGCGAGGGCGCGGGCAGCGTGAGCTCCATCCGGTTCAGGCGCGCGCGCCAGCCGGCGGCGACGCGATCGAGGCGCTCATCGACCGCCTGCGCGGTCGATGCCGCCGGGGCGCCCCCGAGCGGCGCCGTCCAGGTCACGACGCGCGTCTCGCCCGGCGCGAGCCGCACGTCCCACTGCAGCAGGGCCGAGGCCTGGCCCTGCGGATCCGACAGCTCGCGCAGGGCCGGGGCCTCGCGCAGGGCATTCAGCGCGATGCCGCCCGCGCCGGGCAGCGCGGTGACGCGGCTCGGCGCCTCGGCGAAGAGCGGCGCCGCGGCGCCATTCACGGACAGTTGCGGCGACTGCCACGCCAGTCGGTCGATCCGGCGCGCGCCGCCGGGCGTGTTCAGGAACTGCTGCGGCGGATTCACCTGCCAGGGGCGAACGGCGAGGAGCAGCGCGAACGTCCGCGCCGCGGCGCTCGTGTTCCTGAGCGCGTAGCGCACGAGGGCTCGAGGCGAGGCCGCCGGCCCATCTGCCGCGGCCGCGACCTCGAGGCCGAAGTCGGCATGTCTCCAGCGCACCTCCGGCATGGGCAGGTAGCCCTCCCGGAGGGAATGGGAGATCTGCACGTCGGCCCAGGTCACGGGCCGGCCTCCATCCGTCAGGACGGCGGGCTCCACGCTGAAGCCCCGATGCCCGACCTCCAGCGCCCCGTCCTCGC
Organism: Anaeromyxobacteraceae bacterium; assembly: GCA_035538735.1. Classification (GTDB taxonomy): domain Bacteria; phylum Myxococcota; class Myxococcia; order Myxococcales; family Anaeromyxobacteraceae; genus Anaeromyxobacter_A. The sequence goes on along the minus strand of DATLJU010000070.1, from coordinate 51 downwards.
TCAGGAGCGCCGAGCGCGCGCCGCCCCGATCCACGCCCACCAGCGTCCAGT
>DATLJU010000069.1:0-12155 GCA_035538735.1 Anaeromyxobacteraceae bacterium | reverse complement strand
GAGAAGAAGATGGGTCCCAACACCCTCGCCCCGCGAAGCGGGGAGAGGGCAGGGGAGAGGGGTGAGGGACGCGGTGGGAAGCCGGCGGCGACTCAGAAGCCGCGCTCCGCGCCCGCGCTCACTCGGGCGCGTTCGAAGCGGTGGTGAAGGTGTGGTGAGGGGGATCGGCGCGTCGCGGGGGGCGCGCCGATCTCCCCGGTTCCTCGCTTCTAATTCGTCGACAAGGGCGCTGCCAAGGGTCAGCAGAAGGCCCAGAAGGTGGTCGGAGAAATAAGGCTGGCGCTGCTGCTGGAGCCGCCAAGGAGCAGGGCGGGGCGGGCGTCGACAAGGGCGTCGACAAGGCGGCCGACGCGGTCAAGAAGTGAGCGGTCCAGGCCGGGGGCAGAGAGGCGCGAATGCGGTCGTCCTTCGACTACGCGCCTTCGGCGCTACGCTCAGGACGACGGACTTACTCGCGCGTCATCGCGATGTGGCTGCCGCCTCGTCGGATGAAGACGAGCCGCGGGTGGTGACCGCCTCAGGCGCCCGGAGGGGTGGCCCGTCCGTTGATGAGCGCCCATGCGCGGGCCACGGCCGAGAGCGGCAGTGCCGGGAGGCCGAGAAGGACCGGTAGCTGCGCCCACGCGGCGATGTCTTCGGCACGCTCGGCGATCTTGCCGTTCGGCGTGTACCGCGTCTGGTCCCCGTCGCGGAAGACGAGCACCTCGTCCTCGCTGCTGCGGATGAAGACGATCGTGTTCGTGACCCACGTCTCGCGGGCGCGGTGATGGCGCTGGTAGGCGATGTCGCGGTCCGCCGGGGACTGCGGCCGGAGCAGGTAGCGACAGTACGGCTTCCAGCCACTCTCCAGCGCGCGCTCCTGGACCCAAACAGCTGTGTCGGCGGGGTCGGCCCGGAACCGGTAGCCCAGGCCCGCCCGCCGGATCTCGTACGGGCGGTCGAGCGGGATTGGCTCAAAGAACGGGGCGCCGTTCCCGACATCGACGAGCCAGCGCGCGCCGCCTATGTCGACGAGGAGCGCTTGGTGCGAGCCCGGAAAGGAGATCTCCCCGGCGATGGGAAGGATGGGGTAGCCCAGCGCGCCGAGGAGCCGCCCGAACATCTCTGTGTGCTCGAAGCAGACGCCGCCGGCGCTGCGCGCCTCCCAGGCCGCGAGCAGCGCTTCGGAGTCGAGCGGCGGTACCGGGTCGGTCCCTGCCGCGAGGCGCCGCAGGAGGGAGCCCGAGTTCTCGAAGGGTACCGTCGCCACATGGGCGCGAATCAACCGCCCAAGCCCGTCGAGGCTCGGGGCCTCGCGATCGATGCCGATGAGCGCGAGGTAACGCTTCACCCACTCCGAGGCGGCCGTGCTCACCGCGCGGACCCCCCCCGCACCGCCCGCGAGCGAGCCTGGGTTCGCGAATGCCATGCGCACGCTTAACTCGCACGGGCGGAGCCGGTCAAACGGTCGCTCGGGCCAGACGGGGCGTCAGGACCGGCGCGGCCGCAGCCGCTCGCGCGCCTCGGCCACCACCGCGCGGGTGAGGCGCTCCACCGCTGCCGGCGCGAGCAGGGCGTGGTGCCAGTGCAGCGGCACCTCGAGCGCGGTGCCGCGGACGAGCTCCACGAGCCGCCCGGCCGCGATGTGCGGCCGCACGAGCGGCTCGGGGTTCATGCCCCACGCGACGCCGGCGAGCGCCGCGTCGAGGAAGGCCTGTGCCGTGGGGAGGCCGTGCGTCGGCGGCTCCACGTCCTTGTGGCAGATCCTCCGGAGCCAGCGCCGCTGAAGCTCGTCCTTGCGGCTGAGCTGAAGCGTGGGCGCGCGCGCCAATGTCGCTGCGTCCACGCCGTCCGCGAAGTGGCGGGCGACGAAGGCGGGACTCGCGGTCGCGAGATAGCGGAGCCCGCCGAGCGGCACGCTCCGGCAGCCGGGCGACGGCTTCGCGCGCGCGGCGACCGCCGCAAGCACCTGCCCGGTGCGAAGCCACTCGGCCGTGTGCGCCTCGTCATCGAGCGCGACGTCGATGAGCGTGTCGTCGCTGGCTGCGAAGCGCGCCATCGCCCCCGGGAACCAAGTGGCGAGGCTGTCGGCGTTGATCGCGACGCGCAACACCGCCGCGCGGCTCGGGCCAGCGTCGGCCGTGACCGCCGGGAGCAGGCCGTGCAGGTCGCGCTCGAGCAGGCCCACCTGCTCCACGTGCCGGCAGAGGTGGCGGCCGGCGGGCGTCACCGTGCAGGGCCTCCCACGCACGACGAGCGGGGTCCCCACACGCTCCTCGAGGAGCTTCACGCGCTGCGAGATCGCCGAGGGTGTCACGTGGAGCGCGCGAGCGGCGCCCTCGAAGCTGCCCTCGCGGTCCACCGCGGCGACAGCCTCGAGCAGCGGGTAGTCGAGCATCGGGGCCTCACAGTTCTGAGACCGGCCGCTGCCGCAAGGCGGCGCGCGGTCAGAGGCATCATTCAGAAACGCTTCACCACGTGAAGGAACTTTCACTGTAGCTGAACCAGCCCGCCGAACATACTCCCCGCCACGATGAGCGTCCTCCTCGCCGCGCTGTCCGCCCTTTGCTACGGCGCCGGCGACTTCGCGGGCGGCTTCGCCGCGCGGCGGAGCCCGCTCGTGCCCCTCCTCGTCACCTCGCAAGCCGCCGGCGCCCTGCTCGCCCTCGCGTTCGTCCTCGCGAGCGGCGAGGTCGTACCGGCGGGTCGCGCTCTCGCGTGGGGCGCCGCGGCCGGTGTCGCCGGCGCGGCCGGGCTCGCGCTCCTCTACCGCGGCATCGCCGGCGGCCTCGTCGCCATCGTCTCGCCGACGGCGGCCCTCGTCGGCGCCGCGATCCCGGTGGCGTTCGGCATCCTCTCAGGCGAGCGTCCCAGCCCAGCAGCGCTCGTGGGCTCGGCGATTTGCCTGCCCGCGATCCTGCTCCTCTCCTGGGAACGGGGCGGCGTCGCCGATCGCCGCGCGCTGCGCTCCGCGCTCGTCCACGCGCTCCTCTCCGGCACGTTCATCGGCCTCTTCTTCATCGCCCTCGCGCGAAGCTCGCCCGGATCGGGCCTCTGGCCCGTCCTCGCCGCCCGCGGCGCGTCGATTACGCTCCTCGTCGGAGCGGCGTTCCTCTCGCGCCAGCGGCTCGCCGTCTCACGCGCGGGGGCGCTGCCCGCGCTCGTCGCCGGCGTCGCCGACATGGCGGCGAACGTCCTCTTCCTGCTGGCGACGCGCGAGGGCCTCCTTTCGCTGGCCGTGATCGTTGCGTCGCTCTATCCCGCGCCGACGGTCCTCCTCGCACGCGTGTTCTTCCGCGAGCACATCCCACCGGTCCGCGCGCTCGGCCTCGCCCTCGCGGTCGCTGGCATCGCGCTCATCGGCCTCAGGTAGGCTCGGCGCGCTCTCCCCCGTTCCACACGCAGCTCTCGATGATGAGGTCGAGCAACACGGCCTTCCTCGGGCGGTGACCTCGACGTCGTGAAGTGCTTGTCAGTATGCGCGTGGGCCCGATCCGGTCATCCTTCGACCACGCGCCTTCGGCGCTACGCTCAGGATGGCCGGAAGGGCGCTCGATGTCGTGAAGTGCTTGTCGGTGTGCGCAGAGGCCCGATGACGCGCGCGCCGAGGGCATCCGTTCGTCCTGAGCGTAGCGGCGCGAAGCGCCGCGGAGTCGAAGGACGAACGCGCGCAAGCGCGCGGGAGCCCGCAGTTCCAGCGTCAGGCAGCAGTCGCCGCTGGCGCCTGGAGCGCCACCTCCGCGACCTCTCCCCGCAACGGGAAGTGGATGAACGCCGCCAGGAGCGGCTTCCGCAGCGCCGACTCGAGGACGCGCGCGTACCACCCGAGCTGCGGCGCGTACTCCTCGACGAGGCGCCGGTCGCGCTCCACGTCGTTCCCCGGGAACGACTTGTGGTCGACGAGCACGAACGCGTCCGGCAGCTCGAGGAAGAGGTCCACCTCGCCCTGGAGCAGGCGGGGCTGCCCGCGGTCGGTGAAGCGTGCGCGGACGGGCCACTCCCGGCGCCAGGCCGCGCCGGGGTAGCGCGCGTCGAGGAACGCGCGCAGCGCGTCGGAGGCGCGGACGAGGCTCGCGGGAGCGACGGCGCCGGCGACCCCGTACGCGGAGAGGAGCCGCGCCGCCATCGCCTCGCGCTCACCCGTCCAGCGGTCAGCGGCGAGGAAGGCGTGGATCGCGTCCCCGAGCGGCCCCATGTCGGTGCCGTTCTCGAGCGGCGCGCGGCCGGCGAGCGCCGTTACGGCCACGATGCGGCCCGGCTCGGGTGCCTCGACGGTCTCGTTCGAAGGATTCGCGATCTCGCGCAGGCGCGACACCGGCGGCGCCCCGTCGTACCAGGGCCGCGGGCGGGGCGTGACGGGCTCGGGCTCCACCTCCGCTCCGGAGAGGACGCGGACGCGGCACGGCCACTTCGCCTTGCCGACCTCCACGGAGGCATTCCCTTCCGCCGCGCCGAACGGCACCCGGAGTCCGGCGTCGACGAGCGGCTGGAGCGCCTCGATGCAGGCCGCGCCCTCCTTGATGGCCGCCGCGAGGACGAGCTGGTCGCGAGCGCGAGTGAACGCGACGTAGAGGAGCCGGACGCGCTCGCGCCTCTCGTCCTCCCGCAGCACCTCCGCCTCCGGCGTGTGCTCGACGCGGTCGGCGAGTTCGAGCCCGGCGGAGAGCTTCCCGTACGGCCAGGGCCACCAGCGGACCCACCGGCCGGCGAGCGGCCGGGCGGCGTCGAACGTCTTCGGCCGCTCGACACCCGGTTGCCACGGGTCGCGGTCCTTGGCGAAGCCGAGCGAGGCGAGGACGACGATGGGCCACTCGAGCCCCTTCGCCGAGTGCCAGGTGCTGAGGGTGACCGCGTCCTCGGTGCCCGGCACGGCCTGGTAGTCCGCGTCCTTCTGGTCGGCGAGCGACGCGAGGTGCTCGACGAGGCCGGCGACCGTGCCGGCCGAGCGGCGGACCCGGCACAGGTCCTCGTACGCCCGGGCCGCGCCGCGGAGCGCCTCGAGGTTCGCGATCCGCTGCGCCGGATCGGGCCAGGTCCGCAGCAGCTCCAGCGCGCCAGCGGCGCTGATCGCCGCGTCGAGCGCCTCGACCGGAGCGAGCGAGCGCGACCGCTCGTGCAGCGCCCGCAGTGCCCCGACGCGCGGATCGTCGGCGAACGGGAGCGCCGCTTCGGGAGGCGCCTGTCCTGCCGCCTCCGCCGCGCGTCGCGCGGCTCGGTCTCGCGCCACCTCGACCAGGCGGGCCGAGAGCCAGCCGTCCGGATCGGCGGCGCCGCGGCCGCCCAGGTACGAGACGTCCATCGCCGCCACCCCGTCCGCCGGGTCGGCGACGAGGGCGAGGGTGGACCGGACGAGGATCGCCTCCGGTGTCGCGGCCAGGTCGGCGAGCTCGATGCGCGCCGGGATGCCGCGCGCGGCGAGCGCGGCGGCGATCTTGCGGCAGTCGTCGTTGCGGCGCGCGAGCACCGCCACGTCGCGCCGCGTCGCCGGGCGGACGGCGCCGGTCTCGCGGTCTCGCACGGGCGGCGGCTCGGCGAGGAGCCGCGCCACGCCGTCCGCGATGGCGTAAGGCTCGCCGTTGCCGTCCCACGACCAGGTCTCGAGCACGGGCTCCTTCGCGAGCGCAGCCGGATCCGGGCGCGAGCGCGGGGTCGAGATGCGGACCTCGCGCTCGGTGAACCCGTGCGGCGCGAGCGCGGCCGCGAACAGCTCGGAGGTGAAGGCGACGAGCGGCGGCCGGGAGCGCCACGACTCCGACAGGAACTCCGGGTCGCGGTCCCCGAGGGCGTGCGCCATGGCGGCGCCCATGAGGACCGGGTCGGAGCCCTGGAACCCGAAGATCGCCTGCTTGCGATCGCCGACCCAGACGCTGCGCTTCGCGATCCGGGCGAGCGCCGAGACCACCGCGAGCTGCATGGGCGAGGTGTCCTGGAACTCGTCCACCACGACGAGGTCGAGCTTGCCCGCGAGCGCGGTCACCACCGCCGGATCCTCGAGCAGCCGCGCGGCGAGCGCGAGCATGTCCTGGAAGTCCACCACCCGCGCCGCCTGCTTCGCCCCGGCGTACGCGTCGAGCGCGTCGGCCGCGACGCCGAACAGCTCGAGCGTCAGCTCCTCCAGGTCGGCGCGGAAGCGCGCGCAGAAGAGGTGGCCGGCGACGAGGTCCTGGAGCTGCGCCACGATGGGCTGCTCGGCGCGCGTCCACTTCTGGCGCACCGCCTTGAGCTGGGCCGCCCAGGGCGGCAGTCCCGAGCGGGTGACCGCGCGCACGAGCTCGGCCACCGCCTCGCGACGGCCCGCGGCCGCCTTGCTGTCGCCGTTCAGCGCGGGCAGCCGCTCGTCGGTCTCGCGCGCCTCCTCCACGAGCCGTGCCTGGTATTCCTCGCCCGTCATCGTGGCCGGAGGAACGACGGCCAGCAGCGTGGCCACGCTCCGCTCGGCCGCGTCTCGCAGCGCGGCGCCGTCGAGGCCGTTCTCGCGCGCGAGATCGACGATCCGGCGGAGGACGTCGCCTTCCCAGCGCTCCAGCTGGAAGCGCCAGGCGAGGCGCTCGATGCGCCCCTCACGCCCGGCGAGCACCATTGCGAGCGCCTCGGCGAACAGCTTCTCGCGCTGCGGCTCGGCGATGGGCTCGAGCCAGGGCGAGTGCCCCGCCTCGAGCGCGAGCTCGCGCAGGAGCCGCTCGCAGACCGAGTGCACCGTCCCCAGGTACCCGTCCCGCACGCGCGCGGCGAGGTCGGCGCGCCCGGCGCGGATGAGGTCGGTGCGGATGCGGCTCTGCAGCTCCGCCGCCGCCTTCTTCGTGTAGGTGATGGCGACGACGCCCTCGGGCCGCGCCCGCTCGTCCCGGAGCGCCCGGGTGACCTCGCCGGTGAGCCGGAAGGTCTTGCCCGTCCCGGCGCTCGCGCTCACGACGTCGACCTTCATCGCGCCACCTCCCGCAGCTCGACCCGGCAGATCGCGTCGTACTCGCAGAATCGGCAGGGCGGGTCGATGCCTCCGGGCCCGGACGACGGCGCGGCGGCTCCGGCCGCCTCGCCCGCCTCGAGCTCCGCGTCGTCGCGCAGCTCCTCGCGGCGCGAGGCGACGACGCCGGCGGCGAGCGCCTTGCGCCAGAACCGCAGCGCTTCGCGCGCCCCGTCGAGCGTCTCCTGCATCGACGGCCCGTCGAGCTCGCGCGCGCCGGGAAACGCGCCCTGGTCCACCGTGTAGAGCTCGCCCTGGCCGATGAGGAAGTAGCCCGCCGGCGGCAGGGCTCCGTTGCCCCCGCGAGTGTAGGGCGGGGGCTTGTCCCCCGCCGGTGCGCGGCGGGATGCCCCTAGCCGCGTCAGCTCCGAGTAGAGCGCGATCTGGAGCCCCTCTCCGTTCTGGAGCTTCTCGCGGAAGTACTTCGGCCTGGCGAGCTTGAGATCGAGGATGGCGGGGTGGCCGTCCTTCTCGACCACGAGATCGGCCGAGCCCTTCAGCTCGGCGCCCTCGAAGCACCCGGAGAGCTCTTCCTCGGTGGCGCGCACGCGCCACCCGCCGGCCTTGAGCAGCCCGAAGAGCGCCCGCGCCGCCTCGCACACCACCTCGCGCGCGCGGTGGCGCTCCACCTCGGCGCCGCGCGCGACGAGGGGCGCGGCCTCGGCTGCGACGCGATCGTCGAAGGCGCGCCCTGCCGACGCCGCGGCCTCGTCCGGTGTGCCCGAGGCGAGGTCGAGCTTGTGGGGACCGTGCAGCAGGTCCTCCAGGATGGCGTGCGCGAACGTCCCCAGCAGCCGGCTCCCGCTCGGGATGCGCGCCATGCCGCGCCGGCGCAGCCCGGCCGCGTACTCGAGCACCCACGCCACCGGGCAGCCAAAGAGCTTCTCGAGGCTCGAGGGCGACAGCCGATCCGTCGAGACGAGATCCGGCGGGACGCGCAGGATGGCGCGCGGGACGACCTCGCCTGCCGGCGCGCGGTCGGAGATCGAGGCGCCGACGCCCGCCGCCTTGCCGGCGAGGACGGCCTCGGACGTCACGGTGCACGGGGCGAGCGCGCGATCGAAGCGGGCGGCGATCTCGTCCGCGAGCGGGTGGGGGACGGTCGGCTCCGTCCCCTCGAGCCGCCAGCGCACCAGGGCGAGCCGCTTCGACGCGGCGAGCACCGGCTGGCGCCAGGCGCGCGCCTCGGCGCCGCGGCGGGCGCCCGGCTCGGGGACGTGGATGCCCCGGGCGGTGAGCGCCTCGCGCTCTGATGCCGTCCACGGATCGGGCGCCGGCCCGGTGTCGCCGTCGAGGAAGCCCCACCACACCACATCCTCGGCGCCCGGCTGGACCGCGCCTGGGTCGAGCGCGATCGCGGAGCGCCCCGCCTCGCCGGTGGTCCCGCCGCCGTCGAGACCGTCGCCCGCCGCAAGGTCGTGGAGCTGCTCGAGCTGGACGGGCGAGAGCCGCGTCCCCGCGGCCTGCTCGGAAAGCATGCGCGCCAGGGTCCGCGCGACGCGGGCCGCGCCGAGCAGGAGGGCATCGCCCTGAGCGCGGCCGCGGCCGTCGGCCCAGCGCGCGACCGATTCGCAGATCCTGATGGCGTCCGCCGCCGGGATGCCCTCGCGAGGATCGTGGGCCGTTCCGCCGAACCAGGTCTCGATCCGTTCGCGGATCCGTTCGCCCTGAGCGTAGGCCGCGCAGCGGCCGTAGTCGAAGGGCGAGCGCGCAGCTCGATCCGGGCGATCACCGCCATGAGAGGCCTCCTTCGCCACCGCCTCCTCGATCGCGGCGAGCCACGCCGGGCTCCCGACCCCCGGCTGCTCCACGAGCGCGTCGAGCAGTCTGCGCCGCGCGTCCCATGGAATGGGCGCGACCGGGAGCATGAGCAGCTCGGCGGCACGGAACGGGTCGCGCGGCGCGAAGGCGAGCGCCAGCCGCAGCGGCAGCACCTGCAACGCGGGCCGCCAGCGCGAGCGCTCGCCCGAGCCGAGGGCCGGGAGGCCGTGGCGCGCCAACGCCGCCTCGAGCGGCACGAGGTCGCGGCCGGTGACGCACGTCCAGCGCTCGAGTGGCCGGGTGCGCGCATGCGCGGCGAGGAGCTCGGCGGCTTCGAACGGCGAGTCCGCTTCGAGCACGAGCACGGTGCCGTCGTTCGAGAGGGCAGGGGCGGGCTCACCTCCGCTCGAGGCGAGGAGAGCGCGCTGGAGCCGTCCCAGGTCGGTCGTCTCGGAAGCGCTGGCCTCGTCGGACTCGCTCTCGTCGACCGTCGCTCCCCGGAGCGCGAGCGCGACGAGGACGCGGCGGACGATCGGATCGAGGGAAGCATCCCCGGCCACGACGCGGATGGCGATCGGCTCGGGGAGCGGTGCCGCCTCGACCGCGGTGAGCAACTGAGCATAGACGTCGGCGAGCCCGGGCGCGACGGGCGACAGCCCCGGAGCCTCGAGCCGCTCCGCGGCCGCGACGTCGAGGAGGCGATGCGACCCGCCGAGCGCGCCGCCGTCCCAGCCCGCGGCACGCAGCAGGTCCCGCACGCCGAGGAGGAACGAGGCGACGCCCCACGGGTCCTTGGCGCGCGAGCGCGAGAACGAGCGCGAGCCGTCGTCGAGCCGGGCGAGCCGCGCCGCGAAGGCGGAGATTCGCTCGGCCTGCGCCGCCGGCTCGCCGCGCAGGCCGCAAAGGCGACCCAGGCGCTTCGCGAACCCGAGCGGCCCGACGCACTCCCACCCCGCGCGCGCCTCGCCCGGCGCGAGCGCGTGGCGCCAGGCGGTGCCGCCGTCGTGGGCGGTGAGCAGGACCTGCAGCATGTATCCCCCGCGCCGCGCGGTTCCGCGGCGTGCGCGACATCGTACGACAGGGGGCGGACACGGCCGAGTCGGGGGGGCGAGGGATGCGAACTGCGCGGGTGCCGTTCGAGATCGCCAGTGCGTGGCCCCGCCAGCGCATGAGCCTGTAGCGTACGACGCGTTCCATTCTTCCCGAGCGAGGCGAGCAGGACGGAACGCAGGCGCGGGTCAGCGCTCCACGTCGGCGCGGTCCGCGCCCTTTTGCAGCTCGTTCCCCAGCTCGGCCGCGCGCTGCCGCACGTTGTCGAGCTGCCGCTTCGGCTGGGTCGCGGCCGCGGGGTCGGTCGAACCGACGGTCCCGGTGAGCGCCACCTTTGCGGTGAAGGCGACCACTGCGAGGCCTAGCACGAGTAGGGCGATCTTGAGGATGTTCACAGTCCGAGTGTGCCACTGCGCCGTGGCGGCGATCAACGTTGGCGGCCGAACAATCCCATCTCATGAACGACAGCTCGTGGCGGCCAGCTCAAGTCAGGCGCCAGTGAGTCCACTGGAACCCGAGTCCACGCAGATCCCCGTGAGTTTGGACAAGATCTGGACACTGTCTGTCCCCGATGAATGGCTAAGCGAGAAGCTCCCGGAAAGGCGAACCCGTGCGAGTCCGTCACGGTTGGGAGAGCAGCCGCGCGGCGCAACCAGGTCGTGGGTCCTCGGCAAACAAATGGGCTGACGCCACACCGGGGGCGGTCTACGCACCCAACGGTCCACACCACCCATCGTGGCGACGCGAATTCGCAGCGCGCGCAGGCAGTCACGCCATCTGAGCACACGAGCAGAAGGACCCGCCGGCGCATGATGCTGCTTCGGGCGGTTGCGCCAGCCCGAGACACCGCAAGGAGAATCCATGAACCGTCGCGCGACACCTGCGAGCGTCATCGCCTCACGCACAGCACTGGTTGAGGGGACTAGGCTCCACTACCTGATGGCCGGCCACGGTCCGACTGTGATTCTGTTGCACGGCTATGCGGAGACGTCTCGCATGTGGAAGCCGCTCATCCCGCGTCTCGCGGAGAGGTTCACTGTCATAGCGCCCGACCTGCCAGGGATCGGCGACTCGAAGATCCCGAAGGATGGCCTGGATATGAAGACCTCCGCCATCCGAGTCCATGCGCTCGCTAAGGCGCTCGGCGTCGAGAAGGCGAGGGTCGTCGGCCACGACATCGGGCTCATGGTGGCGTATGCGTACGCAGCGCAGTTTCCAGGCGAGGTCGAGAAGCTCGTGTTGATGGACGCCTTCCTCCCCGGCGTGGTTGGGTGGGAGGCGATCTACAACAATCCGGGCTTCTGGCACTTCCGGTTCAACGGCCCGACGCCGGAAGCCCTGGTGAAGGGACGCGAGCGTACTTACTTCGAGCACTTCTGGAACGACTTCGCCGCCGACAAGAAGCGGTCGCTTCCCAAGGCCGACCGCGTCGCCTACACCTCCGCGTACGCTCGCCCTGGACGCATGCGAGCCGGCTGGGCGTACTTCGTCTCGTTCCCGCAGACGGCGAAGGAATTCCAGGAACTCGCCAGGACGAAGCTGCCGATGCCGGTGCTTACCATCGGCGGCGAGAAGGCGCTCGGATCAGCGCTCGCGGAGCAAGCGAAGGCGGTCGCCGACGATACGACGGCGGTCATCCTTAAGGACACAGGACACTGGGTCATGGAGGAGCGGCCGAAGGAGACGATGGACGCGCTCGTGAAGTTCCTCTGAGACTTCCGGCACGACCGTCGGCTGGGGTCTTGGTGGCTCCAGCCGTGCGGCAGGAGCTCGTCGATCCGCGAGGCCGTGACTGCGGCGGGAGGCGTCGGCGTCACCACGAGCTCGCTTGACGCTAACGACCTTGCGTGATTCGAGATCAGGTGCAGCGGCCCAGATCAGGAACACTTGGCTGGCGGAGCGAAGCGATGCTCAATACCGTGCGCGGGGTGACCTGGATCGTCGTTTATCTGCTCTTCATTCTCGCGCCCCTGTTCGCGCTCCTGCCGGGTTCGTTGCCCCCGGCGCGCGCTTTCTGGACTGAGTTCTCGGTCGCGATCGGGTACTCCGGCCTGGCGATGATGGGCCTGCAATTCGGCCTTACCGCCCGCTTCCGGTACGTCACCGAACCGTGGGGCGAGGACGTCATCTATCATTTTCACCGCCAGATCTCGCTGATCGCGGTCGCCCTGGTCATCGCGCACCCGATCATCCTGTTCATCGTTCGCCCAGAATTTCTCGCGCTGCTCAATTCCATTCGGGCCCCGTGGCGCGCCCGCTTCGCAGCGCTCTCGACCTACTCGCTGATCGCGCTGGTGGTGATGGCCCTGTGGCGCACGCAGCTGAAGATCAGCTACGAAACGTGGCACTTCACTCATCTGGCGCTCGCGGTCGTCGCCGTCGCGGCAGGAATCGTGCACAT
>DATLJU010000068.1:0-3186 GCA_035538735.1 Anaeromyxobacteraceae bacterium | reverse complement strand
GAACGCGAACTCGGGCGTGTGCACGCCGATGACCACCAGCCCGCTGTCCCTGTACTTCTCGGCCCAGGCGCGAACGTACGGGAGCTGGCGGCGCCAGTTGATGCAGGTGTAGGTCCAGAACTCGACGAGGACGACCTTTCCGCGCAGGCCGGCCGCGGTCAATGGCGGCGAGTTGAGCCACAGCGTGGCGCCTCCGAGAGAAGGCAGGTCGCCTTCGACGGGCAATTGAACGGCTGCGGGCGTCGTCGGCTGCACTTTGGTCTTCTGCTGGGCCGAGGAACCGATCAACAGGCCGCTCGCGCTCGCGACCATGACGCCGACCAGTAGCCGATGCGCTCTCATGGGTCCTTCCAGGTCGTCCGCTGACCGTTTCGCGATGGGCGCGAAGCCCGCTGCCGCTCACCCTCGCGGGAAGAGCGTGCGGCATGCCCTCAGGGTGCGACGTCGGATCGACGTTCGCACCCGCCCCGTCGGCGTGCGGACAACGCGATCAGCCGTTGGCGCCGCTCGAGAGTCCGCCGGTGGTGGGCCCGCAGGGCTCGCCGAGAAGTCGGCGATCGGCGCCCGGCCCGTGGCTCGTGGCGCCGAGGCGACTACCGCGCCGATCGGCGGCGTGGCTTCCGCACGGCGCGGACGCGGCCGCTCTCGCCACCGCCGGCGTAGAACAGGTCGCCCTGGTCCGACTCCAGGCCGGTCACCGCCGTCCCCTTCGGCATCGTCAGGCGGGCGAGCACCTCGCCGGTCTCGGGGTCGACCTGGCGGATGTCCGCGTCGTCTCCTTCCCAGGTCCCGTGCCAGAGCTCGCCGTCCACCCAGGTGACTCCGGTGACGAAGCGATTCGACTCGATCGTGCGCAGGATCGCGCCCGTGTCGGGATCGATCTGGTGGATCTTCCGGTCGCGGTATTGCCCGACCCACAGCGTACCCTCGCCCCAGGCCAGCCCGGAGTCACGCCCGCCGCCGGGCGCCGGGATCGTCGCCAGGATCTGGCCGGTCTCCGGATCGATCTTGTGGATGCGGTCGCCCGCGATCTGGAAGAGGTGCCGGCCGTCGAAGGCCGTCCCGGCGTCGCAGGCGACGTCCAGGGCGCGCACGATCCTGCCGCTCGTCGGCTCGAACGCCTGGAGCTTCTCACCGCCGGCGAACCAGACTCGGCTGCCGTCGAAGCTGACGCCGTGCACGTGCGGTACGCCGGGGAAGGGCCCGTACTCGCGCACAATCTCGGCTCGCTGATCCGCGCCGCGCTCCTTGCCCATCGCCTCCTCCTTCCGCGCTCCCTATCCGGATTCGTCCGAGACCGGGAGCAACAAGGTCGTCGCGAATCCGGCCACCGGCGCGGACAGCCAGCGCCGGGAGCGGCCGCGGCCCACCGCGCGCGCCTGGCCGGCCTCCACGAGGGCGGCCAGGGCCCGCTGCGCCGTCCGCTGGCTGGAGCCCAGGGCCAGCGCCAGCGCCGAGGTCGACCAGGCCTCGCCGTCGGCGAGCAACGCCAGGAGGGCGGCCTCGGGGCTCTCGATCGGCGGCGCCAGCAGCCGCACCGGGCCCGCCCCTCGCGCCACCAGGCGGAAGCCACGGGCGGTGGCCCGGATCTCGGCGAGCGGCCACAGCGCGTGGCGGAGGCGTCCCATCCCGACCCGCAGCCGCGCGCGGTGGGACGAGTTCGCCCGGAGCGCGCCGAACGCGCGCTCGATCAGGTCCTCGCGCGCCGCCTCGCCGGGCCACGCCTTCGCCAGACCGCGCAGCAGCGCGAACAGCATCGGCCGGCGCGAGAGCGGCACGACGCGCGCTCCCCGGCGTGCCGCCCGCCGGCAGCCGTCGACGACCAGGTCCGGTGAGGCGAGCACCGCCTCGACCTCTGCCAGGGTCAGGGGGCGCGCCTCGCCCGCGGCGATCAGGCGCGCCGCCGGCAGGACGAGGGCCCGCCCAGCATGCTCGACCTCCGCGCGCAGCGCCCCGATGTCCGACCGTGCCGCGGCCTCCCGCGCGCAGGCGAGGGCCTCGCGCGCCCGCTCGGCTCGCCCGCGGCGGAGCGCGAGCTCGAAGGCGACCAGGGCGGCGACGGCGGTGAGCCGGGCGGGGCCGCCGCCGAGCTCGAGCGCAGCGCACGCGGCGTCCGCCTCGTCGATCCGGCCGAGCAGCAGCAGCCGCCGGATCTGCAGCAGCCGGGCGTGGGCCGCGTTCTCCCGATCGCCGCGTACGATGAACGTGCGCAGGGCCTCGGTGAGCACCCGCGGTGGCCAGGCGAGATCGCGCGCTGCGAGCGCCACCTCCGCCTCCGCGGTCAGGCAGCGCGCCCGCGCCAGCGTCTCCCGCGGCCCGAAGCTCCGCGCCGCGCGGCGCAGCAGCTCCCGCGCCCGCCCCAGGTCCCCGAGCTGGGCCATGGCGATCCCGCGCATCGCGAGGGCCGCCGGATCGCCCCGCAGGGCAACGCGATGGAGCGCGCCGAGCGGATCCCCCGCGCGCAGCGCTCGCGCCGCCGCCGTGATCGAGGAATCCATCTTCGGTCTTCTAACCCCGTCGCGGTCGTCGATCCCGCCCCGCTTCGACGGCCGTCACGTCCCGTCCTGCACGGGGTCTCCGCGGGGAGCTCGAGCGCGGCGGAACCGCGGTCGGCTAGCGTGGCAACCGCCGGCGCGCGATCGCCGCGTGGAAACGTGCCCCGGCGAGCAGGTTCGCGTCGTCGAAGTCGTAGCTCGGGTTGTGCAGCGGCGGCGCATCGACGCCGTTGCCGATGAAGGCAAAGCAGCCCGGCACATGGTCCAGGAAGTGGGCGAAGTCCTCGGACGCGGTGATCGGCTTGTCGGCGACCCTGACGTGGTCCACGCCAAGGACCTCCCGTCCGGCCGCGAGCGCCTCATCTGCGCACGCCGCATCGTTGATCAGCGGCACGAACTCGCGGGTGTAGGCGACCTCGACCGAGACACGGTGGGCGACGGCGAGCCCTTCGGCGATGACGCGCAACTGGCGCTCGACCTCGGCGCTGACCTCCGGACGGAAGCTGCGAACGTCGCCGCGGAGCACGGTGCGGCTGGGGAGCACGTTCCGGGTGCCGTCGGTGACGAACTCGGTGACCGACACCACCGCGGTATCGGCGGGGTCGAGCCGACGCGACACGATCGTCTGGAGGTTCACGACCAGGGCGCAGCCCGCGACGAGCGTCTCACTGCCCGCATGAGGGCGAGACGC
>DATLJU010000067.1:0-7265 GCA_035538735.1 Anaeromyxobacteraceae bacterium | reverse complement strand
AGCCGCGAGCAGCGCGAGGCGCGACGACCGAGCATAGCCGGAGGCTATGTGAGGGAGGAGCAACGACGCGATGCGACGCGGATCGCTCGCCCCGGCGACGGGAGGGGATTTCTTCGCTGACCCTCAAGCTCCGCGCGGCTTGCGCGGAGCGGGGCGGCCGCCCTTGCGCGGGCCAGGTCCACCGCGCGCAGGCCGGGCGGCGCGCGGGGCCGGGGCCGGGCGGTGAAGGGCGGCGCCGCGGGGCCGCGGCGAAGTCCGCCGGCCTGGGACCGCCGCCGGCGGAGGGGCTGCTCGCTCGAGGGCGATGCCGAGGCGCTCCGACAGCCGATCGGCGTCGCGCGGTACGAGCGAGAGGCTCCGCGCCAGCGCCGCCGAGAGCGGATCCGCCGTCGAGGCGCGCAGCGCGCGCACGTGCTCCGGCAGGCGCGCCCGAAGATCCTGCTCGAACTCGGCCAGCAGGCCGAGGTCCGCCAGCCGCGCCTCCTCCGTCAGCAGGAGGCGCGCGCGGTCGGAGAGCAGCTCGCGCCGGCGCAGTTCGTCGCGATGTGCGGCACGGATGGCCTCCGCCTCGCGCGCCGCCCCGAGCCGCTGGAGGGCCGCGTCGAGCTCGTCCACGGAGAGGCCGGCGGCCGCGGCGGCGCGCAGGCGGACCCCGCCGGCGGCGCGCAGGGCATGCAGGAGCTCGTCCCGCTCACGCCGCTCGAACCCACGCCTCAGGCCGTGCGCTTCGAGGAGGCTTGCGAGGTCGCCGGCGTCGGGCGTCGTGCCGTCGGAACGGCGCCAGCCGTCGGCGAGCACGGCCACGATGGGGGCCCGCCGGGCACCGTGCTCGCGCACGAGCCGCTCCAGCACGGCTCGCCCTTCGCTCGCAAACAGCTCGTCGAGGCGCGGCCAGTCCGGCGCGGTGGGCGCCCCGGCCGCGACGCGATCGCGGGCCCGACGCACCACTGGGGCCGTGGCGCGGTGCGCGCGCCGCCCTGCGACCCTGCGAGCGGGCGCCGGGTTCGGGGCGCGAGTCGGGTTCGTCGCGCCGGCTTCTCCCGCCTCGACCTGCTGCTCGCGCGCGGCCGCCTCCGCCGGAGAGGTCCCACGGGCGAGCTCGGCGAGCGCCCGTGGCCCGAGAGGGCGAGCGGGCGGCGGGTCCGCGAGGAGGGCGCGCGCGGCGAGCAGCTCATCCCACGAGAGCGGGGCCAGCGCGTCGCGGACCTGCTGCGGAGACGAAGTGCGGCCGGCCTCGGCGCACCAGCGGAGCGCGCGGGCGATGAGCTCGTCGTCGATGTCCGGCATGGTGGGGCAACGTGGCGAAGCGTGGAGATCAAGTCAAGCGTCTCCTATGTAGCGGCGCTTGGCGTGGCGTGATTTAAGGGAGCGCATGGCCGTGATGCCGAGCGAGGGGAGGCCGGCCACGCCCAGGCTGATACGCAAGGCGCGGCTCGTCCTGTACGTGCTCCTGCTGGCCGCGGCGGCCGTGACGCTCTTCGGGGCGCCGGTGCTCGAGCAGTCCGTCCGCGAGGGGAAGGCGCCGCGCGCCGCCCTCATCCTGGCGCCGGCGCTGCTGGCCGCGTTCATCCTGCTCTTCGCGGCCTATCGCTTCACGCTGGTGCGAGCGGGCCGCTACCTCGCGGGCAAGGCGTTCGTGCAGGTGGGGCTCATGGTGCTGGTGCTGACGCTCGCGCTCCCCGGTTCTCTCGAACGGTGGCGCTCCGCCGGGACCGTGCGCGCCGTGGATCTGTCGCGCCACCTGCGGGCGCCGGACGCCGAGACGCGCGCGCTCGCCGCCGAGCTCGCCCGTCACCGCGATCCGCCCGACGCCCTCCGCTACGTCCCGCGGCTCATCGAGCTGCTCGAGGACGCCTCGCCGGAGGTGCGGCGCCAGGCGCGGGCCTCGCTGGTCGCGCTGGCAGGGACGGACGAGGGCGGGGAGGGGACCGACGCCGCGCAGCGGTGGCGCGACTGGTGGAAGGCGCACGGCGCGACCGCTCGACCCTGAGGAGGTCGTCCAGGATGGCCTCGCCGCCGCTGCGGGCGTGGCTCGGTCCCGGGGACTCCGGGCGAACCCTGTGGTGAGCGCATCGGTTGCGTGACGGCCGCCGCGGGGCCCGGTCCGGCGCAGGACCTGCGCGCATGGGCGGCGCCACGTCGGGGTTGTGGCGGCGAGCCGATTCTGATACTGATAATCGTTATCAAGATGCGCGCCGCTGCCCCCGAGACCCCGCCCGCCCCCCGCCGCGCCGACGAGGCCGGCCCGCGCTCCGAGCGCGGGCGCCGCGACCCGCTCGTCGCGCTGGGCGCCTTCCTGCAGCGGAGCGGGCTCAAGCACTCACGCCAGCGCGAGGCCATCGCGCAGACGTTCTTCGACATGGGCGGGCACGTGCCGGTGGATGCGCTGGTGGCGCGGGTGCGCGAGCAGGATCCCCGCGTCTCCGTGGCCACCGTGTACCGGACCATGAAGCTCCTGGCCGAGTGCGGGCTGGCCGTCCCGCGGCGCTTCGGCGACGGGCAGACCCGCTACGAGCCGTCCGATCGCCGGCACGGCGACGCCCACGATCACCTCATCTGCACGAGCTGCGGTGCCATCGTCGAGTTCGAGAGCGAGCGCATCAGCGAGCTGCAGCGGCGCGTCGCGCGGCGCCATGGCTTCGAGGTGGAGCACCGCCGCGTCGAGCTGTACGGGCGGTGCGCCAGCTGCCGCCGCTCCGGAGAGGAGCCCGCGTGACCCCCCCGTCGTCCGCCCCCGCTCGCAGCACGCCGTTCGACCGCAAGGAGGTCGCCGCCGCGCCGCGGTCGGTGATCCTGGTCGGCAATCCCAACGTCGGAAAGAGCGTCCTCTTCGGCGCGCTCACCGGCAAGTACGTCACCGTCTCGAACTACCCCGGGACCACCGTCGAGGTGACGCGCGGCTCCGCGGTCCTCGACGGGCAGGCCTGGCACGTCATGGACACGCCGGGGACGAACAACCTCACCCCGATGTCCGAGGACGAGCAGGCCACGCGCGACATCCTGATGAACGAGCGCGATTACGCGTGCGTGCAGGTGTGCGACGCGAAGAACCTCCGCCGCGGCCTGCTCCTCACCGCGCAGCTGGCCGAGGCGGGGGTCCCCTTCGTGCTGGCCCTCAACATGGCGGACGAGGCGAAGAGCCGTGGGTTCCACGTCGACGCGGAGCGGCTGGCCGAGGCGCTGGGCGTGGACGTCGTCCCGACGGTGGCGGTCGAGCGCAAGGGCCTCCCGCAGCTCGTGACGAGCCTCGCGCGCGCTCGCGGCTCGCGGTTCACGCCGCGGTACGACGACGCCATCGAGGCAGCGCTCTCCCAGATCGAGCAGCTGATCCCGGCGCGCGGCGGGCTGTCACGCCGGGCGCTCGCGGTGATGGCGCTCGCCGGCGATGCCTCGCTCGTCGAGCACCACGCCGCGTCGCTGTCCGAGGCGGACCTCGGCCGGCTCGAGGAGATCCGGCGCCAAGTCGCCGCGCGGTACCCCGAGTCACTGCGGTTCGTCATCTCGCGGCAGCGCCTGGCGGCGGTCGATCGGCTCCACGACGCGGTCGTGACGCGCGGTGAGCGCTCGATGGGGAGTGGCTTCGCGCGGCGACTGGGCGGCTGGTCCACCCACCCCTTGCTCGGGGTGCCGATCCTGCTGGCGATCCTGTTCGCCTGCTACGAGTTCGTGGGCGTCTTCGGAGCCAAGAGCGCCGTCGATTTCCTCGAGAACGCCATCTTCTACGAGCACCTCGTGCCGTGGCTCGACCGGCTCGTGCGCTGGACCGTTCCCGCGAAGGGGCTGCAGGAGTTCCT
The DNA here is from genome assembly GCA_035538735.1 of Anaeromyxobacteraceae bacterium. Lineage (GTDB taxonomy): Bacteria > Myxococcota > Myxococcia > Myxococcales > Anaeromyxobacteraceae > Anaeromyxobacter_A. The sequence goes on along the minus strand of DATLJU010000067.1, from coordinate 3,471 downwards.
GGTCGGTCCGGCGGGGGTCCCATTCCGCGAGCACAGCGGGTTCCTCGTCGGCCGCTACGGCGTGTTCTCCATGGGCCTCAGCTACGGGATGGCGATCGTCCTGCCCATCGTCACGACGTTCTTCATCGCGTTCAGCGTGCTGGAGGACTCGGGGTACCTGCCGCGGCTGGCGGTGATGGTGAACAAGGTCTTCAAGCGGATGGGGCTGAACGGGAAGGCCGTCCTGCCCATGGTGCTCGGGCTCGGCTGCGACACGATGGCGACCATGACCGCGCGGATCATGGAGACGCGCAAGGAGCGCGTCATCGTCACGCTGCTGCTCGCGCTCGCCGTCCCGTGCAGCGCGCAGCTCGCCGTGATCTTCGCCATGCTGGCCGGCATCGGCCCCGTCGCCGCGGCGTGGTTCCTGGGCGCGGTGCTCGCGGTCCTGTTCCTCGTCGGCTGGCTCGCGGCCAAGGTCATCCCAGGCCGCGGCTCCGACTTCATCCTCGAGCTGCCACCGCTGCGCGTCCCGCAGGCGAGCAACATCGCCGTGAAGACGCTCGCCCGGATCGAGTGGTACCTGCGCGAGGCGCTCCCGCTCTTCGTGCTCGGAACCCTCATCCTGTGGGGCCTCGACCGCGTCCACGGCCTGGCGCTCCTCGAGCGCGCCGCGGCCCCGGTGGTGGTCGGAATCCTCCAGCTGCCCAAGGAGGCGGCGAGCGCCTTCATCCTGGGCTTCCTGCGCCGGGACTACGCCGCGGCCGGCCTGTTCGTGCACTACGAGCCGTTCGTCAAGGCGGGCACCATGACGCGCACCATGGAGGTCGAGGTCGTGACCGCGCTCGTCACGATCACGCTCTTCATCCCGTGCATCGCCAACTTCTTCATGATCCTGAAGGAGCGCGGCTGGAAGACCGGCGTCGCCATCGCCGCGTTCATCTTGCCCTTCTCCGTCGCCATGGGGGCGGTCGTGAACGTCCTCATGCGCCACTTCTACCTGTAGGAGCGCCGTGCCCGCGCTGGTCGACAGGAGCGAGACCTGCCCGCTGTGCGGGACCACCTTCGAGGCCGAGGGGCAGGGCTGCCGCCCGAGTTGCCCGATGGCGAAGGGGTGCAAGGTCATGTGCTGCCCGTCCTGCGGCTACAGCTTCCCGCAGGAGACCGGGCTCGCCGGCCGCCTCAAGGCATTCCTCGGACGGCGCCGTTCCCCACCACCCGTGAAGTCGTGAAATCCCCGTGAACGACACCATGCACGCACATCACGTCGAGGAGCTGTTGGAGACCATCTTCACCGAGCGAGAGGAGGGGCGCGACGCCGTCGAGGGGGTCCTCCGCCACGCCGCTCCGCACGCCGGCGCCGCCGACCGCGGTGAGCTGGCCGCGCTGGCGGAGGCGGGCCTCGTCCGGCTCGAGGGCGAGCGGGTCGCGCTCACGGGCGAGGGCGAGCAGCGCGCCCGCGCGGTGATCCGGCGCCACCGCCTCACCGAGCGCCTCTTCCGCGACCTGCTCCAGCTCTCCGAGGACGCCACCGAGAGCCAGGCCTGCGAGCTCGAGCACATCCTCTCCCCCGAGGCGACCGACTCGGTGTGCACGCTGCTCGGTCACCCGCCGACCTGCCCGCACGGGAAGGCGATCCCACAGGGACCCTGCTGCGGCGCGGCCCAGAAGACGGTGCGGTCGCTCGTGACCGGGCTGCCCTCCTTCGACCTCGGCGCGCCGGCGCGCATCGTCTTCATCGCCCCGCGCTTCCACGATCGGATGGACCGCCTGGCCGCTCTCGGCGTCATTCCGGGCAGCGAGATCCGGCTGCACCAGCGCTCGCCGTCGTACGTCATCGAGGTGGGCGAGACCACCATCGCCCTCGACCCGGAGATCGCGGGCGAGATCTACGTGAAGCGCGTCGAAGCCTGATCGATCCGGAGACCGCATGATCGTCTGCTCCTGCCACGCCATCTCCGATCGGGATCTGCAGGAGGCTGCCCGGGCGGGCCTGTCGCACGCCGAGATCGTCGCCCAGACGGGTGCCGGCAGCGATTGTGGATGCTGCCGCGAGGACGTCGCGGACATCCTGTCGAGTGCCGCGGGACCGTGCCGCGGCGCCGACGCGTGCGCCGCCTGTCCGCGACGCCGGGCGGCCTGACAGGAAAGGAGTGGGCATGAAGGGCAGCCCGAAGGTGGTCGACCTGCTCAACGACGTCCTCACGAACGAGCTCACCGCGATCAACCAGTACTTCCTCCACGCGCGCATGTGCGAGAACTGGGGGTACGAGCGGCTCTGGCACAAGATCAAGCACGAGTCGATCGACGAGATGAAGCACGCGGACGAGATCATCGAGCGCATCCTGTATCTCGAGGGTCTCCCCAACGTGCAGCGGCTCGGGAAGATCAACGTCGGGCAGACCGTGGAGGAGCAGCTCAAGCTCGACATGGCGCTCGAGCGGCAGGCGATCCCGGTGCTGAACCGCGGGATCGAGACCTGCCGCGCGGAAGGCGACAACGGCTCCGCCGATCTGCTCGAGGACATCCTCGAGGACGAAGAGGAACACCTCAACTGGCTCGAGGCGCAGCAGACGCTCATCGAGCAGGCCGGCCTGCAGAACTACCTCGCGGAGCAGATCAAGAAGGACGAGAGCTGAAGGCGGTCGAGGCTCTTGGCTCTCTCGCGGGCAGGGAGCCACGCCGCTCCGAGCCCGCGCGCGTCGGCGCCCGTGCTCCACGCCGGCGGGGTGGTGGCGGCCGGAAACTCTCGGCGCTCAACCCGCGAAGCAGAAGAGGGCAGGGCGGTACCCACGCCGCTCTGCGCCCGCGCGCGCGTCGGCGCCCGTGCTCCGCGCCGCCGGGGTGACCCAGGGCCGGAACGCGCGACCTTTGGACCCAAGTTTGGCGGGGCTGCGGAAACTCGAACTGCGGTTCGCGTCGCCTTCGGCGCCGCGCCGCAGTTCTCAAACAGTCCTCGCCCCGCCACTCACCGTGAACATGGCGCGTTCCGGCAAACGTGGTCCTCGATGCGGCGCTCCGCAATGGCGCCGCCGCGCGCGCGGGCGCTGCTCGGCGCGAATCGACCCTCGCCTTTCGCCCTGAACGCAGGGCCGAGCAGCGGCCCGTCGTCGAAGGGCGACAGTCACTCGAGTGAGGTCGCGGTCGCTCCTCGAGAACTCGCTCGCTTGACGCCCCCCTGCAAGAGTCTTATTACTGACTCCAGAAAATGAATCCTCATTCAAGTTCCGAAAAGCCCGTTCGCCTACGCGCTCGCCTGCGCGAAGCGACCTGCGAGGCCATCCTGGCGGCGGCCGAGCAGGCGTTCGCCGAGGAGGGCGCCCGGACGCGCATGGAGTCGATCGCGGCGCGCGCCGGGATCGCCGTCGGGACGCTCTACAACCACTTCGCCGATCGCGAAGCGCTGTGGGAGGCGCTCCGGCGCTCCCGGCGCGACGCGCTGCTCGCGCGGGTCGACGCCGCGCTGGAGGCCTCGCGCGGGGCGCCGTTCCC
>DATLJU010000066.1:0-1866 GCA_035538735.1 Anaeromyxobacteraceae bacterium | reverse complement strand
ACGAGCTCCCCATCCTACTCGGCGTGGTGCCGTTCGGAATGATCTACGGCCTCCTCGCGCTCTCCGCCGGGCTCACCCCGGGTATCGCGCAGTCCATGTCATCGGTCGTGTTCGCCGGCTCGGCGCAGTTCATCGCCGCGCAGCTCATCCACGAGCGGACGCCCGGCGGCGTGATCGTCCTGACCGTGCTCGTGGTGAACCTGAGGCACGCGCTCTACAGCGCCTCGGTCGCGCCGTACTTGCGCCCCCTCGGGCAGGGGTGGAAGGCGGGGCTCGCCTACCTCCTCACCGACGAGGCCTACGCGGTCGCCATCACCCGCTACCTGCGCGACAACGGAAAGACCGTGGTTTCGCCTTACCGCCACTGGTACTTCCTCGGCGCGGGGCTCACGCTGTGGCTCTCGTGGCAGTGGAGCACCGCGGTCGGGATCTTCGTCGGTGCGCGCGTCCCGGCGAGCTGGTCGCTCGACTTCACCCTGGCGCTCACGTTCATCGCGCTCGTCGTGCCGTCGCTCAAGGATCGGGCCGGCGCAGCGGCGGCGGTCACCGCCGGCGCGCTGGCGGTGGCCGGCGCCGCGCTGCCCTACAAACTGGGCTTGCCGCTCGCGGGCCTCGGCGGCGTCCTGGTCGGGCTGGGGATCGAGTCCCTCCGCGCCGAGGCGACGGGGGAGGGACGCCCGGCATGAGCTACCTGCCGGCGCTCGTCGCAGCGGGCGTCCTCACCTTCCTGACGCGGCTCTCCTTCATCGCGCTGCTCGGCCGGTTCGAGCTGCCGCCGCTGGCGGCGCGCGCGCTCCGGTTCGTACCGCCGGCGGTGCTCTCCGCCATCATCTTCCCCGAGCTCGTGCTGCGCGGGGGCGAGCTGCAGCTCGGTTGGCGGAACGCGCGCCTGCTGGCGGGGCTCGTCGCGGCGCTCGTCGCCTGGCGCACCCGCAACGTCTTCCTCACGATCGCGGTGGGGATGGCGGCGCTGTGGGGCCTGCAGGCGGTGTTGTCGGGGTAGAGGCGGACGCCTTCACGAACGTGCCGTCGCGCAGCTCCTGCAGCGCCTGCGCGATCTCCTCGCGGGTGTTCATGACGAAGGGCCCCCAGCGCGCGTAGGGCTCCCGGAGCGGCTGCGCCGAGAGCAGCAGGAACCGCGCCGGCGCGCCGCCGGCGTGGGCGCGGACGACGTCGCCGTCCTTCAGGATGGCGAGCCGCGGCGCGCGAATGGCGACGCCGTGCTCCGGCCCCCGCCCGCCCACGACCACCTCCCCCTGGAACACGTACAGCAGCGCGGTGTGGCCGCGCGCGACGGGCTGCTCGAAGGTTCGGCCCGCGGGCAGGGCCACGTCGAGGTAGCTCGGGCCGGCGAAGATCTCGCGCACCGCGCCCTGCACGCCGTCGACCTCGCCCGCGACCACACGGACGCGCGCGCCGTCCGGTCGAACGACCTCCGGGATCCGGCTCGACGCGACGTCCTGGTACCGCGGCGCCGTCATCTTGAGCTTGGCGGGCAGGTTCACCCAGATCTGGAATCCGTCGAGCCGGCGGGGCCCGACCTTCGGCATCTCCTCGTGCAGGATGCCGCTGCCGGCCGTCATCCACTGCACGTCGCCGGCGCCGATGACGCCCGAGTTCCCGAGGCTGTCGCGGTGGGCGACGCTGCCGTCGAGCATGTAGGTGATGGTCTCGATGCCGCGGTGCGGGTGGAGCGGGAAGCCCGCGATGTAGTCGTCCGCGTTCTCCGACCCGAAGTGGTCGAAGAGGAAGAACGGGTCGAGGTGATCCAGGCGCTCGGTGGCGATGCTGCGCGCGAGCCGTACCCCCGCGCCGTCGCTCGTCGCGATGGGGGTCACGACGTCCTGCAGGGTGCGTTCGATCATG
>DATLJU010000065.1:0-7938 GCA_035538735.1 Anaeromyxobacteraceae bacterium | reverse complement strand
GCCGCCGACGCGAGCGACTCCAGCCGCTCTGCGGCGGCCGCATCGCCCGCCCGCACCTTCTTTCCGAGGATGAGCTCGTTCTTGAGCGAGTGCTCCCAGCCGGCGAGCTCGGTGACCGTCACGCGGTAGCCGTGCGCCTCGAGCGCGAGCGCCCGCAGGACGTTCGTGAGGTGCGAGCCGAACTCACGCCGGTGCCAGGGGTGCTCGAAGAGCGGCGCGAGCAGCGGCGAGGGCGCGCCCGCGCGCTCGAGCTGGCGTGCGACCTCCGCCTGGCAGCAGGGCACCACCGCCACGTGATCGGCGCCGTGACCGAGCGCCAGCGCGAGGGCATCATCGGTGGCGGTGTCGCAGGCGTGGAGCGCCGTCACGAGGTGGACCCGGGCCGGGAGCTCGGCGGCCTCCAGCTCGGCGGTGACGAAACGCATCCGCTCGAACCCGAGCCGGCGCGCCCGCGCCTCGGCGGCGGCGGTCAGCTCCGGGCGCGACTCGACCGAGACGATGGTGCCCTTCCCGGCGGGTCCGACGAACAGCTCGTACAGGATGAAGCCGAGGTAGCCCTTCCCCGCCCCACAGTCGACGAGCAGCGGGTCGCCGAAGCGCGCGAGCACGTCCTCCACCGCCGGCCGGAGCAGCCGGACGAGGTGGTTCACCTGCTTCAGCTTGCGCAGGCTGTCGGCGTTGAGGTCGCCCTCCCGGGTGAGCAGGTGCAGCTCCTGGAGGAGCGCGGTCGACTGCCCCGGCGCGAGCTCGCGCGCGACCTCGGGGGCTTTGACCTGTCTTCTCACCGGTGGTGGGCCGCCAGATCCGGGTGCTTCTCCAGGAACTCGTCGAACGTGCCGTTGAAGTCGAGGACGGGCTCCTCCTCGCGGAGCGCCCAGATGCGCGTGGCCACCTCGCCGATGAGCTGCTGGTCGTGGGTCACCATGAGCACGGTGCCCTCGTAGCGGTTGATCCCCTCGCCCAGCGCGGCGATGGCCTGCAGGTCGAGGTGGTTGGTCGGCTCGTCCAGCACCAGCACGTTGTCCTTCGTGCGCATCAGGTTCGACATGAGGAGCCGCACGATCTCACCGCCGGAGAGCGTGTCGGTGGGCTTCATCCGCTCCTCGCCGGAGAACAGCATGCGCCCGAGCAGGCCGGAGATCTCCTCGTTCGTGAGCTTGTCCTCGAGCTCGCGCAGCCAGCCGAAGGCGGTGGTACCGGGCCGGATGAGGCCGGTGTGGTCCTGCGGCAGGTACCCGACGGACGCCTGGTGGCCCCACGTCACGGTCCCCCCGTTCGCCTCGAGCTGACCCACCAGCAGCTGCACGAGCGTCGTCTTGCCGACGCCGTTCTTGCCGATGATGGCCACCTTCTCCCCGCGGGTGACGAGCGCGCTGAAGGGCCGGATGATCTCGCGGCGGCCGTAGCTCTTTGCGATCTCCTCCACCGTGAGGGTCTGCTTGCCGGAGGGCTTCGCCAGCTCGAACTTGATGAAGGGCGCCTGGATGTTCGAGCGCTTCAGGTCCTCGAGCTTGAGCTTCTCCATGGCGCGGATGCGGCTCTGCACCTGGGAGGCGCGGGTGCCGGCGTGGAAGCGGGCCACGAAGTCCTGGAGCTGGGCGACCTTCTTCTGCTTCTCGGCGTTCTCCGACTCCACCCGCGACCGCACCTGGCCCTTCTGCCGGACCATGTCGTCGTAGCCGCCGGTGTAGGTGATGATCGTCTCGTAGTCGATGTCGGCGATGTGCGTGCAGATCGCGTTCAGGAAGTGCCGGTCGTGCGAGATGGTGACGAGCACGCCCTCGTACGCGTGGAGGAACTTCTCGAGCCACCGGATCGAGTCGATGTCGAGGTTGTTCGTGGGCTCGTCGAGGAGGAGCGCCTGCGGCCGGCCGAAGAGCGCCTGCGCCAGCAGCACGCGCAGCTTGTAGCCGCCGGCGAGGGCGCGCATGGGCTGCTCGTGCGCCTCCTGCGGGATGCCGAGGCCCTCCAGCAGCTCGGCCGCGGTCGCCTCGGCGGTGTAGCCGTCCTCCTCGGCGATGACGCCTTCCAGCTCGCCCAGGCGGTGCCCGTCCTCCTCCGAGATGTCCGACTTCGCGAGCAGGACGTCCTTCTCCTGCATCGCCGACCACAGCACGGCGTCGCCCATGAGGACCACGTCGATGACGCGGTCGTCCTCGTACTTGAACTGGTCCTGGCGCAGGATGCCGAGCCGCTTCGGCCGCAGGATCGTGCCGCTGTCGGCCTCCTCGTCGCCGGCGAGGATCTTCATCAAGGTGGTCTTGCCGGCGCCGTTCGGGCCGGTGAGGCCGTAGCGCCGCCCGGGAGAGAAGGCGACGTTCACGTCCTCGAAGAGCTTCTTCGGCCCGAAGGCCTTGCTGACGTTCTGAACTGAGATCATGTGGAGGGGTCGCGCGCGCCGATGGAGAGAGGAGGCGGGGGCGCCGCCACGGCCCGCCGCTTCTTAACCGAATCCGCGCCCCTTGGCGAGCGGGTCCATTCGAGCGAGGGCTCGCGTCGTGAGAACATGTCCCCGTGAGCGAGCGAGAGCGCCTCTTCGCGGCGTGTGCACCGGGGCTGGAGGAGGTCCTGGCCGGCGAGTTGCGCGGGATCGGCCTGGTGGCGCGCGCCGTCCCAGGAGGCGCGGAGGCGAGCGGCGCGTCCGCCCTGGCGCTCGCCTGCCTGGGATCGCGCGTGGCCGACGCGGTCGCGCTGCGGATCTTCGAAGGTCCCGAGCGCGAGCTCTCGGCCGCGCTCTCGGCCGCCCGCCACCGCTTCGGCTCGGGCGCGCAGCTCGCCGTCCGACGGCACCGGGGCACGGCGACCGTCTCGATCGACGCCGCCGGCGCGCCGCTGTTCAAGCGGGGCTGGCGGCCGCGCGTGGGGGCGGCGCCGCTGCGCGAGTCGCTCGCGGCGGGGGTCCTCCTCGCGGCGGGCTACGACGGCTCGCGTCCCTTCGTCGATCCGATGTGTGGCTCCGGGACGCTCGCGCTCGAGGCTGCGGCGCTCGCGGCGCGGCGCGCCCCCGGGCTGGGAAGGACCTTCGCGTTCGAGCGCTGGCCGGGCCACGACCGCGCCGCGACCGAGGCCGTGCGGGCGAGGCTGGCTTCGCTGGCGCGAAGCGCGCCGGCGCCGATCCACGCCTCGGACCGGAACGCAGGGGTGCTCCGGCTCGCGCAGAAGAACGCCGCCGCCGCAGGGCTCGAGGGGGTGATCCGCTTCGCCCGCTGCGACGCCGCGGAGGCGGAGCTCGCGGACGAGCCCGGGCTGCTGGCGGTGAACCCGCCGTACGGGCTCCGCCTCGCCGACGACGTCCAGGCCGCCTGGCGCGCGCTCGCCGCCTTGTTCGAGCGCGCGATCGGCTGGCAGGCCGCAGTGCTCGCTCCCGATCGCCCTCTCGAGCGGGTGCTGCCGGCGCAGCCGTGCAGCGCGATGCGCGTCCGGAACGGTGGCCTGAGCTGCAGGCTCCTGCTGTACCGGGCCCCTGGGCCGCGCCCTGCTCCCGAGGATGGGCCTCGGTAGGGGGCCCTGACGCGCTCGATCGCTCCCCAAGAGAGCCTGCGCCCCACCGAGCCAAGGCGCTCCCGCCGTCCCATCATCTAGCGCGTGCTGAAGCGGCTTCGGCAGCGCCTCTCGGCCCGACATCTCCTCGTTCCCTCGCGCGCTCGCGAGGGCGTGGCGAAGCTCGCCGCCCGCCGTGTCGGGCACAGGTTCCGCAACGACGTGGTCGCGCTCCAGAACGTCGACATCGACGTGCACTCGGGCGAGTTCGTGTGCTTGCTCGGCCCGTCGGGGTGCGGGAAGTCGACGCTCCTCTACGCGCTGGCCGGGCTCGTGAAGCCGTCGGGCGGCCACATCTCGCTCGACGGCAAGGACGTGACCGGCCCGGGGCCGGACCGGATGCTCGTCTTCCAGGAGCCGGCGCTGTTTCCGTGGCTCACGGTCCGTCAGAACCTCGTCTTCGTGCTGCGCGGACGGCGCATGTCGCGCGCCGACGCCGAGGCGCGAGCGGCCGCCTTCATCGAGCGCGTGGGCCTGCGCGGCTTCGAGCGCGCCCTCCCCCACGAGCTGTCCGGTGGGATGCGGATGCGGGTGGCGCTGGCGCGGGCGCTGGCGATGGATCCGTCCGTGCTGCTCATGGACGAACCGTTCGGGGCGCTCGACGCGCAGACGCGCGCCAGCATGCACGACCTCCTCCAGCAGATCTGGGTACGCGATCGCAAGACGGTCGTGTTCGTCACCCACAACATCCGCGAGGCGCTCGTGCTGGGCGACCGGGTGGTCGTGATGGCCGGCCAGCCCGGCCGCGTGCTGCAGGACTTCGAGGTGCGACTGCCCCGGCCGCGCGACCCCGATGACGAGGCGCTGGTCGAGATGTCGCGCCGGATCCGCGCCATGCTCGGCCGCGTCCAGAGGATCGCCGAGACGCCGCCCCCCATCGGCGGCGGCAAGGAGGTCGCGGATGAAGAAAGGGCCGATCCTGGAGCGGGCCGCGTTCCTGACGGTGCTCCTCCTCCTGTGGGAGCTGGCGTCTAGGATCGGGCCCTGGCCGCACTACCTCTTCCCCGGGCCGCTGGCGGTGGGGCGCAGCCTGATGCGGATGACGGCGGACGGCCGGCTGGGCGCGGCGATCCTGCGGTCCCTGTCGCGGCTCGGGCAGGGCTATCTCATCTCGGCGCTGATCGGCGTGCCGCTCGGGATCGCCAACGCGCGCTTGAGCTGGATGCGCTCCACCGTGAAGCCGCTCGTGCTCGGATTGCAGGCGCTGCCGTCCATCTGCTGGCTGCCCCTGGCGCTGCTCTGGTTCGGGCTCTCCGAGATGGCCATCGTGTTCGTGGTCGTGATGGGGTCGCTGCTCGCCATCGCCATCTCGACCGAGGACGGCGTCGCGTCCATGGATCCACTGCTGCTGCGCGCGTCGGGCGTGCTCGGCATCCGTGGCGCCCGGTTCTACCTGGGGGTCCTCCTCCCCGGCGCGCTGCCCGGCATCGTGACGGGCTTGAAGCTCGGTTGGAGCTTCGCGTGGCGGGCGCTCATGGCGGGGGAGCTGCTGTTCGTGGCCGGCGGGCTCGGGCAGCTCCTCCAGGCCGGGCGCGAGCTGCTCGACGTGGCCCAGGTCATGGGGGTCATGATCGCCATCGTGGCGGTCGGCTCCGTCGTCGATCAGGTGCTCTTCCGGATCATCGAGGTGCGGATCCGCCACCGCTGGGGGCTAGTGGAGGCGGTGTGACACGTCGCGCGAGGAGCGTGGCGCTGCTCGCGGCGGCCGCGCTCGCCGCCTGCAAGAAGGGATCGGCCCCCGGGGAAGGCGCCCCGCTGCGGCTCGGCTTCTTCCCGAACCTCACCCACGCCCAGGCGCTGGTCGGGAACGCCGAGGGGCTCTTCGCGCGCGAGCTGGGCGGTCCCGTCGTGACGCGCCAGTTCAACGCCGGGCCGGCCGCGATGGAGGCGCTCCTCGCCGGCGACGTCGACGTCTGCTACGTGGGTCCGGGACCGGCCACGATCGCTTACCTCCGTTCGCACGGCGAGGCGCTGCACGTCGTGGCGGGGGCGGCCTCGGGCGGTGCCGTCCTCGTCGCGAGGAGCGCCCGGACGCCGCAGGACCTCGCCGGGAAGCGCGTCGCCTCGCCGCAGCTCGGCAACACGCAGGACATCGCGCTCCGGCTGTGGCTCCGGCAGCAGCGGCTCCGCGTCGGCGACGGCCCGAGGGACGTGCGCGTCACGCCGCTCTCGAACCCCGACATCCTGGGCCTCTTCGGGCGCGGCGAGATCGAGGCGGCGTGGGTGCCCGAACCGTGGGGGGCGCGCCTGGTGGCGGAGGCGGGTGGCCACGTCCTCGTCGACGAGCGGGACCTGTGGGAGGGACGCCAGTTTCCCATCACCGTCGTGGTCGCGACCCGCCGCGCGCTCGAGAGCCGGCGCCGCGACGTGGTGGCCGTCCTGCGCGCCCACCTCTCCCTCACCGACCGGTGGAGCGCCGATCGCGCCAGCTTCGCCCGCGCCGCGAACGCGCAGTACGGCGCGCTGACCGGGCACCCGCTGCCGGACGCGGTGCTCCAGGACGCCTTCTCGCGCCTCGAGCCCGTCTCGGACCCCCTGGCGCCACAGCTGGCGGAGGGGGCGCGGCGCGCGCAGGAGCTCGACTACGCGCCGCAGGGCGACCTGTCGGGGCTCGTGGACGCGTCCCTGCTCGCCGAGGCGCGCGGGGGAGCAGCCCGGTGAGATGCCCGCGCAAAGGGAGGCTCCCGGCGGGCGGTCGCCGTGAAGATGTTGCAGACCGGCCACGCTCACGCCGCGGGCCGTCGACAGGATGACGGACATGGAGAGCCGTGAGCTCGAGCTCCAGGCGGTCGAGGGAGCGCTCGCCGGCGCGCCGGTCGAGCCGGAGCGCCTGGCGCGCCTCGCCAGGCTCCTGGGCTACGACGAGCGGCTGCTCCTCCAGTTCCGCCGGTACCACAGCCCCTGGCGCACGCGCATCGCTCGCCTGCTCACGGGCGTGGGAGACGCGCGCACCTGGACGGCCAGCGCGCTCGCGCTCCTCGCCACGGCGAAGCGACCCACGGTCCACCTCGGACTGCGCGTCGGCCTCGGCGCGCTCGCGGGCGCCCTCGCGGCGCAGGTCCTGAAGCGGAGCCTGAACCGAGCCCGGCCCACGAGCGCCATCGCGGGGTTCGAGGCGCTCGCCGAGAATCCGGACGCGTTCTCGTTTCCCTCCGGACACACGAGCGCCGCGTTCGCGGTGGCGATCGCGGTCGGTGGCGAGCCGTACTGCGCGGGTCCGGTGGCTCTCCTGCTCGCCACGGGCATCGCGCTCTCGCGCATCTACCTGGGCGCCCATTACCCCCTCGACGTCCTGGTCGGCGGCCTCCTCGGCGCCGCCGCGGGCGCCGGCACGAGGCTCCTCGTCCCGTGAGCCGCGCCTCGGCTCGGGTTCCGCCGCCGGCCACGCAGCGCGCGGGGGGCGGCTGCGCACGCGCGTTCACATCAAGTCTTCTCTGAGCCACACGGCGGAGACGGCGAGCTTGTTGGCACCGTCCAGGTGGAAGTCGAGCAGCCCACGCCCGTCGCAGGTGAGGCGAGCGAGGCTAAGGCCACCGCCAGCGCCGCCCGGGCCGCGCGCGAGCGCGCTCATCCGCTCCACGTAGATCTCCAGCGGAACGTTCCCGCGTGTCGAGCGCAGCGCCTCGCGAACGCTGCGGACCTGCTCCGGCCCGCCGCCCACCGGGTTCTTGACCTCGATCGTCACGTCGAACGAGCGGACCCGGAGCGTCAGCTCCACCGAATCGCCCGGGCCGTATGCGCCGTACTTGACGGCGTTCTCGAGCAGCTTCCGCGCCGCCATGCACAGCGGCGCGATGTGCGCCTCCGGGAGCCCCGCCCGGCGCAGCGCGTCGCGGCAGGGATCCCAGGCGGCGAGGATGGCGTCCCCGTCGGGCGGGAGCCGCAGGTCGAGCGCAACGGGGTTCATTCGCGCTGGATCATATCGCAGGCGGGCGAGCAGGCGCTTGTGCGCACGCCGCCCACCTACCTGCGCGCGCCGCGTCTCAGGGCGCGAGCCGGCTGCCGGGATGCCGCACGTCGGTCCCGCGCACCATGTACACCACCATCTCGGCCACGTTGATGGCGTGATCCCCGAAGCGCTCCAGGTGCTTGGCGGCGAACATGAGGGCCGTGGCGCGCCGGATGGCGCGCGAGTCCTCCATCATGAGCGCCAGGAGCTCGTTGAAGATCTTGAGGTAGAGCGCGTCGAGCAGCTCGTCGCCGCGAATGACCTCCTCTGCCCGGGCGGCGTCGCGCTGGACGAAGGCGTCGAGCGCCTTCGCGAGCTGCGCCTCCGCCGCCTCGGCGAGCGAGGTGAGATCGTGGAGCGGTCCGAGCGGCGGCGCCTGGTGGAGGTCGAGCGCGCGGTCGGCGACGTTGACCGCCAGGTCGCCCATCCGCTCCAGGTCGGTCACGATC
>DATLJU010000064.1:0-28617 GCA_035538735.1 Anaeromyxobacteraceae bacterium | reverse complement strand
GTGAAGCTGAAGCCGAGGAGCGCGCCGGCCGCGACGCCGAGCGCCACCGCCGCGCCGAGCGCGAGGACGATCGCGACGAGCGCGCGCCACGAGCGGTACAGGAAGAGGGTGATCGCCACGAGCAGGACGGCGAACACCGGGAACGCGCGCGCCGACGCCGACGACGACTGCCGCTCCAGCCACGAGGTGACGTACGGGGCCCCCACCTTGCGGACCGGACCGACGTCGCTGCGCGCCAGGGCGGCGTCGACCGCGGCGAGCGCCGCGTCGCGCTCGGCCGGCCCGCGCACGTCGAGCGAGACGATCAGCGTGAGGAACCCGTCGCCGACGAGGCCCTGACCCCGGAAGAAGCGCGTCCCGAGCGCCAGGTCGCGGAGCTCGGCCGGGCTCGCGCCGGGCCTCGCGCGGCGGAGCGCGTCGAGGATCGAGAAGCCGCTCACGTGCGGCACGTCGCGGAGCGCAGCCTTGGCGCGCTCCACCCGCGCGATCGACGCCGGAGAGAACGGATCGGCCGCCTCGAAGACGAGGAGCACGAGCTGCGATTCGGGGAAGATGTGCTGGAAGGCCCGGGTCGCCGCGTAGTCGGGGTCGCTCGGCACCATCAGCCGGTCGATGGCCCCCTCGCTCGGGATGCGCGTCGCGAGGAACGCCGCCACCGGGACGAGGGCGGCGTACGCCACGAGCATGAGCACCCGCAGCCGCACGACGCGGGCGAGGACGCGCGACGGCCAGTCGTTCGTCGTTCCCATGGGGCCGCGTCGCTCTTAGCACGGGCGCGGCGGCGCGGCGGCGTCAATCTGCGCCCCGGCTGCGACACGAGCGCCTCATGTCCCGGCGACAGGGGCCTGCCCGAGCGTTTCGCGAACGAGGACGGGCACGGATGCGCGCGATAGAAGAGCCCGCGCCGGTGTGTCGTGACATAGAGTTCATCCGTGGATCGCGATCCGATCGAGCTCTTCAGGCGATGGCAGCACGAGGCCCACCGCTCCGGCGTCCCGGCGGGATCGACCGACCGGCAGCGGATGTCTCGCGTGCGGGGCGCTGTCTGGAAGGTGGTGGCCTGGGCCGCGGGCGGCGAGCTCCCGGAGGCGAACGCCGCGACGCTCGCGACCGCCACCCACGACGGGCGCCCCTCCGCCCGGACCGTGCTCGTGAAGAGCGCCTCGGAACAGGGCTTCGTGTTCTTCACGAGCTACCTGAGCCGGAAGGCCTCCGAGCTGGAGGCGAACCCTCGCGCCGCGCTCCTCTTCTACTGGCCCTGGCCCCCGCGCCAGGTGCGGGTCGAAGGCGCGGTCGAGCGGATCTCCGCCGAGGAGAGCGACGCCTACTGGCGGTCGCGGCCGCGCGGCTCGCAGCTCGCGGCCGCGGCGTCGCAGCAGAGCGCCGCGCTCGACGCGCGCGCGACGCTGCTGGCGAGGGTGGAGCAGCTCGAGCGCGAGTGCCGCGGCTGCGACGTTCCGAGGCCGCCGACCTGGGGCGGCTACCGGGTCCTCCCCGAGGTGATGGAGTTCTGGGAGAGCCGGCCCGACCGCCTCCACGAGCGGGTTCGCTACGAGCGAATCGCGTCCGGCGAGGCCTGGCGCACGGCGATCCTGCAGCCGTGACGGTCGCCTCGCGTGGTGCCGACAGTAGCGCTATCGTACGCTCTCATGCAGGGCGATAGCGCAATGCCGGGCCGGGCGAAAGCGGCGTCGTCGACCGAACGGGTGTACGCCGACCTCAAGCGAATAATCACGGCGGAGTTGCGACCAGGCGATCGGCTGCCTACCACGCGCAGCCTGGTCACGCGCTACCAGGTGAGCCCCATCACCGTGCAGCACGCGCTCACCCGGCTCACGCAGGAGGGCCTCGTCTTCACGCGGCCCGGCCACGGCGCGTTCGTGGCGGAGCGCCGCGCGAGACCGGCCAGCGTCGATCACGGCTGGCAGGCGGTGGTGCTCGGGCCGAGCCCGCCCGTGCTCGACGAGTTTCACGACCTGTTCGCGCCGCCGCGCCCCGGCGTGGTTCCCCTCGGCAGCGGCTACCTCGACATGGAGGCGCAGCCCTTCGGCGCCCTGGCGAGCGCCATGGCGCGCGCGGCCCGCCGGCCCGGCGCCTGGGACCGCGTGCCGACCGAGGGCATCGAAGCGCTCCGCGTCTGGTTCGCCCGGCAGCTCGGCGACGCGAGCGCGGAGGACATCCTGATCGTGCCGGGCGGACAGGCGGCGCTGTCGACGATCTTTCGCTCGCTGGCGGCGCCGGGCGCGCCGGTGCTCGTCGAGTCGCCCGCGCATCTCGGCACGCTGGCCGCGTTGCGCGCCCTGGGGCTGAGGGCCGTGCCGGTGCCGACGGACGCGGACGGGGTTCGGCCCGATCTGCTCGAGGCCGCGTTCAAGGCTTCCGGCGCGCGCGTGTTCGCGTGCCAGCCGACCTACGCCAACCCGACTGGAGCGACGCTGCCAGCGGATCGACGGGCTGCCGTGCTCGAGGTCGCCCAACGCGTCGGTGCGTTCATCGTGGAGGACGACGCCGCGCGGGACCTCGCCATCGAGGGGACCGCGCCGCCACCGCTCGCCGCCGCCGACGAGGGGCACGTGGTGTACGTGCGATCGCTGACGAAGCCCGCGGCTTCGGGGCTGCGCGTCGCCGCCGTGCGCGCCCGGGGGCCCGCGAGCGTGAGGCTTCGGACGGAGGCCGTGGTGGGCGACCTGTTCGTCGCTGGGCCCATGCAGGAGACGGCCCTCGAGCTGGTCAGCTCTCCGGCGTGGGCTCGTCACCTCAAGGCGCTGCGGAGCGTCCTGCGAGCGCGTCGAGACGCCGCTGTGCAAGCGGTGCGAGATCACCTGCCGCAGGTCAGGCTCGACGTCATTCCCAAGGGTGGATTCGTCCTCTGGCTCAGGTTGCCCGAGGGGGTGGACGAGGTCGCGTTCGCGCGAGCCTGCATGGAGCGCTCGGTCCAGGTGAACCCGGGTCGCGCGTGGTTTCCGGCCGAGGCGGAGCGCGGGTTCTTTCGCCTGAGCTACGCGGCCGCGAGCGCGGACGCCATCCGCGTCGGCATCGCGCGCATGGGCGAGGCCCTCCGAGCTCCCACTCCCGGGACCGCTCCTTCCCGTTCACCCAGGGCAGAGCGGACGTCGCGCGCGCGACGCTGACGTGGAGTAGCTCGAGCGCGGAACCGGGCCGCGAAGGCGTAGCGCCCCGCTCGCGAGAATCGCGCTGCAGGCCCCAGAGTCACCTCCTTTGGGGTGCGACTAGACATACAAGTAAATGCGTACCAGAATGCCGACGTACCTCTCACGCCGGAGCCGAATGCGATGAACGCGATCGAGAAGAAGCTTCTGTCCGGAGATGAGGCGGTCGCCCTCGCCGCGCGTGACTCCGGCATCGCGCTCGGCACCGGATACCCCGGTACGCCCTCGACCGAGATCCTCGAGGCGCTCGGCGCGCTGGGCGGAAACGCGCGCTGGGCGCCGAACGAGAAGGTCGCGCTCGAGGTCGCGCTCGGCGCGGCGTACGGCAACGCACGCGCGCTCGTCACGATGAAGCACGTCGGGCTGAACGTCGCCGCCGATCCGCTCTTCACCGCGGCCTACACCGGCGTCTCGGGCGCGCTCGTCGTGGTGACGGCCGATGATCCCGGCATGGCGTCCTCGCAGAACGAGCAGGACAACCGCCGCTACGCGATTGCCGCCGGCATCCCGATGATCTCGCCGGCCGACGCGCAGGAGGCCTACGACCTCTTCTTCGACGCGGTCGAGCTGTCCGAGCGCTGGAAGCTCCCGGTGCTGTTCCGGATGACGACGCGCGTGTGTCACTCGAAGTCGCTCGTCCATCGGCGCGCGAGCCCCCTGCCGGCGCCGCGGCCGTTCTTCGAGCGCGACATCCCTGGGCGCGTGATGGTCCCGGCGTTCGCGCGGCCCGCCCACCGCAGGCTGCGCGCGAAGCTCGCCGAGATCGCGGCCTTCGCGGAGACGTCGGATCTGAACGTCGTCACCGACGGTGACCCCGCCCTCGGGATCATCACCGACGGCGTCTCCTACCTCCACGCCTGCGAGGTGGCTCCGGCGGCGAGCTACTTCAAGCTCGGCCTCGTTCACCCGCTGCCGATCGAGCGCCTCCGCGCCTTCGCGGCGCGGGTGGAGCGCTGCGTCGTCGTCGAGGAGGGCGATCCCGTCATCGCCGAGGCCCTCCGGGCCGCCGGCATCGCCGTCGAGTCGAAGCCCGAGATGTACCGCTTCGGCGAGCTGGACGTGAACCGCGTGAAGCGGATCCTGGCGCGCGATGTCTCGCCGGAGCCTCCGCCGCCGAAGGGCAAGCCGCCCGAGCTCTGCCCGTCGTGCCCGTACCACCCCGTCTACGCCACCTTGCACAAGCTCGACTGCATCGTGGCGGGAGACATCGGCTGCTACACGCTCGGCGTGATGGAGCCCTACCGGGCGATGGACACCTGCGTCGCGATGGGCGCCTCCCTCGGCGTGGGGCTGGGCCTGCGCCACGTGCTCCCGCCCGAGCAGGCGAAGCGGGTCGTCTCGATCATCGGGGACTCGACCTTCATCCACTCCGGAGTCTCGGGCGTGATGGAGATGGTCTACAACCCGCCGCCGCTCGGGCACGTCGTCATCGTGCTCGACAACGGGATCACCGCCATGACCGGCCAGCAAGAGCACCCCGCCACCGGGCGCTCCCTGGAGCACGGCCCGGCCGGCCACGTCTCGATCGAGGGTCTCGTCCGGGCGATGGGGGTCGACGCGGTGGTGATGGACGCCTTCGCCGATCCCGCCGGGTTCGAGAAGCTCCTCGTCGAGAAGCTCTCCAAGCCCCAGCTCTCGGTCATCGTGTCGCGGCGCCCCTGCGTGCTCGCGGCGGCGGACATCCGCAAGTGGGACAAGGAGAACGCCGGGCGCATGGCGGCGGGCTGCGGCGGCTGTGGGCTGGAGGTGGGCACATGAGCGGGCACGTGACGAACGTCGTCCTGGCGGGCCTCGGCGGGCAGGGGGTCATCAAGGCGGCCGAGATCCTGTGCGACGCGGCCGTGCGCGCCGGCTTCGACGTGAAGAAGGCCGAGGTCCACGGGATGAGCCAGCGCGGCGGCTCGGTCACCTCGGACGTGCGGTTCGGGGAGAAGGTGCTGTCGCCGATGGTGCCGCGCGGCGCGGCGGACTTCCTGCTCGTGCTCGCACCCTCGGAGGTCGAGGTGACGCGGCCGCTGCTCCGCCCCGCCGGCGTGCTCATCGCCCCCGACTTCGTGCGCGAGGAGGACCTGGCGAACCGCCGCAGCCTCAACGTCGCGCTGCTCGGCGCGCTGAGCCATCACCTCGCGATCCCGGAGGCGGCGTTCCTCGAGGCGGTGAGGGCCGCGCTGCCGGAGCGGCTCCACGCCGTCAACGAGCAGGCGTTCGCGACGGGCCGTGCGCGCTCGGCGAGCGCCTCCGCGAGGCCGAGCGGCGCGGCGGTCTAGCGGAGAGGGCGGTGCGGCCGGGCGAGGTAGTGGAGAGCTCCTGAACGCGGTCACGGCGGGCGCCCCCGGTGCCCGAGCGAGGAGGTCGGCCTTGAACACCTGGAACGATCCGACGGGCGGGTTCCACCCCGCGAGTGCTCCCGACTACCTGCCCCGCAAGCAGCTCGCGGAGCTCCAGCTCAAGCGGCTGCGCTCGATCGTCGAGCGGGCGTACGCGCGCGTGGCGTTCTTCCGCCACCGGATGGAGGTGCGCGGCCTCACCCCCGAGTCCATCACGAGGCTCGAGGACCTCGGGAAGCTGCCCTTCACGGCCAAGGCCGATCTGCGCGACACGTACCCCTTCGGACTGTTCGCGAGCCCGATGGAGGAGATCGTCCGGCTCCACGCCTCCTCCGGCACGACCGGCAAGCCCATCGTCGTCGCGTACACCCAGGCCGACATCGAGGTCTGGAAGCAGGTGATGGTGCGCGCCTTCGCGTGCTACGGGCTCCACCGCGGCGACGTCATCCAGAACGCCTACGGGTACGGCCTCTTCACCGGCGGGCTCGGCGCCCACTACGGCGCGGAGGCGCTCGGGGCGACCGTCATCCCCATCAGCGGTGGCAACACCGAGCGGCAGCTCATGGTGATGCAGGACTTCGGGGCCACCGCGATCTGCTGCACGCCCTCCTACTTCTTGCACCTCGTCGAGCGCGGCAAGGAGATGAAGGTCGATTTCTCGAAGATGCGCGTCGGCGTCTTCGGGGCGGAGCCCTGGAGCGAGGCGATGCGCCAGCGCATCCAGGAGGACACCGGCATCCGCGGCTACGACATCTACGGGCTCTCCGAGATCATCGGCCCCGGGATCGCCGCCGAGTGCACCCACCAGGACGGGCTCCACGTCTTCGAGGACCACTTCTACCCGGAGATCATCGACCCGGACTCCGGCGAGGTGTTGCCGGAAGGTGCCGAGGGCGAGCTCGTCCTCACCACGCTCTCGAAGCAGGCGATGCCGATGATCCGCTACCGCACCCGCGACGTGACGACGCTCGCGAGCGCGACGTGCGCCTGCGGCCGCACCCTGCGCCGAATCCGGCGCATCGAGCGGCGCTCGGACGACATGTTCATCATCCGCGGCGTGAACGTCTTCCCCTCGCAGGTCGAGGCGGCCCTGCTCCGGCTCAAGGGGACGCTGCCGCACTACCACATCGTCCTCACCCGCGAGCACGGGCTCGACAACATGGAGGTCCAGGTCGAGGTCACGCCCGAGGTCTTCTCCGACAAGATCCGCGCGCTCGAGTCCCTGCACGCCGAGATCGAGCACGAGATCGAGCAGATCCTCGGCATCCGGGCGGAGGTGACGCTCGTCGAGCCCCGGACGCTCGCGCGGAGCGAGGGCAAGGCCAAGCGGGTCACGGACAAGCGCAAGATCTAGGGCCGCGCGCGGCGCCTACCGCGCCGCGCGTCCCGGCCGGAAGGGAGAGCACATGGAGGTCGCGCAGATCTCGATTTTCCTGGAGAACCGCTCGGGCGGGCTCGCCGACGTCGCCGACGCGCTCGCGCGGCAGGGCATCTCCATCAAGGCGATCACGCTCGCCGACATGGCGGACTTCGGCATCTTGCGGCTCATCGTGGACGATCCGGATCTGACGCGGGCCGTCCTCAAGGAGGCCGGCTTCACCGTCGACAAGACGCGCGTGGTCGCGGTCGAGGTGCCCGATCGGGCCGGTGGGCTCCGAGACACGCTCCAGGCGCTCAAGCGGAGCGAGATCAACGTCGAGTACATGTACTCGGCGGCGAGGCGGAGCGGCGAGAGCGCCATCATCATCTTCCGCTTCGACGAGGTCGCGCGCGCGATCGACGTGCTGCGCGGCGCTGGACTCAAGGTGCTCGATCGCTTCGAGACGATGTGACGCACGGAGTGACACGACGTCCACGGAGGGAGCCATGCACATGAAGACGTTCCGGGTGCTCGCCCTGGCCGCGGCGATGATCGCCGCCCCGCGCGCGCTCGCCGAGGAGCCCATCAAGATCGGCGCCCTGCTCGCGGTGAGCGGACCCGCCGCGTTCCTCGGCGCCCCCGAGGCCCGCACGCTCCAGATGCTCGTGGACGAGACCAACGCTCGCGGCGGGATCCAGGGGCGCAAGGTCCAGCTCGTCCTGAAGGACACGGGCGCGAGCCCGGAGAAGGCGATCTCCTTCGCGAAGCAGCTCATCGAGGAGGAGAAGGTCTTCGCCATCATCGGCCCCGCCACGAGCGGCGAGACCATGGCCATCAAGAGGCTGGTGGAGGAGGGGAAGACGATCATGCTCTCGTGCGCGGCGGCGGAGGTGATCGTCCAGCCGGTCGCGCCCCACGTCTTCAAGACGGCTCAGAAGGACAGCCACGCCGCGATCAAGATCTTCCAGCAGATGCGGGAGATGAAGATCTCCCGCGTCGGGCTGCTGACCAGCAACACCGGCTTCGGCAAGGCGGGCAAGGAGCAGATCGAGAAGCTCGCCCCCGACTACGGCATCCGGATCGTCGCGAGCGAGGTCTACGACAAGGCCGCCACCGACCTCACCGCCGAGGTCACCAAGATGAAGGCCGCCAAGGTCGAGGCGATCGTCAACTGGTCGATCGAGCCGGCGCAGGCGATCGCCATCAAGAACATCCGGCAGCTCGGGCTCACGATCCCGGTCTTCCAGAGCCACGGCTTCGGGAACGTCGAGTACGCGAAGGCCGCGGGCGCGGCGGCGGAGGGCGTGATCTTCCCGGCGGGCCGCCTGCACGTCGCCGATCTTCTCCCGAAGACGAACCCGCAGCGGGCCGTGCTCGTCGCCTACCGCACCGGCTACGAGTCGAGGTTCTCGGAGGACGCGAGCGGGTTCGGCGGGTACGCCCACGACGCGTTCCGGATCCTCGCCGCCGCGATCGAGCAGGCTGGCGGGCCCGATCGCGAGCGGGTCCGCGCGGCGATCGAGAACATGAAGGGGTTCGTCGGGGCGTCCGGGGTCTTCAACTTCTCCCCGGCGGACCACAACGGCCTCGGCCTCGATGCCTTCGAGCTGCTCACCGTCAAGAACGGGCGGTTCGTTCCGCTCCCGCGGTGACGGGTGTCCGAGCTCTTCTTCCAGTACCTGATGGCGGGTCTGACGTACGGCATGATCTACGCCGTCGTCGGGATAGGCTTCAACATCATCTACAACGCCACCGGCGTCATCAACTTCGCCCAGGGCGAGTTCGCGATGCTGGGGGGGATGATCGCGGTCAGCCTCGTCGGCGCCGTTCCGCTGCCGGTCGCCATCGCGGGGGCGGTCCTCGCCACGATGGCGATCGGCGCGCTCATCGAGATCGCCTTCTTCCGCTGGCTCTCCGGCCCCTCCGTCCTGCGCATGATCGTGATCACCATCGGCCTCTCGATCCTGATCCGTGAGGCCGCTCTGCTCGTGTGGGGGCAGCAGGTCCGAGCCCTCCCGTACTTCACCGGGGACGAGGTCGCCTCGCTGTCCATCGGCGGCGCGCGGATGTCCCCGCAGGTGCTGTGGACGGTCGGGACGTGCGGCGCGATGGTCGTCCTGGTCACGGGCTTCTTCCGCTGGACGACGGCCGGGAAGCAGATGCGCGCCTGCGCCTCCAACCGCGTCGCGGCCTCGCTCTGCGGGCTGCCGACCCGGAACCTCGTCACCCTCTCGTTCGTGCTCAGCGCTGGGATGGGGGCGCTCGCCGGCTGCGTCGTCTCGCCGATCACGTACACGCAGTACAACGTCGGCACCGGCCTCGCGATCAAAGGCTTCACCGTCGCGATCCTGGGCGGGCTCGGCAGCAGCCTCGCCGCCGTGGCGGCGGGGCTCGTGCTCGGCCAGCTCGAGGCCTTCAGCGTGTCGCTCCTGCCGAGCGCGTACAAGGACTCGGTCTCGATCGCGGTCCTCCTCGCGATCCTCTTCGTCCGGCCCACCGGCTTCTTCGCCGCGCGGGTCGCATACCGGCCGTAGGGAGACTCCCGGTGCGTTCTCACCGCCACGTGCAGGTCGGGGCCTTCATGGCCGTCGCCGTGGCGGCGCAGCTGCTCGCCGTCTACTCCGGGAAGGCCTTCCTGCTCACGCAGCTCACGATGTCCGCCTACTACACCCTGGCGGTGATCGCGCTCTCTCTCCTCATGGGCCACGCGGGGCAGATCTCCCTCGGCCACGCCGGCTTCTTCGCGGTGGGAGGCTACACCTCGGCGGTGCTCACCACGCTCGATCTCTCCCCCCGGCGCAACGAGGAGATCGTCGGGGTCCTCGCCCGGGTCGGGGTCCTCGTCGAGCGGGCCGAGCTGTACGGAGGGCAGGTCCTGGTCGTCCACCCGTGGGTCGCCTTCCTCTGCGCGGTCGCGCTCTCGGTGACGCTCGCCTTCGCGGTCGGGATCCCGGTCATGAAGCTGAAGGGGCACTACCTCGCGATGGCGACGCTCGGCGTCGGCACGATCATCTTCAGCGTCGCCCTCGGCACCACCTGGCTCGGGGCGGCGGATGGCATCTCGGGAGTCCCGGCCTTTCCGCTGCTGCGGAACCTGGGCGTCGCCGGCGGCGCGAGCGAGCGCGTCGCGAACTACTACGTCGCGTTCGGCCTGCTCGCGCTCGGCATGCTGCTCCTCCTGAACCTCGTGCAGTCGCGCACGGGAAGGGCGCTGCGCGCCATCCACGGCGCCGAGGACGCGGCGAGCGCGATGGGGATCGACGTCGCGAGCCTGAAGCTGAGAACCTTCGTGCTCAGCGCGGCGCTCGCGGCGGTGGCGGGCGTGTTCCTCACGCACCTGAACGGCGGGATCGGGCCCTCGGAGGCCTCGATCATGAAGTCGGTGAAGTACGTGGCCATCGTGGCCGTCGGTGGGATGGGGAGCCTGTGGGGTACGCTCGGGACGAGCCTCGCCCTGAGCTTCTTCTCGTTGCGCGGCTGGTTCGGCGCCTTCGACGACGCGGTGTTCGGCCTCATCCTCGTCGCGGTCATGCTGTTCGCCCCGGACGGTGTCCTGACGCTGCTGCCGGCACGCGCCGCCGCCTCTCGCTCGCGCCGGACGCGCGCCGCGCCGGCGCCGGAGGGGGACGGCGGGTACGAGCTCCCGGTCGCGCTCGCCGGCCAGCGACCGGGCGAGGAGGGCCGCTGATGCCGCTGGTCGAGGTCGCCGGCGTCTCGAAGCGCTTTGGCGGTGTCCAGGCCGTGAACGACGTGAGCTTCCGCGTCGAGCGGGGGATGATCAAGGCGGTCATCGGCCCGAACGGCGCGGGAAAGACCACGCTCTTCAACATGGTGTCGGGCTTCGTCGCGCCCGACACCGGGACCATCCGCCTCGATGGGCACCCGATTCACGGCCAACCTCCGCATCGCGTGGCGGCGCGGGGCGTCTCCCGGACCTTCCAGAACATCCGGCTCTTCGCGCAGATGTCGGCGCTCGAGAACGTCATGGTGGGACGGCACCTGCGCGCTCGCTCCGGCTTCCTCGCCGGGATGCTCGGCCTCGGGAGGGCGCGACGGGAGGACCGGGAGGTTCGGACACGGGCGCTCGAGGTCATGGAGTTCCTCGGGATCGCGGCGCTCGCCGACGCCGACGCGACGCGCCTCGCCTACGGGCAGCAACGCGCGGTCGAGCTCGCCCGTGCGCTCGCCTCGGACCCCGAGCTGCTGCTCCTCGACGAGCCGGCCGCGGGGCTCAACATGCGCGAGACCCGCGACCTCGCCCGGCTCATCACCCGCGTGCGCGCCCGGGGGATCACGGTCCTCCTCGTCGAGCACGACATGTCGCTCGTGATGGACATCTGCGACGAGGTGCTCGTGCTGAGCTATGGCGAGAAGATCGCGGACGCGGAGGCGCGCGCGGTGCAGCAGGACCCGCAGGTGGTGCGGATCTACCTCGGGGAGGAAGGGTGCTGACGATCCGCAACCTCGACGTGGCCTACGGGGCGGTGACCGTGCTGCGGCGCGTCTCGCTCCACGTGAACGCCGGGCAGATCGTGGCCCTCGTCGGCGCGAACGGCGCCGGAAAGACCACGCTCCTCAAGGCGATCACCGGGCTCGTCCGCCCGCGAGGCGGGGACGTCCTCCTCGACGGCCGGTCCATCCTTCGCGCCGGCACGGAGCGGACCGTGGCGCTCGGCTGCTCGCTCGTGCCCGAGGGGCGGCAGGTGTTCGGCGACATGACCGTCCGCGAGAACCTGCTCCTCGGCGCCCATGTGCAGCTCCGGCGCGGCCGGCGCGACGAGGTCCGCGAGGACCTCGCCCGGCTCTTCGCGATGTTTCCGGTGCTCGAGCGACGCGAGCGTCAGCTCGCCGGCACGCTCTCCGGCGGCGAGCAGCAGATGCTCGCCATGGGCCGCGCGCTCATGGCCCGGCCGGCGCTGCTCATGCTGGACGAGCCGTCGATGGGGCTCGCCCCCCTCGTCGTGAAGGACGTCTTCGACGCCATCGTCCGGATCAGCCGGGCGGGCAGCACCGTGCTCCTCGTCGAGCAGAACGCGCGCGCCGCGCTCAAGGTCGCCCACCGCGGCTACGTGCTCGAGACCGGCCGGATCGTGCTGCAGGGCACGTCGGAGGAGCTGCTCGCGAACCAGGACATGCAGCGCGCCTACCTGGGCAGGGACCCTGGCGCGGAGATGGAGAGGCGGCCCTCATGACGACGACCGCGGCGCCCGCGACGTACTGGCAACCAGACGGTGAGTGCATGGACCGGGAGGAGCTCGCTCAGCTCCAGCTCGAGCGGCTCCAGTCGACCCTGAGCCGCGTCGCGCGCAACGTGCCGTTCTACCGGACCCGCTTCGACGAGATCGGGTTCGACCCGGACGACCTGCGCTCGGTGGACGACCTGCGCCGGCTCCCCCTCACCGAGAAGCGCCACCTGATCGACGCCTACCCGTACGGCCTGCTCGCGGTACCGCTGCGGGAGGTGGTCCGGCTCCACGGCACGGGCGGCTCGGGCAGCAACGCCATCGTGATGGGCTACACGCGCAACGACATCAAGACCTGGTCCAACCTGACCGCGCGGACCCTCGTCGCCGGGGGCGTGACCAAGGACGACGTCGTGCAGATCACCTTCGACTACGGGCTCCTCACCGGCGCGTTCGGCGTGCACTTCGGCGCCGAGCGGCTGGGCGCTTCGGTGATCCCGAGCTCGAGCGGGAACAGCAAGCGCCAGATCAAGATCATGCAGGACTACAAGACGACCGCACTCGTCGCGACGCCGAGCTATGCGCTGCACCTCGCGGAGACGATGGGGGCGATGGGGGTGAACCCGAACGCGCTCTCGCTGCGGCGCGTGCTCGTGGGCGGGGAGCCCTGGTCGTCCGAGACGCGGCGGCGGATCCAGGCGGAGCTCGCCGTCACCGCGACCGACAACTACGCGGTGAGCGAGCTCATGGGGCCCGGCGTCGCCGCCGAGTGCCTCGAGCGCCAAGGGCTGCACGTGAACGAGGATCACTTCCTCGTCGAGGTGCTCGATCCCCGCACGCTCGAGCCCGTCCCGCCGGGCGGGCGGGGTGAGCTCGTGATCACCACGCTCACCAAGGAGGCGTTCCCCATCGTGCGCTTCCGCACGCGCGACCTCACCTCGCTCGACTTCGCGCCGTGTCCCTGCGGGCGGACCTCGGTGCGCGTGCGTGGCATCGAGGCCCGGACCGACGACATGCTCATCGTGAAGGGGGTGAACATCTTCCCCTCCCAGATCGAGGCGGTGCTCCGGGAGATCGATGGGGAGACGGCGCCGCGACACCAGCTCGTGATCGAGCGCCGCCACGCGCTCGACGACGCCACCGTCCTCGTCGAGGTCTCGCAGTCGGTGTTCTTCGACGAGGTGAGGCTCCAGGCGGAGTTCCGGGAGACGGTGAAGCGTCGCCTCGCGGCCGAGCTCGGGGTGACCCTCGAGGTCAAGCTCGTCCA
The DNA here is from genome assembly GCA_035538735.1 of Anaeromyxobacteraceae bacterium. GTDB lineage: Bacteria > Myxococcota > Myxococcia > Myxococcales > Anaeromyxobacteraceae > Anaeromyxobacter_A. The sequence continues at coordinate 15,310 of DATLJU010000064.1, read as the reverse complement.
GAAGACCACGATGGACGACGTCGCGGCGAAGGGCCGGGTCGTCGATCTGCGCCGCGCCTGAGCGAGGGCTCGCGCGCGGCGCATCCGCCGTGGCAGGGCCGGACCCGGAGGGCTTCGACGTCAGCTCGCGGCGGCGTCGCGCTTCACCGCCGCCGCGGCCGCGAAGCGCTCGCGCAGGACGCGGTGCAGGACCTTGCCGGTGGCCGTGCGCGGCAGCTCGTCCTCGCGTACGAACATCACCTGGCGTGGGCACTTGTAGCCGGCGAGCTGCCCGCGCGCGAAGTCGACGAGGGCGGAGGCGGCCGGGGTCGCGCCCGGGCGGGGGACGACCACGGCGGCCACGGCCTCACCCCACTTCGCGTCCGGCACCCCGACCACCACCACCTCGCCGACCTCGGGATGGGCGGAGAGCACCTGCTCGACCTCCGACGGGTAGACCTTCTCGCCGCCGGAGATGATCATGTTGCTCTTGCGATCGACGAGCGTGTAGAAGCCGTCCTCGTCGCGCCGGGCGAGGTCGCCCGCGCTGCAGTAGCCGTCCCGGAAGGCGCGCTCGGTCGCCTGCGGCTGGTTCCAGTAGCCGTCGAAGGAGGTCGGGGTCCGCGCGAACAGCTCGCCGACCTCGCCGTCGCGCACCTCGAGTCCCTCGCCGTCGAGGAGTCGAATGCGCCCCGTCCCGACGATCTCGCGGCCGATCGAGCCGAGCTTCTGGAACTGCTGCTCGGGGCGGAGCAGCGTGACGAGCCCGGCCTCCGTCGAGCCGTACGCCTCGAAGAGCCGGGAGCTGGGGAAGCACTCCATGATGGAGAGCTTCGTTTCCCGGTTGGCGGGGGCGGAAGAGATGAGGAGCTTCGAGACGTGGCGGAGATCCCGCGCCTCGCGCACCGCGGCCGGCAGCCCGAGCATCATCGTGTAGTGCGTGGGGACGAGCGAGGTGAAGGTGATCTTCTCCTCACCGAGCACGCGCAGCAGGTGCTCCGGGTCGAAGCTGCGGCGGTCGTAGACGCACGTGGAGGCGCCGACGTACGTGAAGACGAAGCCGTAGAAGACCGAGTTGACGTGGCAGAGCGGCATCACCGCGAGCCCGACGTCGTCCGGACGGAACCCGAACTCGATCGCGTTGAGGAGGTAGAAGAGCGCGTAGCTCTGGTGGCTGCGGATCGCGCCCTTCGGCCTGCCGGTGGTCCCGGACGTGTACATGATCGTCCAGGTGTCCTCGGGCCGGACCCTGGTGCGCGGCCGGCGGGACGAGCCGAAGGCGAGCAGGTCCTCGTAGTCGCGGTAGCCCGGGTGGAGCCGCGCGCCGCCGATCTGGATGTAGGCGGCGGGACGGAGCGGCAGCACGTCGCGCAGCGAGGCCACGACGTCCACGAGCTCGGCGCCGACCAGGAGCGCCGCGGCACCGCTGTCCTCGAGGATGTACCGCACCTCGGCGGCGGTGAGCCGGAAGTTCACCGGGACCGCGATGACGCCGCTCTTCGCGCAGGCGACGTAGATCTCCAGCCACTCGAGGCAGTTGTGGGCGTAGATCGCGACCCGGTCGCCCTTGCCGAGCCCGAGCCCGGCGAAGGCGTTCGCGAGGCGGTTCGAGCGCTCCTCGTACTGCGCGTAGGTGAGGGAGCGCCGCAGGTCCCGCACCGCGACGCGGTTCGGGATGAGCTGCGCGTGGGCGCTCACGATCTCTCCGACGTTCAGCACGTGGGTCATGCTCGTCCCCTCTCGGTCAGGCTTCCGCCGCGGCCTGGCGGGCGGCCATCGCGACCCCGATGGCGCCGATCTCCTGCGCGTGCTCCGGCACGATGACGGGGGTGCCGATCGCTTCCTCGAGCAGCTCGACCACCATCGGGTGGTGCGCGACGACGCCCCCCGTCGCGACCACCTTCCCCTCGACGCGCTCCATCTCGAGCACGCGCTTCACCACCGAACGGTAGGCGGCGCGGGCGAGCGCGGCCGGCTGCTTCCCCTGACGGATGAGCCCGAGCACCTCGGTGCCGGTGAAGACCGTGCAGAAGCTGCCGAGCGAGATCTCCTCGGTGGAGCGAGCGGCGAGCGGGGGCAGCTCGCCGATGCGGACGTCGAGCCGGAGCGCCATCTCCTCGAGGAAGCTGCCGGTCCCCGCGGCGCACTTGCGGTTCATCTTGTGCGCGATGCGCCGCCCCTCGGCGTCCACCACGATGATCTTGGCGTCCTGCCCGCCGATGTCGATCACGGTGAGCGGCCCCGGGACGAACTGAAGCGCGCCACGCGCGTGGGCGTCGAGCTCGGTGCGTGAGCTGCTCGCGAGCCGGATGGCGTGCCGGCCGAAGCCCGTGGCCCAGAGCTCCGCGAGGGCGGAGCGCTCCACCTCGGCTCGGGCGAGGAGGTCGGTCACCACGCGCTCGGCCGCGGCCTGGACGTCCGCTCCGGTGCGCACGATGGCGGTCGCGACGATCCGGCCCGTCGAGTCCACCAGGGCCGCCTTGGTGTTCCAGGAGCCGCAGTCGACGCCGGCGTAGCAGGGAGCGACGATCATGCGTACCTCGCGCGCTCGCCGCTCGCCCTCGGCCCGGCGCCCTCGAGCTGCTCGACGAAGGCCTCGATGTTGGTCCGCGCCTGCTCGTCGGAGAAGCAGCGCAGGTCGTTCAGGTCACCGTCGAGCACGAGCACCGGCACCCCCGCGCCGTCGCGCAGCCGGCGCGGTAGGCCGAAGCGGGCGTTGGAATTGTTCGGGCAGGTGCGCGAGTCGTGGAAGATCACGCCGTCCACGGCGAACTCGGCGACCATGCGCTCGAGGTAGCGCTGCTTGGGCTCCTCGGCCCGCGCGATGAAGAGCTCGAGCGAGGCGCGCGCCATCGATCGGAGGGGATCGCGCGGATCGAGCGCCTCGAAGATCCAGCTGTTGCAGTAGGTGGAGGCGACGACCGACGTCTCCAGCTCGGCGAACAGGGTCGCGAGGTCCCGCAGCCGCCCCCAGATCGGCATCCCGTCCCAGTAGAGGCGGAAGCGCTCGCGCCGGAGCGTGCCGCGCCCCTCCCGCACGTGTCCCTCGAGCTCCTCGCGCAGCGCGAGGTAGTAGTCGCACGCCTCCGCGGTGCCGCGCAGCACCACGGCCGGGCCCATGTGGATGGTCGCGTCGAAGAAGGTGAGCGGGGCGGGTCGCCGCGCGGAGGTGCGCAGGCAGTCGCGCCAGCCGTCGCTGCACGCGCGCGAGCGCGCCACCGCCTCCTCGAGCGAGCGCGCGTCGAGACGCCGGCCGGCGACGGCCTCGAGCGCCGGGACGAGCCCCTCCAGCTGGCGCGTGATCGCGTCCACGTGGTGGTCCTCGACGGTCCCGACGTCGCGGAAGGAGGTGACGCCGACGACCGGCACCTTCCACTCGCGCCCGTAGAACTCGAACCAGTCGCGCACCTCGCGGCACTGGTTCGTGCTGAAGAGCAGGAGGTCCGGGCGCGGCGGAGCGGCGAGGCCGTAGCGCGCGAGCGGCGTCTTCTTCGCCAGGTAGGCCCCGATGTCGCTCGTGAGGTAGGAGCAGATGTCGGGCGAGTAGCCCAGGGCGTGGGCGCGCCCCATGGTCTCGCCGGCGGCGCGGCTCGCGCCGAGCAGCGCGCCGTGGTTCTCGGGGAAGAAGACCTCGTATCCGAGCGCCCGCAGGAGCTCGACCGGCCCGACGCTCGTGCACCACGCGACCGGCGCCGTCCGCTCGCGCGCCGCGCGGTCCACGCCGGCGAAGTGGGCGGCCATGAGGCCCTTGAGTCGGGCCGTGGAGCGCAGCTCGGGGCTCGCGGGCTCTCGCTGGGCTGGGGGCATGGCGTTCTCCTCTCAGGCCTTCGCGGTGTCGAGCGCGTAGAGCGCCGCGCCGAGCGCGCCGGCCATGATCGGCTCCGGCACGACCTCGACCGGGAGCCCCGAGCGCTCCACGAGCGCCTTCACCACGCCGGGGAAGTACTCGCAAACGCCCCCGGAGATCATCACCGGGCCGGTGAGCCGGTCCATCTCGAGGACGCGCTCCGCGATCGAGTACATGCAGCCGAGCGCGATCTCGCCCGGGGTGGCGCCGTCGCGGAGCCGCTCGATCACCTCGACCTCGGAGAGCACCGAGCAGTAGCTGCTCACCACGGCCGGCTTCGTCGCCTGCGTGGCGAGGTCCATGAGCCGGGTCGGGTGGACGTCGAGGTGGCGCGAGGCGAACATGAGGAAGGTGCCGATCCCGACGGCGCACTTCCGCGCGCTCCGCGAGGACCTGACGATGCCGCGCTCGTCCACGTGGATCACCTTGGAGTCGCGGCCGCCAATGTCGACGAGCGTCATCCCGTGGCCGCGGCCGTGGAAGGCGCCGCGGGAGTGGCACAGCGTCTCCGTGATGGTCTGCGACGCGAGGGGCGCGCAGGCCGAGGCGAACCCCGTCACGCCGACGCCGCGCAGATCCGCCGCGGTGGCCCCTGCCTCGACGAGCGCGTTGCCCATCGCCTCCTGGAAACAGTCCTGAAACAAGCCCCGCGTCGGGACGACCGCGCGCCCGAGGATCTTCCCCTCGTCGCTCACGATGATCGCCTTGACGCACTCCGTCCCGAGATCCGCTCCGGCAACGATCATGTGTTCGGTCCTCGCTCTCGCTGCTGTTACGACGCCGCGACGCGCATGACGCCCTCTGGCGTCCCGGCGCGCGTCGCGCCCTGCGGCGCCGCCGCGGCCGCGCGCCGCTGCTCGACGAACTCGCGGAGCTGTCCCCGGATGTGCTCGACCGAGACGAGCCGGAGGTCGTGCGTGTCGGCCTCGATGACGATGGGCGGGATCCCCGTGTCGCGGTGCAGGCGGATGTGGATGCCCGACCGGACCGCGCTGTGATCGGGGGCCGTGCGCGCGTCGTGGTAGACCGCCGCGTCGACGCCGTACCGCTCGAACTCACGCGCGAGGTACTTCACCTTGTACTCGCGGGAGCGGTTCGGGAAGATGGAGGTGTAGGCGGCGGCCATGCTCTCGATGGGGTTGTCGCGGTGGAGCCCCGCGAGCGCGTAGCACTGCGAGTACCAGGAGCCGACGACCGCGATCCCCTCGTCGAGGAAGAGGCTCGCCAGCGGCCGCAACGCGCACCAGATCGGCACGCCGTCCCAGTAGAAGCGCAACCGCTCGCCGGGCACCGCCGCGATCTTCTCGGCGATGCGGTGCTTCAGCTCTGCGATCAGGATCTCGTAGTACTGGATGGCCTGCTCGGTGCCGCGCATGAGCAGCGCCGGCGCCACGTGGATGAGCGTGTCGAAGTAGGTGAGGGGGCTCGGCGTGTGGGCGGCGAGGTCGAGGATCTCGTTCCAGAGCCGGCAGGCGCGCGACGAGCGGTCCACCACCTCGGCGAGCCGGTCCTGGTCCAGCGTTCGCCCGGAGACCTTCTGCAGTCGATCCGCCAGCCGGAGCGTCTGCTGGACGGCGGCGTCCACCTCGATCTTCTCCACCTCGTGGAGCACGGCGGGGGGATGGAGACCGAGGAGCGGCGCTCCGAGCCGGTGGCTGTAGTACTCGAACCAGCGCGCGACGTAGGGGCCGACGTTGGTGTTGTAGACGAGCACCTGCGGCGGCGGCACGCCGTCGAGGCCGTGGAGCCCGGCGAGGGGCGTCTCGTGGGCGAGCATCGCCCCGACGTCGCTCGCCATCTCGCTCGAGGCGAACGGCGAGAACCCGTCGGCGAGGGCGAGCGTGATGTACTTGGCGGTGAGGCGGCTCGCGCCGATGAGCGCGGCGTGGTTCTCCGGGAAATAAGGCGTGTAGCCCATCGCCCGCACGATCTCGACCGGCCCGAAGGTCGAGCACCACGCCACGTTGCGGTTGCGCCCGGCCTCGCCGAGCTCGCGGTAGTAGCCGTGGATGATCTCCCTCAGCTTCGGGGCGCTCTCGAGCGGGACGCGCCCCGCCGGCATCCCGCCGAACGGAGCGCGTCCGGACGGCCGTGACGGGAGCTTCGCCTGGACGGCCTTGACCTCCTCGAGGAGCGCCGCGCCCTTGTCCTGCCGGCGCGACTGCTGCCGCTCACGCGAGTGGATGAACTGCGTGATCGCCCAGTTGAGCGGGGCGGCGAGGCCGAGCCTGTCCGCCTCCGCGACGATCCCGCCGTTCAGCGCGTCCACCTCGGTGGCGAGGCCGCGCGTCAGGTCCTGCCACATCGAGGGGCGGTTCTTCCCGAGCGCCTTCTGCGACCTCACGAGCGGCCGGTAGGGATCCTCCGAGTCCTCGAGCGGCGTGCCGCGCGCCCGCATGACGTTGGCGATCTCCTCGCACATGGCGCGCATGAGCGCCTGGAGGTCGGGATCGTCGAGCAGCTCGCTGCAGCTCATGCCGCTGAGCGCCGACATCGGGTTGATGACCGAGTTGTGGAGGAGCTTCTGCCAGATGGCGGTGTCCACCTCCGGGACCACCTCGGCCGGCATGCCCGCCTTGCAGAACGCCTCCCCGATGGCGCGCACCTCGTCGGTGATCTGCCCGCTCACCGGGGCCATCTGGATGGGCTTGATCCCGGTGCGGTAGCGCATCCGGTTCGGGCCGGTGTGCTGGATGGAGCTGTAGGTGATGCCGGTGAGGATGCGTTCGGTGTTCGCCACCTTGCGGATCCGGTCGACGTTGCCGATCCCGTTCTGCGTCGAGAGAATCCAGGTCTTCTCGCCGATGACGGGGAGCGCGGCGCGCACCGCGCCCTCGGTCTGGTAGGCCTTCACCGCGACGAAGAGCAGATCGGCGGTGGGCTGCCCCTCGAGGCTCGTCACCGCCTTGATCGGCACGTGGCGCTCGCCGCTGTCCGCCTCCGAGAGGTAGAGGCCCTCCTCTCCGAGGAGGCGCGCGCGCGCGACGTTCGCCTCGAGGAAGGTCACGTCCTCCCCCGCCTGGCTCAGGCGCGCTCCGATGAGCCCGCCGAGCGCTCCCGCGCCGAGAATCACGATCCGCATGGCCTGCCTCCGGTGCCGCCGCTTCCGCGCCCTGCTCGCCCGCCGCCCGCAGCGCCCCGATCGCAGGCTTGGCGGACTCGACGACATTCTGGTACCGTTTTACTGGTATTGTCCAGGCCCCCCGAAAAGCTCGAGCGAGAGAGCGTATTCGGCGGGGAAACGTCGCAGCGCGAACGGGAGCCAGCATGATCGTCGGAGTCATCGGGTCGGGCTCGATCGGACCAGACCTCGCCTACGGTTTCCTCACCGCCGTCGCGAAGAGCGGCGGCACGGTGCTCCTGCATGACATCCGCAAGGAGGCGCTCGACGCGGGCGTCGCCCGGATCGAGAAGTACCTGCAGAAGGCGCTGGCGCGCGGGAAGCTCTCGGCGAAGGACGCCGAGGCGACGCGGAAGCAGCTCGTGCCGACGCTCGAGCTCGAGCAGCTCTCGAGGTGCAGCTACGTCCTCGAGGCGGCCACCGAGAGGCTGGAGACGAAGCGCGCCATCCTCGGAGACCTCGAGAGCGTGGTCTCCGCCGACTGCCTCATCGGCTTCGCCACCTCGGGCCTGCCGCGGGCGTGGATCGCGGACGGCGCGAAGCACCCCGAGCGGTGCTTCGTCAATCACCCGTTCTTCCCGGCCTGGAAGGCGCTCCCGATGGAGGTCGTCCTCTCCGGCGACGACGCGCTCGGCCGTCGGATGGTGTCGGTGCTGCGCGAGCTCGGGAAGGTGCCGATCGTCACGGCGGACGTCCCCTGCTTCGCAGCGGACGACATCTTCGTGAACTACTGCGCGGAGGCGGCGCGCATGCTCGAGGAGGGGCTCGCCTCCCCGGCCCAGATCGACCAGGTGGTGGACGAGGCGGTGGGCGGCGGCGGCCCGTTCCTCGTCATGGACCTCACCCGCGGCAACCCGCTCAACGTGCACTGCCTGGAGCTCATGCGCGAGGCGCGGACCGGCACCGCCTGGTTCACCCCCTCCGCGAACCTCCGCGCGCAGGGCGTGAAGCCCTGGCACGAGCCGGGGAGGCCGACCCGTGCCCGGTGCGCGCCGGAGGTCGCCCGCAGCATCCGCGAGCGGATCCTGGCCGTGCTGCTGGCGCGCACCTACTTCGTCGTCGACCACGGGATCTGCTCGCCCGCGGACCTGGACTGGCTCACCCGGAACGCGCTCGGCTTCTCGACGGGCCTCCTCGACCTCGCGGCGAAGCTCGGGGCCGAGGAGGTGCACCGCATCTGTACCGCGTACGCGGCGCGGCACCCGGGCTTCGAGGTGCCGCGCAGCATCCGCGACCGGCGGCTCGCCGACTTCGCTCGAAACGTCGTGGTCGAGCGGGACGGCGACCTGGCCGTCGTCGTCATCCGTCGTCCGGAGGTCCGCAACGCCCTGTCCGCCTCGACGATGCGGGAGCTCGACGCGACCTTCGCGTCGCTGGCCGAGGACGCGGGGGTGCGCGGGATCGTCCTGACGAGCTTCGACGGCGCGATCGCCGGCGCGGACATCGGCGAGCTCGCGTCGCTCCCGGACGCCGCGGCGTGCGAGGCCTCCTCGGCCAGTGGGCAGGCGGTGCTCGCCCGGATCTCGGCCTCGAAGAAGCCCGTCGTCGCGGCCGTCGACGGCCCCGTGCTCGGGGGTGGGGCGGAGATCGCGATGGCGTGCCACGCGCGCGTCGTCGGCCCGCACCTCGTGCTGGGCCAGCCGGAGGTGAACCTCGGCATCATCCCGGGCTACGGCGGGACGCAGCGGCTGCCGCGGCTCATCGGCATCGAGCGCGCCGCGGAGCTGGTGCGCACCGCGCGGACCGCCACGGCGCAGGAGGCGTGCGCGTGGGGCTGGGCGACCGGCGCGCCGGCCCCGGACGTGGTCGCGGCCGCGAAGGACCTCCTGCGCCAGCACCTCGAGGGGCGCGTGAAGCTCGCGCCGGTGGACCCGGCGCCGATCGAGGTGCCCGAGACACTCCCGGAGGTGGATCTCGGCCATCGCTCGCTCGCCATCGATGCGATCGTCGTGGACGTGATGCGTCAGGGGCTGCGCCTGCCGCTGCGGGAGGGCTTGCGAGTGGAGGCGCTCGGGTTCGGCCGCTGCAAGGCGACCGTGGACATGGACATCGGCATGAAGAACTTCGTCCAGAACGGACCGCGCGTGCCCGCGGCGTTCCTGCACGAATAGGGAGGAGGACGCCATGGGACGCGATGCGATCGTGATCGTCGACGGCGGGCGCCGTCTTCCGCGCGCCGACATCCTCGTGAACAACCGTGAGCCGGGGCTGTACTCGCGCTTCTCCACCACCCAGCTCGGGGGCATGGCCATCAAGGCGGCGCTGCGCCACAGCCAGGTCCCGACCGGCCGGGTCGGGCACGTGGTGATGGGCATGGCGCAGCACAGCCACCGCGACTCGATCTACGCCGCGCAGGGCATGCGGTGGCGCGGCGGGCTCCCGCACGACGTGCCGGCGCTCACCGTGGCCCGCATCTGCGGCAGCGGCGCCGAGGCGATCGCGGTCGGCGCGGAGATCATCGCGGCAGGTCTGCGCCACGACGCCGCCCGGCCGTTCGTGGTGGTGGGCGGCGCCGAGAGCATGCAGTACCCGTTCTCGCTCTTCGGCCTGCGCGGGAAGAAGGTCGGCGCCGCCGTGCAGAAGTACGGCCCGGTCGAGGCGCGGACGCTGCCCTCGGGGACCCACCTCACGGATCTCCTGCTCGCGGCCCTCTACGATCCGAGCGCCCGGATGTCGATGGCCAACACCGCCGAGGAGCTCGGGCGGCGTTACCGGATCTCGCGCGAGCAGGCCGACGAGCTCGGCCTGCGCTCGCACCGGAACGCGAGGCGGGCGCGGGACGCGGGCTGGTTCGACGAGGAGATCGAGCCGGTGACGGTGCAGCGGGACGGCGCAGCGGAGCCGGTCAGCGTCCGGTACGACACCCACATCCTGGAGGACGCGGGCGCCGAGGCGATGGCGCGCCTTCCCCCGGCGTTCGAGCCGGGCGGCATCATCACGGCGGGCAACGCGAGCGCCGTCGTGGACGGCGCCGCCGCGATGGTCATCGGCCGCGAGAGCGACGTCGCGCGCGAGGGGTTGAGGCCGCTCGCGCGGATCGCCGGCCTGGGGGTGGCGGGCTGCGCCCCCGAGATCATGGGCTGGGGCCCGGTCCCCGCCACTCGCATCGCCCTCGAGCGGGCCGGCCTCTCCGGGCGCGACATCGATCTCGTCGAGCTCAACGAGGCCTTCGCCCCCCAGGCGCTCGCCTGCATCCGGGAGTTCGAGGAGATGGGGATCGCGCCCGACCGCGTGAACGCGATGGGGAATGCGATCGCGCTCGGCCACCCGCTCGGCGCCACCGGCGCCAACCTGACGCTCACCGCCGCGTACGCGCTGCGGCGCACACGCAAGCGCTACGGCCTCGTCACGATGTGCATCGGCGGCGGGCAGGGGATCTCGGTGGTGCTCGAGTCCGCGGCCTGATCGCTCGCGGATCGGCCGCGCATGGCCGGAGCCCCGGCGCGACGAGGCGCTGCGACTCCGGCCGAGATCTCAGCGGGGGTCAGGCTCCAACCGTCGCAAGCGGAACATCCGGACGCCGATGGCCGACCCCGCCAGCGCGAGGACGAGGAGGGGCAGGACATGTCCGACGAGGACGTGCTCGTGTACGGACAGCGGGCACCAGAGCTCGACCATCACCGCCGCCCAGGCGCCGGCCACGGAGCCGAGGGCCGCTCCCGCCGTCCCGGGGTGCCGCGGCTCCACGCGGCGGCTGGCGTAGGCGAGGGCGGCGAAGGGCCAGGGGGCGGTCAGGAGGGTGAGCGTGAAGCAGCGCCAACCGGTGCGGGTGAACGGATCTTCGTAGGTGGAGTGCCAGAGCATCAGCCACGCCCCGACCAGCAGCGGAACCCCGATGGCGACGCCCAGGAGCAGGCCGCGCGCGGGCGACAGCATCGAGCGCCGGAAGGGGAGCACGAGCCACGTCGTGGCGAGGGCCAGCGCGACCGTGCCGGCGAGGATCCACGCCCCGCTCGCGGCCGGCCGTCCGAACGCGTGAGCGAGGCCACCGGCTTCGCCGAAGAGGGGCGGGCCCCACTGCAACACGGCGGACATGGCCACGGCAGCGAGCGCGGCGAGCGCGATCGTGGGCGGGAGTCGATCCGTCCGGCGCGGCGTCGGCCGCTGCCGGACCGCCTCGAGGACGCGAACCTTCAGGGAGTCGGGGGGCATCATGTCGGCACTCCTCTCTCGCCGACGTCGTCGGGCCGTGGCGCGCCGGGCGTCGGCCGAGTCGTCCGCTCCGGACCGTCACGGAGCCGCCGGGTCATCGCCTCGCGGAGCGCCACGGTGGCGCGGTGGGCGCGGATCTTCACCATGCCGCGGGTGACCCCGAGGACCTCGGCCGTCTCGGCCACCGAGAGGCCCTCGAACTTCACCAGCTCGAACGCCTCGCGCCAGCCGGACGGCAGCGAGGCGAGGTCGCGCCGCGCCTGGGCCTCGGCGCGCCTTCGGTGGAGCGCCTCCTCGGGTGACGGGGCCGCGGTCGGCTCCTCGGGATCGCAAACGTCGTCGGCCCGCAGCTCTTCGCGCACCCGGCGCCGGCCCAGGTCGATGAGCAGTCGGCGGGCGATGGCGTACGCCCACGGGACGACCGCGCTGCCGCGTACGAAGCGGTGGCGGGCGGCGTGGATCTGCAGGAGCGTCTGCTGGACCGTGTCCTCCGCCGCGCTTCGGCTGCGGGTCCATCGGAGCGCGAAGCGATGCAGGCGTGGGGCCAGCTCGTCGTAGAGCTCGACGAACGCAGCCTCGTCGCCGCAGGCATACCGGTCCATGGCGCGGTCGGCGCGCGACGCGCCCACGGCGTCGACGTCGCTGATGCCGTCCATCATGAGCGGAACCTGGCTCAGCACGGCATGCATGGAGGCCTCGCTTCACGCAATACGCACGCGGGTCGGTCCGGTTACAGCCGCGGCCCGGCGCGATAGAAGCAATAGACGGCCCGGTACGGCACGCGGGCCACCGCGCCCACGCTGTCCGGGCCGCACCCCTTGGACGGGGCGGTGCCGCCCGAGGTCGCGAGGCGCTGCACGAACGTGACGTCGGCCATGCGCCCGTGGTCGCCTCGGTGGTCGACCGCGCGCAGGAGGAGCCAAGGGATGGCCGAGGGGTCGGGCGTCGCGGCCTCCACCTTGGCGCCCACGACGCTGCTCCCGTCGAGCGCCTCCCAGGTCGGACCAGCGCCGTGCGTCCCCGCACGCACGCCGCGCCGGTCGATGAGCGCCGCCTCGGGCGCCTGCAATGCCCAGGACGCAGCGGCGCCAGAGGAGGAGGCGCACGCGTAGATCTGCACGCCCTCGGCGCGGAGCTCGAACGCGAGCTCGTTTCCGGCCGGTGGCGCGAGCGCGGGAGGGATCTTTCCAGCGCAAGCCGACGCCGTGGGCCCACTCTCCGCGGACGCCGAGCACGCCGCTGGGCCGACGAGGAGCGCCGCGATCGATGCGATGAGGACGGTTCCCACGTTCGATGACATGTCTTCTCCTCCCGCCCGTGAAGGACGACGACAGACGACGACCTGGAGCCTCACGCGGACATCGCGCCCGCGCCGGCCGCTCGCGAGGCGGCTTCGATCGGATCGCGGTCGAGCGCGAGCAGCATCTCGGCCTCGCCGGCCATGTGCCGGGCGATGAGCTGGTGGTCGCGCTTCGCCTGGTCGAGGTCCCACGCGAACGAGGCGATGCGTTCCGTCACCTCGAACAGGCCGAGAGACACCTCGTCGCGGACCGCCTGGTACGCTGCGAGCGCAGCGTCGGTGCCCGTCACGGCGGCCCGCGCGAGCAGCTCCGCATCGCGCAGGGCGTCGGTGATGCCGTGCGCGGTGAGCGGATCCTTGAAGTAGCCCGCGTCCCCGACCAGCGCCCAGCCTGGTCCCCACGCGCGGCGGAGGAAGCCCGGCGTACCGGGAAACGAGCGGAGCTTCGCGTCCAGCCGCGCATGCGCGACGGCCCGCGCCAGCTCCGGGTCCGCCTCGGCGAGGACGCGCCGGTACAGGGGCTCGATCCCGCCGCGGAGCTCGTGGAGGAACCGCGCCGGTGGAAGGGCCACGAACAGGCAGGTGCGCCCGTCGTTCGTGGGGATCGCGCCAGCGCCGACTCCGGGCCGGTAGTACCAGTGGTAGCCGTCGAGCGCGAGCCCCACGAGGTGGCCGTAGATGACCGCGGTCGCGCTCCGGCCGGCGCGCTCGACCGGAGCGCCCGTCATCCGGGCGATCGGCGAGCGGATGCCGTCGGCCCCGATCACGATGGGCGCCTCGACGCGGGTGAGGCTTCCGTCGCCGTCCGCGAGCACGGCGCCCGAGACCCGGCCGCGCGCGTCGCGGACGAGGCCGACGGCGGAGACGCCGTGGACGACGTGCGCCCCCGCGGCCGCTGCGGCGCGGACGAGCAGCGGGTCGAGCACGGTGCGCCGCGGCGCGTAGAGGGCGTCGATCCCGTCGCGCGGCTTGATGGCGACCTGGATCTCCTCCTCGGCGTAGTGGAAGGTCGCCGACCGGATGGGCGGCGTCCCCGCGGCCTCGAGCGCCGGGAGGAGGCCCCAGCGGTGGAGCTGCAGCACGGCGCCGCGCATGAGGGCGTGCGTCGAGAGCGCGTCATCTCCGAGCCGCGCCCGATCGACGACCAGGACGCGCACGCCGGCGCGGGCGAGGAGCATCGCCGTGGCCGCTCCGGCGACACGGGCACCGACGACGATCGCGTCGTAACGAGCTGGGAAGCTGATCTGGGCTTGCATGGGCGTCTCCGGCACGCGGCCCGTGGTCACGCAGCGTCGACGGCGATCGCGACCTGGACGCCGTTCGTGAGCACGTCGTACACGGCCGAGCGGGCGCGCGACTGCTCGACGATCTCGCGCAGCTTCTGCTCGGACGCGTCGCCCTTGATCTTGAAGCTCACCCGGATGTCCCGATAGCCGTTCCTCACCTCGTCCGAGAGGCCCAGGATCCCGCGCAGGTCGATGTTCCCCTCCACGGTCGACTCGACCTCGTGGAGCGTCACGCCCCGCGCGGCCGCGATGTTGGCGATCCCGGCCGTCAGGCACGAGGCGATGGCGTGCAGCAGGAACTCGACCGGCGTCGGCCCCTGGTCGCGGCCGACCAGGACCTGCGGGTGATCGGCGTCGTACGCGAACTCCCGCTGGTGGGCGTGCGTGCCGCCGGCCCCGTCGAACGACTCGAAGCGGGTGCGGCTGTGCGTGCCCTTCTGCCAGCGGTTGGTCGCGCGGAACGTGAAGCCTGCGAGCTCCGGCTGGGCCTTCACCGCGCCAATGGTCGCGAAGAGCGCCGGCGTGTCGACGCCGTTGAGCGGGATGGGCTTGCGTGGCTGCTTCGCGGTCTGGGTGGCGCTGGTCGTGGTCTGCATTTTGCGGTGCTCTCCTTCGTTCCGACGGCCGGGATCCGGTCTCGTCGCTGGGCGGATGAACGAGGTACGCACCACGCCGTCCCCGGTTACGGCGGCGTCCGAAGTTGGCGACCGTGGCGCGCGCGCACACTTCGATCCGCGGGCCGGAGCGTGAACCGCTCGAGGTGGCGCCTGCGGGGCCCATTCGGGCGATCGCGCGGCACGACCGATCGTGCTATTTTGAGATCCGTGGGCAAAGGCGAACGCACGCGCGCCGCGATCCTCGACCGGGCCATCCGCCTCGGGAGTCAGCTCGGGCTCGAGGGGCTGTCGCTCGGCCAGCTGGCGGAGGAGCTCGATCTCTCGAAGAGCGGCCTCTTCGCGCACTTCCAGTCCAAGGAGAACCTCCAGCTCCAGCTCATCGACCGCGCCGCCGAGCGATTCGTGGAGGTCGTGGTCCGGCCCGCGCTCGCCGAGCCCGCCGGAGAGCGGCGGCTCAGGGTCCTCTTCGAGCGGTGGCTCGAGTGGCCGAAGCGCGTCCGCCAGCCCGGCGGCTGCATCTGGGTGGCGGCCGCGAGCGAGCTGGACGATCGGCCGGGCGCCGCGCGCGAGCGGCTCGTCGCGCTCTGGCGCGACTGGCTCACGAGCGTCGCCCGCGTCGTCCGGAGCGGGCAGAAGGCGGGCGACTTCCGCGCCGACGTCGATCCCGAGCAGGTCGCCTTCGAGATGAACGGGATCGCCCTCGCCTGGCACCTCGAGTCGAGGTTGCTGGGCGATCGGCGCGCGCTCGAGCGGGCGCGCGCGGCGTTCGACCGGCTCGTCGCCGACGCCCGTTCGAGGAGCTGAGCAGCCCCGAGTGGAAGGAGAGCGCGATGTCCGTACATCCCGATAAAAGCACGACCGTTCGTTCCGGACCGCCAGGCCTCGTGACGGTGGCCGTCGAGGCGCTGGAGAGGATCTCCCCGGCGCTCGCCTCCCGCTTCGCTGAGCGGCTCTTCACGACGCCCGGCCGCCGGGCGCCGCGCGCGTGGGAGCGCTCGGTCTTCGCGA